>JARYLJ010000012.1 GCA_029907705.1 Methanomicrobiales archaeon
AAATCACTGTAGGATACGGGGGATTTTATTTTACATCACTTCGTGTACGCTCCCTAAAATTTCCTGGCTCGATAGTCAAATCATCCTCTTTCAATTATATTCTATTCTCAATGAAACCATACCAGATACCATTCACTTCACTTTTCAATTTGCCACACCTTCAACAACCTCACCACCCCCCCTTCGCAGCTTCTCCCGATCTCCGTCCACCGCATATACAGATATATCATTGTTTATAAAGTTGAAAAAGAGGCCATAAAATCGAGAAATCCGCAAAACAGAAAAATTACAAACGCGAAAGGAAATTGTCAGAGTTCACGCTCTCCAAAGAAGCACGAATTTTTCTTCGTGAATATGTCACGAATGCATCTAAATTCGTCGATTATTTAATCAGAGATGCTAACATCAGGATCAGCCCATTATTTTCACGATTTCACGAAAAGAAGATGGGCTTGGGCGGATTCGAACCGCCGATCCCCGCCTTGTAAAGGCGGTATCATAACCGCTAGACCACAAGCCCTCCGCACTCCGATACCCGAAGGATCGCAGAGGCTGCCGATCACATTTGCGTGCGTTCGTTATTAAAATTGTTGATGCTCGGACAATTCCTGCCGGTTTTTTATTCTGCAGCATTCACATTTAAACCTGTGCGAGTCATTTCGAGCCATTTTCTCTGCATACGTCCACCAACAGTATTTACCACTCTGCCAGGAAAAATCGACAGGATTTGATTTTTTTTCAAATGGCGAGATGAAGGGTTGAATGACCGGAGAAGGGGCAATGGGACATAAAACCTGAAAAAAATTACGATGAAACAATGGTGCGACACCGCCGTTCTCCATATATTGATCTCCAGAAGGTCTTTGATGGTCAGGGGCGGCAGGGTTTAAAAAAGATTGGATATATCCGGCTGCGGCGAGGATAAACTCGGTTTCGTGCCATCAAACGATTTTAATAAGAATTATGGGTTCATAAGAACCCGAAGGATTTCAGGGTCACCTCTGGATTGACACGCCCCACATGATAAACGGCGCCTTCAGAGAGCTCGTTGATCACGACCTCTGCCGGAGAGAAGAGGGAGGTGTCGATCTTGTAGAAGTCGAAGTTCGCCTCCTTGAAGATGTCGTAGAATGGTTTTCCATATCCCTTCGATTTGTTGCTCGGTATTCTCTCCAGGTATTCCTTTATCTCGGGCGCCTTCATCGTGAGCATGATGCTCCCATGGTAGATGGTCGCATCGTTCGTGGAACCCATCGCCCGCGTACCATCCTTCTTCACCGGTGCGATGGGTGCGCAGCCGATGCCGGCGATCACCTTCCGGGTATCGAAACCCAGCTCGTTCAGTCTGTAAATGGCGGTCTCCACACATCTGCCGGCGACCTGGATGGATCCCACGATGGATGCGGTGGGGGCGACGACCGCGCAGCTATTCGCCACCTCCACCCCGCATTCCTCGGCGATCTTCTCCATCACACTGCTGTTCGGTAGCTTCTCGCTCTCGAGGGCGATCACCGCATAGTCGAAGTCATCCTCGTAATCGATCACCTCGTATGTATGTTTCGGCTTGAGCGAGAGAGCCCGTGCAGGACCGCTCCCCATTGCGAAGAAATTTCCCATCTTGACGGTCCATCCGGCCTTCTGCGCCCCCAGACAGGCGATCGCCGGATAATCGGTGCTGATCTGGATGAAGGGCAACGGCGTCTGCCCGACCCGGCCCATGAAGAACGCGGCCTCGCCGAGTCCACCCATGCATATCTCGGTAAAGCGTTTGCCTGCGAGATATCCACCCGATGTGCTCACTCCGCAGTCGACGATCCTCGAGCCATTATCGAGCTGGTGGAATACCGCATTGAAGTCCTCGGGATAGTCCACCATATCATCGAAGAGATCCAGTGCTAGTTCGTTCACACTGATCACAACAAATCCCCATCATACAACATAACTCCGGTATTCATAATTCTTCTTTTTTTATTGCAGAACGGCAGTCCTGACATCCTTTTTTTGGATTCGCAGGGATCCTTCTGACATGATAAGCCCATTTTTCATTTAAGAGACACTTTACGAAGGATTCTCTCCTTTTTGGTGGATTGAACCGCCACACTCATAACTCATCCGGAGCGCCATTGCATGGCGTGAGTTATTCTTTTCTCAAAAAGGCATGCAATTTGGCATTCCGACATTCAACCGGATTTATTTCAGCCTTGAAAGGACCTGCTCCGGCTCGTATCGGAGGCTGATGAGACGCGTTCTTCCCCGCCCGTCACGATAATGCAGGTTCACCAGCCGCATCGCATCGAATTTCTTGAGCATCTCGTAAAATTTTGTGTATCCGATCGAGAGGTCGTCCTTCACCGCCGTAAAAACATCCCCTGCATTCATCTCCTCGTCCCTTAGACTCCTCTCCGCAATTTTCGCGAGGAGGGCACGCTCCTCCGATCTGAGCGCCCTGACGGTGAAATCCAGATGCAGGTTCTTCGATATCTCGTATGCACGGCATATATCCTCCCGCTCGATCCTTCGCCTCCCCTGCATCTCCGCCTGGAGTGCCGCGCGTTTCAGGAGATCGATGCCCACCCTCAGATCACCGCTCTTCATCGTCTGCTCCACTGCGAGTTCGAACATCTTCTCGGAGAGCACCCCCGGGTAAAAACCCTGCATCACCCGCTGCTTCAGTATGTACTCCACCTCCTCCTCGCTGTAGGGCGGGAAATATATCTCCGTCGGTCTGAAGACAGATGCGACCCTCGGATCCACCGCCCGGTTCAGATCCACCGCCATATCCGACAGGATGATGATGATCCCGATTCTTGTGCCGGGGTACGATTCGTGCGATCGCAGGAGCGTGTAGAGAACCTTGTTCAATTCGTTCTCGTACATCAGGTAATTTGCATCGTCGAGTGCGACGACAAGCACCGCACCCTCCTTGAGCATGAGACGGGCGATTGCATCGAAGAGCTGCTTGAAGGAGGTGCCGGTGGCAGGTGGCAGATGCCCGGCCAGCTTCCTGTAGATCTGGGAGAAGACCGCATACTTCGTGTTGTCGATCTGGCAGTTGATGTGAACGGGGACGAGCTTCCTGGTCGATTCCTCCACCTGTGCGAAGAGCTTCCGCACACTGGTCGTCTTCCCTGTGCCGGGGAGCCCCCGGCAGATGGTGTTCAGGGGGCGCACGCCTCTGAGGCCGGGTTTGATCTGGAGCGTGAGCTCGCGCATCTGCGAATCCCGCTGGTGGAACTGTTCCGGCACGTAATCGAACTCGAAGACTTCGGGATCCCTGAAGAGCGTCTCGTCCCATCTCAGCTGCTGCCTCTCCATGTTCAGATCCTCATTCCCCGGATAGTGCTTCGGTCGTTCTGCACATACGATTTCGCGAACATCATGGCCTGTTCAGGCAGCTCCTGCAGAGGTCCTTGTCCTGGAAGAGCCGGCTCAGTTTCCGCTGCACCGGAGTGATCGGTACACCGCACCTCTCGCATCTGAATTCTGATGGCACCGCTGCACTCTCATCGACGCTTTTTTTCACGGCTGCCTGCGAAGTCTCCGGATCAGGTAGCGTTCTGGGTCTGGTGGGAAAAACGGGTTCCTTGGCCACCATAATGGGTTCCTTCTCGATCACAGGGGGCGGCATTGAAGGGGCTTCCCCGGATACCACTGGCTTCGCCTCTGCCTCCGGGGTGGGCGAGACTCCCATCTCCGGGGTCTTTGGGATAACGACGGGTGGCCCGGGAGATCGGATGACCCTCTTTCGGTAACTCTCGATCTTCGCTGCCGTCTCTTCTGACCCCCTCCCAAACCTGCCGAGGATCCCGTCCAGGAATTGTATCAGCTCCTCTGCCTCCTCCTCACCTGACACCTCGCCGCTCACCTCGAGCCTTAGGTTCTCGTAATTATCGAGATTCACTGTGATACCGACCGAGAGGTTCCTTTTGCTGCCCATATACATACATCTCTGCATGCGATAATCAAAAATTATCCCACATGGTCATACCTGCGTGAAATGTGCACCCGAATTCCTCACGGAAGTGAGGATCGCGTCCCCTCCGGCTTCACCCATCACCTCGCGGGCCTCCTGGAGAAGATGAGCGTACCCCTCCTCCGCAATCGCGTATACGGAAGGGCCGAAGGAGCTCATCCCTGCGCAGACGGCCCCCTCGCTTCTGAGCGTTTTCATCAGTTCTCTCACCACCGGTGCCTGCTCCGCAATCTCCTTCTTTTTGAAGCCCAGCTCCTGCAGTCTGTTCACAGCGGCTCCAAAGAGCTTGAGATCACGCTCCACCACACCTGGAATCATCCGCACGAGGACTTCGTGACAGATCTCCCGGACTTCCTCGACTGGAACCGGACATGCACTCCTGAATATATCCACCTCCTTTCTCCCGCTCGCACCCGGCGGCACATCCGGGGTCACGAGGATAACCCCCCACTCCTCGGGGAATGGGTGGCGTACCATCGTCATTGCCGGGTAAACTCCGGTGCTCGCTGCACTCGGTCTGAAGTCCTCCTTTGCCTTACCCGGTCCGAAGCTGTGCCCGCCATCGATCACGAATCCCCCCTGTTCGAATACAGCGGTCCCGATCCCCGAGGTGCCACCCCTTCCGGTCAGCTCTGCGAGAGACCTGACCATGCAGGATCTCCCTGCCAACCTGAATAAAGCAGAGGCCGTGGAGAGTGCAAGTGAGGTCCCGCTCCCCAGCCCCGTGTGGGATGGGATGACCCGGTGGAGGGTGATATCGGCCTTCCATGTTACCCCGAGGTGGCCGACGATCCTCTCCGCGATTGTGCGAACCTTCTCTCTCGTCGCTGCATCCCCACCTCTTACGATGGTCTCAGTGCCCATCCTCGCCTCGAGCAGGGTGGATGGCCGTTCCAGGGCCATACCGATTCCTCCATCGACTCTGGAAAGGGCCCCGCTCATCTCGATGAGACCGAGATGCAGCCGCGATGGTGCCTCCACGATCACACTCGCCCGCTCTGGAAAGAGGCGGGCAGGGAACACCTCTTGGATCGAGATGAGCGGTTTATCATGCCTGATGATGCAGTACCTTCGGGAAAGCAGGGGTTCGTCCTGATATATTCCCAAAACCTTTGAGAGCTCCTCGTCGGCATGGAGGACCTCCATGGCCGATATCTCTCTGCGGGCCTCGATTCTGTGCCTCTTCATGATGCGTCCGATCGGAATGTCTGCCCTCAGGAGGTCAGAACGGAATACCGGTTCCAGCCTCGAAAGCGGGGTGTAGGACCTGGCGTACATGAGCGCCCTGCCGGTGGCCGCCTCCTTCATTATGACGACGCGGAGGTTCACCTCCTCCCCATCGGCGACTTCCAGAAGTTGCGCGACCACTGCACTGGCTGGTACGATCCTCTGGACGAGTGTCTCGATCGAGATCCGGCCTTTGATGAGCGTCTCGAGCAGGGATGTGACCGAACCATCCGTGGCGAGGAGTATCCGCTGAATGGTGGACAGCCCCCCCAGTTCCTCTTCTACTCTCCCGATGAGTTCCGCGGGATCCACTTCCATCTCCCTTCACCCCATGGGTTCCTTCGATCGACAATAAATCATGCGGAACACAGGAGCCCTGGATGCAGCGGGGACTCCTGCGGAAAAATGTCAGCCGCTTTCCCTGAACATCATGGGGAGAAAGTCAAGCGCGCTGATGAGGCCCAGTGCACCCCTGTTCGCGGCCCGTTCGCTGAACCCTCTGCAGCCATCCCGCCATACACCCCTGACCGCAAAAGGCACAGGGTCGGATGAATGCGTCTTCAGCCGTATGGGTGTGCAGTGATCGGTGAGCACCGCAATGACGCCCCCGAAACCGGATGCGATCGTCCCGAGCATCTCGTCGATCCTCTCGATCGCTCTTACCTTCTCTCTGATGCTACCCATATGCGAGGCCTCGTCTGGCGCCTCCACATGCACATACACGAAGTCATGACGATCGATGGCGCGCAGGGCGTACTCTGCCTTCGCCTGATAATCGGTATCGAGGAATCCCGTTGCTCCCGGCACATCGATCACCTCCATCCCGGCGAGACGTCCAATGCCCCTGAGCAGATCCACCGCCGATATCATGCCGCCGCTGATCCCGTATCTCTCCATGAAGGAAGGTAATGCCGGCCTTCTTCCCCCACCCCATGGCCAGATCATTGTGGCCGGCCTCCTGCCGGCACCTCTCCGTGCCTGATTCACGGGATGGTTCGAAAATACACCTGCGCTCCTCTCCATCAGCGCCCTCAGCAACGGTGAATCACCACCGCGTGGAAGATGGGGGGCCACTGGCTCGCCAACGATATCGTGGGGAGGAGTGGTCTCTGCTCCTTCGCCGTGATGGACCACGAGCAGATTTCTGTAGGAGACGCCGGGGTAAAGGGAGACCGTATCCCCTGCTGCCTTCGAGAGTGCCGAAATGAGGCGTGCCCCTTCATCACCCGATATATGTCCGCTGGTGAAATCGATCATGAGGCCGTCCTCCACCGTCACCAGGTTGCAACGGTATGCGATGTCACCCTCGGCGAGTTCAATGCCCATGCTCGCTGCCTCCAGCGGTCCCCTTCCCGTGTGGTAGCGCCCCGGATTATAGCCCAGAATGCAGAGGTTGGCGATATCGCTGCCCGGTTCGAAGCCCTCCGGGACCGTCTTCATCAAGCCGCACGCACCTTCTCTGGCGATCGTGTCCATGTTCGGCGTCTCTGCATACTCGAGGGGCGTCCTGCCTCCGAGCTCCTCCAGCGGTTCATCGCCCATCCCATCCCCGACGACGACGATGTACTTCATGTCCGGTACCCCAGATACCCGAGAACTCCCAACGCTGCGAGTGTGGTGATGAGGGCCGCCACGATCGTGCCCAGCGCAATTGCCGGGAATGCATACCTGAACCTGATCCCAAAGACGAAAGCAGCAGCACATCCGCTCCATGCACCGGTCATCGGCAGAGGTACGGCGACAAAGGAGAAGAGCGCGATCGCTCCCCACCTCTCGATCCGGTCATTCTGCTTTCTCGTCCTTGCAAACAGCCATTCGAAGAACCTCCTGAAGAGGGTCATGCGCCCGCTCAACCATGTCGAGACCGGATCGAGGAGCAGCAGGAGTGGAACAACAGGAAGCATGTTTCCAGTGATACCGAGAAGAAACGCCTCCTGTGGTGAGTATCCACTGATGATCGCCGCCGGTATGGTGTACCTCGCCTCGAAGAAAGGGACCGCTGCGAGAAGGAGCACGTACAGCGCTGCCACCGCATCCACGCGATCACTTCCCGAGCAGCGCCTTTACTGCCATCCTCACGCTCTCCCCTGACCCGACCGAAGGCCTCCATCCAAGCGATCTTATCTTCTCGATAGAGAGGAGCATCCGGGGGACATCCCCGACCCAGCCCCTCTCACCTCCGGTGAACCTGTACTCCACCCCGTCCAGACCCATCTCCTCCACCACGATATCCGCAATGCTCCTGACATCGATCCAGTCCTCAGAGCCGATATTGAAGACGTTATAACCCTTCCCGGACTTCTCCGCGGCAAAGAGAATCGCCTCCACGCAGGCATGTACCTCGAGATACGACTTTATCTGCCTCCCATCCCCGAGAATCTCGAGCGCATGCGGATTCTTTCTCAGCTTCTCGATGAAGTCCCAGCAGACGCCGTGAGTGGCCCTTTCACCGATGATGTTGGCGAACCTGAAGACGCATGCGGTGAGCCCGAACGAATGGCAGTATGCCGAGATCAGTGCCTCTGCCGCGAGCTTCGTCGCCCCGTACACCGAAATGGGCTCCATCGGCGAATAATCCTCCGGAGTTGGTATCACCCGTGCCTCCCCGTATACGGTGGAGGTCGATGTGAATACAATGGAAGGTATATCGAACCTCCTCATCGTATCGAGTACGCGTGCGGTGGCGAGTACATTGTTCGAGATTTGGGCTTCGGGGAGGATCGCACTCTCCCTGACATCCGGATCGGCGGCGACATGGTAGATGCGCGAGGCACCTTCGCATGCGTCCTGCCACCCATCCATGGTCAGATCTGCCTGGATGAGCCTCGCTCTGCCCTCCCGCAGGTGCTGCTGTATGTTCCCGACACTGCCTGTCTTCATGTTGTCGATGACGAGCACGTCCTCGCCCTTCTGGACCAGTGCATCCACGATATGCGAACCGATGAATCCTGCGCCACCGGTCACGACACTGAACATATTTTACTAATATATCTCCTGTGGTATAGGAATACTGCTATGTTCATCGGAATAGACCACGGGACGACGGCCATTCGATTTGCGTCCGAGACCGGTGAATTCAAGATTTCAAGGATGAAAGCGAGGGATTTCTCCTGTTCGCAGCTCGAACGCCTCGCCCCGCTGGAGGAGATCGAGGGTATAGCGGTCTGTTACTCGATGGGAGATGGCCTCACGGAGATCAGGCCCATCGGGAGAGTCAAAAACCGTGGAGTGATCAGCCAGAAGGGTGCGGGTGAACATGTGGGTGGAGGTACCAGAGTATACGACGAGATCGCGGCGAGCGGTCTACCGGCAGTGGTGATTCCCGGTCTGCACCGGGACTCTCCGACAGACAGGCGTTTCAGGGTATACTCCCATCAGGCGAGCCCCGAGAAGATCGGCATCGCGTACGAGGTGGTTCACGATCTCGGCCCGGATGTGGTGATCTCCGATGTCAGTTCCAACACAGTCTCCCTTCTTGTCAGCCAGAACCGCATCGTCGGTGCGATCGATGCCTGTATATTCGCGCCGGGCACCACACAGGGGGCCATCGACGTGGATGCGATTCGAAGGATAGACGAGGGAAGGATTACCGCGAACAGCGCATTCCAGCGGGCGGGTGTGAACTACCACCTCCCACCTGAAGATCGCATTCCTGCACTCTCCCTCTTCTCTGCGATGGAATGCGCTGCCCTGCAGATGCTCAACCCCTCCTCAAAGGTCGCGCTCACAGGTTCGATGGCCCCGTTCATCGCCCCGGAGGTGAAGGGGCTGCTCCGCCAGAACATCGCGGTCTATGACGAATGGTGTGCCGCCCGAGGACTGGTCAGGATCGCGCATGATGTCTTTAATGGAGGGAGAGACATTCTCGGGATCGGAGTCGATCTGTGAGTGCCGCTCCTCCATGGGTTCGCCCTTCCCTGCTCTCGAACGGCATGAAATTTATATGGATGAATGCAGGATTCCTGCCTCTGAAGATCTTATTCGAAGAAAATGGGCGTCTTTCGCGATCTCGCAACACTCCCGCCATATGCGGTGGCCATATGGTTTGCCACCGATCTCTGCGGAGTCGGTAAGAACCGGTGGTATGAATGGCTCCAGATGAAGAAAAGTCTCAAATTTTCGCATGGATTCGTTTTTACAAAGTATTTTATCGGCTTTTCTGGCGTAAGGGTCCTGAAATCGATATATTAATCCATGATTAATCATGTAGGATTATAGGGATTTTTGTGAAGGAGTTGCGGATCCATGGAAGGGGTGGTCAGGGTTCTGTCACTGCGGCAGAACTGATCGCCACCGCCGCATTCGAGAGCGGCATGTATGCCCAGGCCTTTCCCGCCTTCGGGGTGGAACGGCGAGGAGCCCCTGTCCAGGCGTTTGTCAGGTTTTCAAAGGATAAAATACGGCTGCGCAGTCAGGTATACGAGCCCGATTACATCATCGTGCAGGACAGCACCCTCATCGGAGATGTGAATGTGTTCTCCGGCATGAAGGAATGGGGTATCGCCATCATCAATACGGAGAGGAGGATTGAATCTGAGGTTCCAGAGGGTGTCAGGCTGATGACGCTGGATGCGACCCGAATCGCTCTCGATGTTCTGGGTGTCCCCATCACCAACACGGCGCTGCTGGGGGCATTCGCAGCTGCCACAGATGTCATACACCTCGAGGCGCTCGAGAGAGCATTGCGTCACAGGTTCTCGGGCGAGATGGCGGAAAAGAACGTGAAAGCGGCCAACCTCGCCTACAATGAAGTGAGAGGTGGCACCGTATGACCCTGTCCGTGGGGTGCACTGCGAGGCCAGGAAAAAGCCGGGAAAACAGGACCGGTGCCTGGAGGACGTTCAAACCCAACTTCAAGCATGATAAGTGCACGAAGTGCGGGATCTGTGCACTCATCTGCCCGGAGAGTGCGGTCCATGAAAATCAGGATGGTTTCTACGACGCAGATTACAATTACTGCAAGGGCTGCGGCCTGTGTGCGGAGGAATGCCCGGCAGAGGATATAGAAATGACGAGGGAGGAGAAATGACACAGATCATGGAGGGTTCCCATGCGGTGGCGGAGGCGGTCAGGCTCTCGAAACCCGGGGTGATCTCTGCATACCCGATTACGCCGCAGACGCACATCGTCGAGAGGCTGGCCGAGATGGTGGCGGACGGGCTCCTGGAAGCAGATTACATCACGGTCGAGAGCGAATTCTCGGCTCTCTCTGCGTGCCTGGGGGCCAGCGCGACAGGTGTGAGGGTGTATTCTGCCACCACGTCACAGGGTCTGGCGCTGATGTTCGAGGTCTGCTTCAATGCGGCGGGCATGCGGCTCCCGCTGGTGATGACGATCGCAAACAGGGCGCTCAGTGCACCCCTGTCGATATGGAACGATCATCAGGACTCGATCTCTCTTCGTGACTCGGGCTGGCTGCAGCTCTATGCGCAGGACTGCCAGGAGGCGCATGATCTCCACTACATTGCATACCGCGTGGCAGAGGATCACAGCGTGCTCCTGCCTGCGATGGTCTGCTTCGATGGTTTCGTCCTGACCCATACCTACGAACCCGTCGATATTCCAGGCCAGGAAGAGGTGGACGCATTTCTGCCTGCATTCTCTCCATACCAGCGCCTCGATGCGCGGGATCCGATATCCTTCGGCATGTATGCGACTCCCGACTATTACATGGAGTTCAGATACGAGATGGAACGTGCGATGCAGCGTGCGAAGGGCGTGCTGAAGGAGTGCGGAAAGGAGTTCGGCGAACGTTTCGGCCGCGATTACAGCGATCTTGTCGAATCGTACCGCCTGGAGGACGCGGACACCGCCCTGGTGGCGATGGGTTCGCTCTGCGGAACCGTCAAGGATGCGATCGACGAGATGAGAGGAGAGGGTAAGAAGGTCGGGCTACTCAACCTCCGTGTCTTCAGGCCGTTCCCCTTCGAGGATGTGAAGAAGGCACTCTCCGGGGTGAGCAGGGTGGCGATTCTGGACAAGAACGTCTCGATCGGTTCGAAGGGTGCGGTCGGTCTGGAGATGCGGGACACGCTGTACGGGACAGGCATCGAGATCCTCGACTGTATCGCCGGACTGGGTGGAAGGGATATCAGAAAGAGGGATGTGCGCCGTATCGTCGGCCTGGCGGAGGCGGGCGGAGGAGATATCTTCTATGGTCTACGGGAGGAGGTGCTCTGAATGGCGATCGATAAAACCCTGGAGCTCTTCGATTGCGGCCACCGTGCGTGCGCGGGGTGCGGGCATGCGCTGGGCACGAGGCTCGTGCTCAAGGCGACGGGCAGGGATGTGATCGTGGTCTCACCCACCGGCTGTCTGGAGGTCTTCTCGACACCATATCCGGAGACCGCCTGGAGGGTTCCATGGATCCACTCCCTCTTCGAGAACGCGGCCGCGGTCGCATCGGGTGTTGAAGTGGCGCTGAAGAGGCAGAAGAGATCGGAGAAGGTGGTGGTGGTCGGAGGGGATGGTGCCACTTTCGACATCGGTGTCCTCTGCCTGAGCGGGGCGTTCGAAAGGGGCCATGACTTCACCTACATCTGCATGGACAACGAGGCGTACATGAATACGGGTATCCAGAGATCGGGGGCGACACCCTACGATGCCAGCACCACCACCAGTCCGGCCGGAGCACGATCCTTCGGCAACAGGCGCCCCAAAAAGGATATGCCGCAGATCATGGCGGCACATGGTGCCCCTTATGTCGCCACCACCTCCGTTGCATACCCGATGGATCTGATGCAGAAGGTGGAGAGGGCGATCAACACCGAGGGTCCCTGCTATGTCCAGGTGCACTCGCCCTGCTGCACAGGCTGGGGATTCGAGGGCAGCCAGACGATCGCGATCGGAAAGCTCGCCGTGGAGACGGGTCTCTGGCCTGTCTTCGAGATGAACAATGGACAGGTGACGAAGGTCAAAAAGATCATGAGGAAACCCGTGGAAGAGTACCTCAAGCAGCAGAAGAGGTTCAGGCACCTCTTCAAACCGATCAGGCAGGAGGCCGAGATCGCCAAGATACAGGCGATAGCGGATGCGAATGCCTCCAGATACGGGCTGGATCTGAAACCGAGGAAGTGAAGGTTCGATCCGGACCTTCGCTTCTTCCGCTTCCATACTCATTTTTCCATCGCCTCTACGATGCCCGGATCGTGTCATGGGAATACGGATGGCAGTGCGCTTTTATTCACTCAGAGATAACCATAAAAAAATACGCGGCAATCTTCGATTTTTCCCGCGATGCCCCGGTTCGATTTCAGCAGGATACGCGCTGAAATCCGCATGTCAGTCATCGACGCACCTCTGATTCACGGATGCGATCCGTATCGGCAATGTATCATGCGCACTGGCGCTCCACATGATTCTGCTCCCCCTGTCTTCATGCCATGTGCCGGCACCGGCCCAACCCCCTGCCCCGAAGATGGATCACCGCATGGCGACAGGGATCCTGATGGCGGTCTTTGCAAGTAAAAAGTCGTCATCAGGGGATTTTATCAGCCTGCGCGCAGAACTTCCCTCAGTCCCTCCGTCTTCCCGTGAGCAGGAACGGCACGAACAGCACCACTGCGACCACACCGAGAAACGTGAAAAAGGTCATCAGGAGGACTTCCCTGAATGGTTCGTAAAACCTGCATTCGGCCATCCTCGTATTGTTCCAGCGAATGGAGAGGTGACCTTCCTCCTCGGTCACCACGCCCCCCTGGCTGATGCTGCCGATGAGGCGATTCCGAACGTCGAGGCCCGAAGGCAGTATGACCTCCACATCGTACGGCCTTTCGAAAACGGCGATAAAATGGTTGTCCCTCACCTCCCTGGCATACGTTAACGTGTAATTTCCCTTCTGGAACTCGAGAACCGACCCCTCCCTGCTGAAGTTGCAGGGGTTGCAGAGAGCGTCCCTGCTGATCAGGGTGATATTCTGCACGTTTGCCGGAATGCGTTCACCGAGGAGGCCCACCTCGAAGAAGAAGTAATCTTCTGCATCCTCCAGTTCGACCGCACCGATGGCGCTTCTTCCGTCCTCTGATATCTCATATACCGCGGTGAGTGCGACCGCTGCATGAACGCAGATCACAAGCGCAAGGCAGATACCAGTGAGGAGATGTCTGCATCTATCTCTGTTGGAGGTTTGCACTGTCCGATCACCGTCTCCGGATCCTTGAGCAGATGTCCGGTCACGACGCACACGATGCATTCGTCGCGATCGATCACCCCGTTTTCCACCAGCTTCTTCACACCAGCCACCGAGGCGGCAGAGGCCGGTTCGACACCAATTCCTTCCTTCCTCGCCAGTTCCCGCTGCATCGCCAGTATCTCCGCATCGGTTACTGCTTCGGCGGTTCCGCCCGTGCTCCTTATGGCGACCAGCGCCTTCTCCGCATTCACGGGCGCACCGATGCGAATGGCGGTTGCCACGGTCTCAGGCTTCTGCTCCGGCACCACCGTATCCATGCCCCCTTTAATCGCCCTCACCACGGGCTGGGAACCCTTTGCCTGTATCCCTGTCATCATGGGAATTCTGTCCACCAGATCGAGGGCCTTCAGCTCCATCAGACCCTTGAATATGGCAGAAATATTGCCTGCATTTCCCACCGGAAGCACGAACCTGTCCGGTGCCCCCTTCAACTGGTCGATCACCTCGAAACCGATCGTCTTCTGCCCCTCGAGACGGTAGGGATTGATGGAGTTGAGGAGATAAAGGCCGTGAGAACGGCATAGCTCCTGCACCATCTCCAGCGCCTCATCGAAGTTCCCTCTGATTGCAATCGCCTCCGCGCCATGGATCAGCGCCTGCGCCACCTTGCCGAGGGCGACCTTTCCTGCTGGCAGAAGCACCACCGCATGGAGCCCCGCTTTTGCCGCATATACCGCCAGACTCGCAGATGTATTTCCAGTGCTCGCACATGCGACCGTTCTCTTCCCAAGCTCCAGGGCCATCGATACCCCGACCGTCATCCCCCGGTCCTTGAACGATCCCGATGGATTCATCCCCTCGTGCTTTGCATAGAGCGAACGGATCCCCATCTCCTTTCCGAGGCGGGAGAGGTGATAGAGCGGCGTACCACCCTCCCGCAGGGTGACCGGCTCCCCCTTCACGGGAAGCAGCTCTCGGTATCGCCACACCGAAAGCGGTCTCGAATTCCAGAGATCGGTTTCGATCTGGATCTCGTCCAGGGAATACTCCACCGCGAGCAGATGCTGGCATCTCCTGCACTGATAGACGATCTCCTGAGATGGATAACTCTGACCGCAATTGACGCAGACAAGGCGATGCATGATATCTCTTTGTCGCTGGAGGGCATAATCATCGTCCTGCCACCACACCTGCATCACAGGAGATGAGAAAGAGTCCCCATAGCATGGAGAGCAAACCGATGGAGACGGACGTGAGCAACCAGGGAGAGACGAAGGCGTACATTCGGGCACTCCCGATCAGAGCAACGGCCGTGCACAGAGAGATGGATAGAAGGCCGGTCTGCAGCGTCCCATCTCCGGTTCTGAGTGCGCCCCTGAAATTCATGACATTGAGCGGATACATCCACCGGACACCCCTGATCGTGCAGCTGTCCTGGAGAAGGTGCATCAGGTGACCGGAGAGAAGGGATGCAAAGATGATGAATACCGGTATCTCGACAGGCCTCTGTAACCAAGAGACTGCGAGAAGAGCGCATAAGAAAAGATAAAGCGTCAGGATTGTGCTGGTAAAGATCGCTCCCGGCAGGGAGTGCAGGATGCCCCGATGCTGGTGCCTGTACTTTTTTCCATAGAGGAGCCAGGAGAGAAAGGAGAGTGGATAGTAGATGGTGTACCTGATCGCATGACCTAATAATGGGAGCATGAACTCCACCGGTGAGATGCAGACCCGGCGATACAGAAACGCCCTCGAAGGTCTCGTCAGGATTGCGGCCCTGTCCGCATCTGCATCCGGGGCGAGAGATCCTGTTGCGACCCCGCAGAGAATAACGATGAGGAGACCGGCGCTCGTCATCCCCGTCCATGGGATCAGTATGGCGAGAGAGGAGAGGGTGCTCAGCAGGAGATGCTCGCCACCCTTCAACGGTCCTCACCCCCTCGTTCTCCGAATGCCGGAAATGCCTCTCTCGCCCTTCTGACGACGTCTGGATCGATCTCTCCGATGAGCAGCTCCTCGCTCTCCCCCGCCTCTGCCGCCACCTTACCGCAGGGGTCCACGATCATCGATCCGCCACAGTAATCGTCGATCGGCGTCCTCCCGGTGCAGTTGATCCCTGCCACATACATCTGGTTCTCGATGGCACGCGCCTGTACGAAGATCTGCCAGTGCCTCCGCCTCCTGCATGGCCAGGCAGCGGGTACGAGGGCTGCATTTGCGCCTTCTTCCGCATAACCCTGGAAGAGCGAGGGGAATCTCAGGTCGTAGCATATGGCGACACCGAGACTGACACCGTGGATATCGATGAGCAGCCGCCTCCCCCCGGGATGGATGAAGCGATCCTCTCCACCCGGAGCGAACGGGTGCATCTTCGCGTACAGGCCCAGAATCTCGCCTCTTTCGTTCGCCAGAAAAGCGGTATTCCTTGGTTTCGGTGAAAAATCTTCGATAAAACTGCCAAGCACTGCAATTTTATGCTCTTTTGCGAATGAGCGTAGGGTGCTCACGATCTTGCCCTGCAGATCTTCCGGTGCGAATACTGGTGCTGGCGACCAGCCGGTGGCAAACTGCTCCGGAAAACAGATAAGATCGGCACCTCTCTCTGCCGCACGGCGCATCATATCCCCCGCCCTCCTCAGGTTGGATGCCACATCGCCCCAGCGGGGCGAGAACTGCGCACAGCAGAGCTTCATCCGGATTCGACCGCCGGATCGCAATTCGGATCGATCGCAATCGGAGAACGGCGTGCCGCCACACCCTCAACGTCTTCCTGCACGACAGGGGCGCCGGGAGCTGCTGAATTCAGAAAAATTTCGATCTGATGGGGTGAGTCCTCTCCGACTTCAGCTGTAGTTGGGTGTGACAAGCCAGGTTGTGCTGCTCGAATAACTCCACCGGACAATCCTGAGGTCGCCGCATATCTCTGCGAGTATGCCCATGTTCGTCCCCACTTCCTTCGGCGAAAGTCCCAGATCCTCTGCGATGTACTTCGACTTGAAGTAGTGCCTGCCGCTCTCCAGATGCGAATTGAGATACGAGAGAATGCTACGCTGGGTTTCGTTGTAACCCTCCCAGATACAGTTCATGCCGTTCAATATGATCACCCGAATATCTGGTAAATACATACATACATATATACATTTATAATACTATCGGTATACATATCTACAGGGCAGTAAATACATACATAGGTATTATGATACTCCAGTGTCAGAGGTGCGGATACCAGTGGGATTACAAAGGAAAGGCGGAGTGGTACACATCGTGCCCCCGCTGCCGCACTTCTGTGAAAGTATCCCGAAAAAAGACCGTTCTTAAATGAGGTTCTTTCTGAGTTATCAACAGGAAACGATATGGGCGAGGTCCGATGCGATCAGTCGGACCACTCGTACATGAATGGGGTGTCTGCCCCCCTGTATTCGGCCAGTTCCTCGTCAGAGAAATGAATCCGGATTTCACGGGTGGCGCTCTCCTGCGAATCGGAGGCGTGAATCACATTTCGGCCCGTTTCCATCGCAAGATCTCCCCGGATCGTGCCGGGTGCCGCCTCTCTCGGATTGGTCGGGCCGATCATCCGCCTCGCAGTCTCGATTGCATTGCGCCCCTCCCAGACCATGAGGAAACATGGTCCGCTCGTGATGAACCCCTCAAGCGATGGATAGAAGGGTTTGGAGAGATGCTCGCGGTACTGCTCTCTCACCTTCTCCCTCGACAGCATCTCGAGCCTCGCTCCGACGAGGATGAATCCTCTCCTCTCGAACCGGCTCATCACCTCTCCCACGAGACCCCGCATCACGCCATCGGGTTTCACCATGACGAATGTCCGTTCCAAACGTTTTCACTCCTTGCCTCTCGCCTTCCTGCCTGCAGCGGTCCACCTCACCCTTCGGGGAACGCGGCCCAGCTCGTGATTTCGACGGCATTTTGTATCGCAGAAGTAATATATGGTGCCATCCTTCCGAACGAACATCATACCTGTGCCGGGTTCCACGCCGCGACCGCAGAAACTGCAAATGCGCGATTCGACCATGCAACCTCACCTCTTCGAGAGTTTCTTTGCTTCACGCTCCGTTTCGAGGAGCATGAGTATGTCCCCCTCTCTGATGGGGCCCACGGTGTTCCGTGTGATGATTCGCCCTTTGTTCGGCCCGTCGAGGATACGGCATTTCACCTGCATCGCCTCTCCATGCATGCCTGTGCTTCCGATCACTTCGATCACCTCGGCGGGGGTACCGGTATCAGCCATGGTTCAATCCCTCAGGCCTTGAGATTTCCAACCTTCTTGCAGATATCGTCCACCAGCTCCTTTGCCTTTCCCGGTTTCAGGATGGCTGCAGCGGCGGACCCGACCTCCAGGCCACTCGCCGCGCCGATGTCGTTCTGCTTCTTGATAAAGAGATAAGGTATCCGTTTCTCGTCGCAGAGCGGCGGGAGATGCATCACGATCTCCTCTGGTTCGACATCGGCGCCGATAAGGACGAGTGCGGCGAGACCGCGCTCCACAGCCTTTGTGGCTTCGTTGGAGCCTTTCTTTATCTTACCCGTATCTCGCGCGATTTCCAGCGCTTCCAGCGCTTTGTTCTGTATCTCATCTGGAACTTCGAACTTGACATATCCTCTGGGCATAACTCACCTCATTCAGGAGTCGTTTCTCCTTCATCACTCATCAGTGAGTGACAATGCAACCTATTCATTACATCGAGAAGAGAGATAAAACTTATCGAGGTCATAATCGGCTCCTGTAAAAGTGAAGATTCGGTCTGATTCTCCGCCATCATTGTAAATATTATCCCCGCACCACACGGTAGATGGTCACATCACCCTCTTCGTATATCGCCTCGAGCAGATCAGACGGTAGGGAGAGGCGATAGCTCTGCCGTTCCAGCTCGCCCACATACACGAGATCCACGTGGTAGCGGTCGAACAATTCGGGCGCCTCCGAAGGGTCTTCGTACATCGTGCGGACGTCCCGCACCCTCTCTGTTATTGCCGCCTCTGCTCCGCGCCACATGTACTCGTGGCCGGGCTGCCCTATCACTGCGGGTATTCCGGTGAAAGAGGACACTCTTGAATAATAAGTGTAATCGCCTCCTGCCGCCTCCAGGAGGGTGATATTGCCCGGCCATCCCCTGAGAAATGCAATCGCGTCTGCATCCCCGGGATGCATGCCCTTCAGGTACTGCGCACCGTCGAGCGTGCCTCCACCATAACCGTAATCGAGATCGAAGAAGAGGGGTGCAGCAAAGGCGATAATGAGGATTGCGACACCCATGGTCTTCAGGATCAGACGGGCAGTGGCAGGCAGCATCAGCCTGTGGAACCATCGTCCTGCAAAGCAACCCGTGGATACGGCAGAAAGCACCCAGCCCGCAGAATAGAACTTGAAGACGGTATTCATCCTGAAGTAATCGATACCGAAGCCGTCCTTCAGATAGATCATCTCAGGGATAAGCATGGTGGCGAGCCCGAAAGCGCCCAGGAGCTCGGGCATCGAGAGCGGTCTGCGGGTGATGAGGCAGACGAATGGCACCACGGCGATCGCCGCTGCATGATAGCCGGCGAGAATGAATGGAACTGCCACGATAAGGCAGAATGGCCTTTTCCTGAGATCCTCGAAGATGACCATGTAGAAGATCGAGAGGAATATGCCATGAACGAGCAGGAACCGGGAGATATCTGAAGGTAATTCCACCAGAAACACCCCGCTGATGCCCGATGGCTGTATCTGAAGGTAGTACGGGAGATAGATCAGGATGGCAAGAATTGGAACACCGAATAGAGGGAAATACTTCTGAATACCGTATTTGAACGTAACATGCCCTCCATCCCTGAACAGGATGAGTGTGAATGCGAAGAGCACGAGTGGGCCGTAAATGAAGATGTCCCATGTATTGAGGAGGGACATGGAGCCCAGACTGAGTGCACAGAGTGCAACGATGAGGCATCGCGATCGGTCATGCAGGGATGGCCATTTTCTGTACCCATAAACGAGGAGAACCATCAGAAGGAGCTGATTGAAGATCCCCATCACATGCGGATGGACATCCCCCCACAGGAACGAGAAGAAAGGGAATTCGTTTATCGTGCCTTCGATCACCCTCGTACTGTTCCACATCGCAGAGCTCAATCCGGCGCCCGTGAGCAATTCCTTCATAAAAGCAGGATTCACGATGAAGATCATGGCCATGGGGAGCCACCGATATCTCTCGAGGAGTACACATCCGAGCGCATATGCATTCAGCACAGCGAGGGCGAAGAACGTGGGCAGTGCGAGGTTGAAGACGACAGTGGAGGGTATTCCGGTGAGAATGCCAAGTGCGCCCAGCGTCCAGTATCCCAGATAGTAATAGATGTTCAGAAAACCTCCCGCATACCAGGGATCGAGCGGAGGTACGAGCGGCATCCGCATGATGGAGGCGAGGAATGCATGATCCATGAACTTCTCTGCAAAGGAGATGGACGGGTTCAGGAATCTCACGAGGAGAAGGAGGAGGAAGGCGGCGACGAAGATCAGATCCCAGCGCAGCTGCCTCCTCATGCGTTCAACGGTAAAAAAACCCCGCATGAACCCGAAGACAGACAGGGGAACGAACGGCAGTATGGCCATCTGCAGTGGTAACCGGAGGAGACCGGCGTACCAGGATGAGAGTGAAAAAAGAAGCAGCGCGATTGAATACGAAATCGCACCGGAGACCTCCCCGAAGGCTCGATCTAGAGAGGGGAACACACAGAGCTGTATCAGTTTGAGCAGACCGATCCAGCAGAGCACCCATATGAACTGATCCTCAACTGCCAAAATCCTCCTCCCCGATCCTCGCCTTCAGGGCTTTTTTAATGGCGGAACCCACCCACCCGCCGAATACATATACCGACAGGATACCCCCTCCAAGCGTGACCAGATTTTTTATCAGGTGGTCGATGAAAGCGATGAGCGTTGCCGCCGCGAACGGTATACCGGCGAGTGCGAGAATGCTGGCAAGGGTTAGCTCGTATGTGCCGAGACCGCCTGGAGTGATGGGCACCGCCTTGACCAGATTCCCCATCGCGATGGCGAGTATGATGACGGCGGGTGAACCGCTCTCGCCGAACATGGCAACCACCACCCCGCAGACAGCGATATCGCCAAGCCACACAAGGATCGAAGAGAGAGAAAGGATTGCAACGGCGCGGGGTTTCAGGGATGCCTCCTTCACCTGTCTCACGATAACGAAGAGCATCTCGATGTAGCGGTTATCGGATTTCACCATCCCGAGCGCATACATCAGCAATAGAAAAATTCCTCCACCTACGAAAGGGACGATCACGAATGTATATGCCCAGCTCGGAACGTTGAAGACAAAATTGATGGCGATGAACCCCAGCAATGCGATGGTGAAGATATCGAATATCCGCTCCACAACGAGTGATGAGAAACCCTGAGAATAGCCTGAAAGACCCTCGTGCTTCAGGATGTAGACACGGACCAGATCCCCCAGTCTCGCAGGTGCGATGAGGTTTGCAGTCTGACTGGCAAAGATACTCGCGATGGAGAAACTCGAAGATGTCCGTATGGCAAGCCCGTCGAGTATGAACCTGTACCTCTCCCCTCTGACGATCCAGCCGCCGGCGCAGATGATAATGGCCGCGATGGACAGTACCGGATCGAAATGCTCGAGTGCAAGCGGGATGCGGTCCCATATGAACATGATCAGATAAACGATGATCCCTGCGGCGACGATCGCCGGGATGAGGAGTGTCCTGACCTTAGTATCCATGCAAACGCCACCAGAGGCCGAATACCGCTGATCCCATCTCCCAGATATCCCTCAACTTCACAGTGGTCCCCCGGCTCTCCCTCCACTCCACCGGCAGCTCTGCAATCCTGTAACCGAGCCTCTGTGCCCTGATCAGGATTTCCGTATCCCAGAACCAGTGCGCCGCCTCCACCTGTGGCAGAAGTTTGAGAATCCTCTCCCTATTGAATGCCTTGAACCCGCACTGGTGGTCATGGATCGTGCTGCCCAGCACTGCCCTCACGAGCATATTGTACCCCCTGCTTGAAAACTCCCTCACGCCCGATCGTGCCGTTCTGCTTTCGCTCAAGAGCCTCGATCCGGTGGCGATATCGTAACCATTCCTGATGCATGCCACGAGCTCCCCGAGGTGGCGCATATCGGTCGCGAGATCCACGTCGAAATAGCATACGATATCCCCTCTGGCCCCCGATATGGCCCTGTTCAATGCCCTGCCCCTCCCCAGACGCTCGTCACTGTGAAGAAGGCGGATTCGCCGGTCCTGCTCGACCATCCTCTCTGCATATGCGGCTGTCCCATCCCTGCTACCATCCTCCGCGATGATCACCTCGAATCCCACTGCAATCCGTGATAGGCTTTCGACAGAGGCGGGTATCGCATGCTCCAGTGCATTGCGGTCATTGTAGACCGGAATGATCGCAGATACCTCAATCACTTCCATGCCCACACTCCTCTGTAAGGATACGGGCCACCTCGAGTGCCGCCTTTACGGAACCCTCCATGCTCCTCTCTGGATAGTTCGTCCGGCTGAACATACCGGCAAGATAAAGCCCCCTCTCGGCGAACGCGGGTATCTTCTCTCTGTAACCGGATATAAATACCGGACCGGCATTCGGTTCTACGGCCATCCTTTTCCAGTGTACCTCCTCGTCCTTCAGAGAGAAACGTCTCATGAAATCCGCGAGCATTGAACGTTCCCTGTCTTTTCCCATATTACCTTCAAAATACGAGGCAAGGTATACGATGTGCTCACCATACCGCTCGTATGGCACGAAATTCGTATGTGCGATGACCGCACCGTACGGCGACGGGTCCTTCATGTTGAGCCAGTATACACTTTCTGTCACATCCCTGGATAAACCGAGCATGAGCGAAGCGGCGCCCTGATAGGGGATCGAAGGCAGATCGAGCCCCGAGATGCGCCGTAGCTCGGATGGAGCGATTGTGGAGATCACCCGATCGAAGTGAATACCGTTGACGGTCCAGCCACTTCCCCTCCTTTCGAGGGAACTGACCGGTGAAGATACATGAATTCTGCCGCCTTTCGCCTCAATATCCCTGCGCAGTGCATCGATGAGCCGCACGAAACCCCCTTTGATGTAACCGAGCCTCTCGCCCGAGATGCCCCGGTTCGACCTGATGGCAATCCGGCTGACGAGCCAGGCTGCGGATACCTCGTTCGCCCGTGCACCGAACTTGCTTGCCAGCAATGGCCTGAAGAAGGAGTGGTATACCCCATCCCCGCACTCCCGGAGGATGAAGTCTTTTGCGGTGATATCGTCCAGGAGTTCCGTCTCCATGCGCTTCGCTTTGAGCGTGAGAAGGAAAAGCCGGGCCTTGTCGGAGAGCGAGAGATAGGGGTACCGGAGGATCTCGAGCGGGGTATTCAGCGGATAGTTTCTCCCGTCTGCATGATAGCCGGTGGTGCCTTTCAGCCACTCGAGGGAGTCCTTCAGACCCAGGTATGTGGCCAGTCCGATGAACGATTCGTCGCCGGCAAAAAAATGATGATAGAACCGTTCGATGGAATACGTCTCGGCCCGGAAGGAGGAGAGGCACCCGCCCAGACAATCTTCCTTCTCGAAGATCTCGACCTCGCAGATGTTTGATAGAGCAGAGGCAGCCGTCAGCCCGCAGAGACCGCCTCCGAGGATACATACTCTCATTGCTGTACAGTACCAATGGGGAAAACCGCATAAGAAAGTTTTTGAACCTTCCTGAATAACTTCTATTTCGCAAAATCATCGCAGAATACGAGAATTCCAGACGGAGTAAACCTATGCGGGTGTTTTTCATCGGATTCGGCCAGGCCGGCGGCAAGATTGTAGATATGTTCATAGAACAGGACAAAAAATTGCCGAAACGCAGCTTCAGAGGAATAGCGGTCAACACAGCCCGAACTGATCTGATGGGGCTGAAGCACATCGAGATGAAGGACAGGATCCTGATAGGTCAGACCGTTGTAAAGGGTCATGGGGTCGGCACGGACAATGTGACGGGCGCGAAGATAACGGCAGACGAGATAGACGTGATCATCAGTGCCATCGATCAGCGCGGAACGCACGATGTGGATGCATTCGTCATCATCGCCGGCCTAGGTGGCGGGACCGGATCCGGTGGGGCACCGGTTCTGGCCAGACATCTGAAGAGGATATACCGGGAACCCGTCTATGCACTGGGCATTCTTCCAGCGCCCGAGGAAGGGAGGCTCTATACGTACAATGCCGCCAGAAGCCTCTCCACGCTCGTAAAGGAGACAGACAACACCTTCCTGTTCGACAACAGTGCCTGGAAGAACGAAGGAGAGAGCATCAAGTCCGCGTTCATGCGCCTGAACGACGAGATCGTGAGGCGTTTCGGCGTTCTCTTCCGTGCAGGGGAGATCACGAAGGCCGGAGTCGGCGAGATGGTGGTGGACTCGAGCGAGATCATCAACACGCTCAGAGGGCAGGGCATCAGCACGGTCGGTTATGCGATCACAGAGGTCGTGAGCAACACCCACAGACAAAGGCGTGGCTTTCTCGGGCTGCTGAAGGACAGAGTGGTAAAAAAGGAGAAGAGCGAGGAGGTTCTACTGGGGGAGGACAAGTCCGCCAAGATCATTGCCCTCGTGAGAAGGGCGATGCTTGGACGTCTCACCCTCCCCTGCGACTACACCTCCGCCCAGCGTGCGCTGGTGCTGGTGGCGGGACCCCCGGACGAACTGGACAGGAAAGGCGTGGAGAAGGCGAAGAGCTGGGTGGAGGAGAACATCGCCGGTGTGGAGGTCCGCGGGGGTGATTACCCGGTGGAGAGCAATTACATCGCTGCGGTCGTGGTACTCGCCACCATCCAGAACGCACCCAGAATCAAGGAATTGATGGAGATTGCAAAGGAGACGAAGGAGGATGTGATGAAGGTGAAGGACAGGAAACCCACGATGCTCCTGGATGACGACATCGAGCCGTTATTCGAATGAGGTGATCGCATGAAAAGACTGGCTTTTATCATATTGTGTCTTCTCGCTATGGCGATACTCCCGCAGTCCGCTGTTGCGTTCACAGTGACACCAAAAAACGTTCCTAGCATCGATCTCAGATCGAATGAGAAGGTCACGCTGGCGTTCGAGGTGAAATTCGCAAGTTTCTCCTCGAAACACGATCTGATGATAACGAGCGAGCTGAAGAACCAGGAATGTACGGCACAAACATACAATACTGAACTTCAGAGATACGTCGACGTGCAGTTGGATAAGGATAGATCCGGTAACTGGATCGCCTATGGGTGGGTGCTCCCATCTGATTCCAGTTTTACCCTTCAGATTTCATTGAAGGGCACAGTCCCCGATATTACAGTGACGCGCAACATCACATTATTCATGCTATCCGAGACGAGCGGTGGTGTGACTGTGTCAGGAGGTGAATACAAACTGGAGAAACGGGTGGTCAATCCGGCGGAGATCTCCACCCAGATCACAGGTGTCAGATCACAGCTGCAGCAGCTGAAGAACAACATCAGCGTGACTGCGGCGAAAGGGGCGAATGTGACAGAGGCACAGAAGAAATATTCAGAGGCGGAGAGCGCCCTGACCAGAGCGGATTCACTGAAGACGACGAATTTCGGAGAGGCGCAGACTCAGCTGGAGAATGCGAGAACCGCCATCACGTCCGGGCAGTCATTGCTTGAAAAAGCCACCGTACTGAATGAAATGGAGAAGGTGGAGATGACGATGGCGCAGGTGAACGAAATGATCACCTATTTCAAGGAGAACAGAAGTATCAGCGTGACCGACTCCAGGCTCGTCGCGATAACAAATAAATACGACCTCGCCTCACGGAGCCTTTCATCGGCGAACAATCTGATCAGTACCGGCGCGTATGCAGCGGCAGGATCGGATGTGCAGCAGGCATCTCGTTTCGCCGATGAAGCGATGAACCTGTCTCAGTCTCTCCGCGAGGAGATCGGGGAGGGTGGGTTACCGATCAGTATCAACCCGCTCTACATCATTGCCGGTGTCATCATTGTTGTCATCGCAATCGGGGGATATTTCGCCTATCAAAAATTCTTCCGCTGGGACGAGCTGGGCTGAAAGCGCGATCGCATAACCCGATTTTTTTTTCTTCACAGAAGATGCATGACGGCACGCGATCCCCCATTCTTCCTGCTCGTAACTCCTGTCGCGAGAGGTGATATCTTCAGAGGCAGAGGTGCTCTAGAGGCCCTCTTCAGCAGCGGATCGCCATGAGATCGCTGAAAAATGGGATATCCGGATCGGGTGCGAGGATGGCGAGAGGGCCGGAGCCCACTGAGGTGTTCAGCGATCGCGAAAATCGCGAGTTCTCTCCCCTCGATGCTGGTGAATCTCAGCAGTTCGTTATCGTCCTCCCTCTTCCAGGAATTCTAAAATTCGCGATATTGCGTTCGGTGATACGATCGGCTCGAAATTTCCGATCGGAATCCTGGGTCGCGAGCTGTTTTAGGAGAGAACGGAGGATCGATCTCGGAAGTAAAGGGGTGTTGCCACGAAACACCAGTGCAATCCCCGAAAAACCAGGATCGCGTCGATATAGCCATGATTCAGCCACTGCTCGTGACGGGGAGATGAAACTATGGCAGGGCGAGTCCCATATGCTCGATCACGACAGACGGGATGCGCTCGATGGAGATACGACTTCGCGGATCACCCCTCGTCCTGACGGAGGACGAGCGAAAGAATATCTTCGCCAGGCTTCGTGTCGATCAGAGGAGTCAGAGTATCTTCGCCAGAGCAGGAATAAAAGGTTGCCACTGGGTCGTGCGATATCCTGTAGCATAATCGCATGAAGCGTGGCGAGGGGATGGGATCACATCTTCATGCCGTCGAGTTCCTGACGAAGATATCCCAGTTCATACTCCCCATCTTCCCGTCCCTGAAGAGATAATACTCGATTAATCTGTCCTTCTGGTCATGGTATGAGAACCAGTAATTGTTCTTATAGATCTGCTTCTCGTAACCGTAAAGAGCCTCATAGCTCTCCGCATCGTAGGTGATGATCAGATCAGCATCCATCGAGAGCACCTGCTCTTCATCGAGCTTCCTGCCAAAATAAAGTAACTTTTTGGCTTTTTCTCCCCGATAATACCATGGAAGTGGCCAGTAGTTCTTCGATGCGATCGCCACCTTCTCCGAGGCATCGATCATCCTCATCACGACCCTCAAATCCTCCGAGTTCTGAACCTGTACGATGGGTTCGTTCACATCTGCAGGAACGAAGGCCACATGCCAGGTGAGGAGAATAAGGAATGCAGTGGAGGCGAGAGCGAGAAGCGCCCTCCGTGGCGTCATACCATACACGGCGACGATTGTCATGGGAAGCAGCTGGTGCAGTATGAGCCAGGGTACCTTCTCGCCTATCCATGCATAGATGGCGAGTGTCAGAATCATCCAGAATATGCAGAAACGGAAGAAATCCATCCTCTTCCCCGACAGTCCCGATTTCCGTTTCAGGTCATCCACGCTTCTCTTCACCACATCCTCGAAGGACCTGTCGGAGGTGGATGTGATACCCTTCTGACGGAAACGGTTGAGTAGATGGGGTATATGAATATCTTTCAGCAGGAACTGCGCCGTGCCGAAGCTGGCAAGTGCAAGGATGGGGAGTTCGTAAAGTATGAACAGAATCACGTAGAAGAACCACGGGCCGCAGATACGACAGATGCCATGCATGGCGAGCCAGTGTTCTGCCGCTTTGTACCACCCCGTCTCGCTGACTGCAGCAATAAAACCCTGCTCATTGATATAAGAGATGTCATACAGCCTTCCGACCAGCACCTCTGGGTGGAGACCAAAGGACGAGTATAACAGGGCACAGATGCCCGTGAATAGCACGATGGATGCCATTGCAGTGCTTTTCCAGTTTACGGGCAGCTTGAGTCTTCCTTTCCATGCGAGATATATGCCAAAGAGCAGGAAGATGAGGAGGATGAGCGGCATATCCTCCTTGCAGCACACGCCGAACGCCGCCGATGCCGCCGCAAGGAGACCGTAACGCTTTTTTCCCGTTTCCAGGTATGCAATAAGACCGACCAGGAGGAGCAATGTAAAGAAGAGCTGGAATATGTCATGCCGGAGAAATCTCGAAAAATAAACCATATCCGGGCTCACTGCAAGGAAAAGGGCGGCGACGAGCGTCTGACTCCGATCGAGGTACCCCATCCGATAGAGGGGATAGATCAGGGCGACGAGCGCCGCACCGGTAATGGCAGGCAGCAACCGCGCCGTCAGATCGGAGTCTCCCATCAGGGCGAATGCACCGGCGGTGACATAGTAGAGGAAAGGACCATGATAGGATGGATCGTATACGTAGGCGCCTTCACTCAGAAGCCGGTAGGAGAACCAGGCGTGGACCGCCTCGTCGTGGTGCAGTAGTTTCAGGTCGGGGGAGATCAGTCGTAATGCGAGGCCAGCGAAAAAGATGGCCGAAAAAAGCAGTTTAAAAGAGACTTCGCTGCGAATCCTTGCAGTGATCTCTGCAGCTCGCACGCATCGTCCCCTGTCGCATTCAGCTCTCGAGGACTATCTCTATTCCGATATCCTTCGGCACCTGTATCCGCATCAGCTGTCTCAACGCCCGTTCGTCCGCATCGATATCGATCAAACGCTTGTGCACCCGCATCTGCCACCTGTCCCATGTGGCGCTGCCCTCTCCGTCCGGGCTCTTCCTCACCGGCACCACGAGCCTCCTCGTGGGCAGCGGTATCGGCCCTGCGAGGTTCACACCGGTCCTCTCCGCAATCTCTCGAATGCGGTTGCATACCTGCTCGAGTTTCTTATAATCGGTGCCGGTAAGGCGTATTCTTGCCTTTTGCATGTATTATCACCGAAAAAATGAAAATCTATCTCATCTGTTTCGGAACGATATCGATGCACATACCGGCGGCGATCGTGGAGCCCATATCCCGGATTGCGAACCTTCCGAGCTGCGGGATCTCCTTCACCTTCTCGATCACCATCGGCCTCGTCGGCTTGATCGTGACAATGGCCGCGTCCCCGGTCTTCAGGAAGGTGGGGTTCTCCTCCTTGGTCTGACCGGTCCTCGGATCGAGCTTCTTCTTCAGCTCCGTGAAGGTGCAGGCGATCTGGGCAGTGTGGCAGTGAAACACGGGGGTGTAGCCGACGGTGATTGCACTGGGGTGCTGCAGGATCACGATCTGGGCGGTGAACTCGTCCGCTACAGTTGGCGGTTTGTCGACCGGTCCGGCGACGTCACCTCGCCTGAGGTCGTTCTTTGCAATACCACGCACGTTGAAACCCACGTTGTCCCCTGGCAATGCCTCCGGGATCTCCTCGTGGTGCATCTCGATCGATTTAACTTCTCCGACCTTGTTCGCCGGCATGAAGGATACCGTCATGCCCTTCTTCAGGATGCCTGTCTCGATTCGCCCTACAGGGACCGTCCCGATGCCGCTGATCGTATACACATCCTGGATAGGCAGACGGAGAGGGAGTGTGACGGGCTTTTCCGGCTCCTTCAGTGTATCCAGTGCCTCGAGGAGGGTGGGTCCGCTGTACCATCCCATGTTCTTGCTCCGGTCCTTGATGTTGTCACCCACGAAGGCGCTTGCCGGAATGAAGAACATCTGTTCAGGCTTGTATGCGACGAGCTTGAGAAGGTCAGATACCTCCTTCTTCACCTCTTCGTATCTCTTCTGATCGTACTTCGCCATGTCCATCTTATTTATGAGTACGATCATCTGGTTGATGCCGAGCGTTCTTGCCAGGAATACGTGCTCCTTCGTCTGCTCCTGAACGCCGTCATGTGCTGACACAACGAGTACAGCGGCATCCGCCTGCGATGCACCCGTGATCATGTTCTTAACGAAATCCCTGTGGCCCGGGCAGTCCACGATGGTAAAGTAATACTTCGGTGTATCGAACCTCTTGTGTGCGATATCGATCGTGATACCACGCTCGCGCTCTTCTTTCAGGTTATCCATCACCCATGCGAACTCGAAGGATCCCTTGCCCTTCGCTTCCGCCTCTTTCTTGTAGGCCTCGAGCACGTGCTTGGGCACTACACCGGTGTCGTACAGCAGTCTGCCCACACAGGTGGACTTTCCATGGTCGATATGTCCAATGATTGCCAGATTCAAATGGGGCTTTGCAGTTGCCATAGATATCCTCCGATCAAATTCACGACTGTTGTTTATAAACAGTCTGACTGATGCGAGTGTATCATATTGGAGACGCATCTATATAAATCCTGTCGATTATCCAGATTTGGCGAAGAATACCCCACTTAGCGGTGAGATCGACATGCTGATTACCTCTGCGATGAAAAATGGCGTTCATGAAGACACTGCCCTTTCAAAGGGATGAGAAGAAAGACAGGGTCATCGTGGAATGCGCAGACGGCCCTGTATCTGTTCATTCGCGATGTGCGTATTGCCGGCATTGCGTTGGCGTCATGGTGAGGAACCGACTGATGCCGTCCCCACAGAAGGAGGCACTCGCGGGCATCAGAAAGGGAATCGCCATGGATGATACCCTCCTGAACGCCGCCATGATGTTCAACACTCTCGTCAGGGACGGATCCGCCATCGAGTGTGACGATGATGAAAATGAGGGTTTCAGGTCTCTTTACGATCGCCGAACTTTTCGCTGATCTCTTTCTTGAAGGCATCGAAGTGAATATCGTCCAGCTGTTCACTCAACAGCCTTCCACTCCAGGCACGCCTGTAGACCCAGCGAACGATCTCACCGATGATCTCGACCACGGCCGTTTCGTCATCTGCGTCCTGCAGATCCCGTCCAATCTGTGGGTGACGCCCCCTTCTCCCGCCCACTGATATTTGATAATGTCTGTGCTTCGATTTGAGAAGGCCGAATGGGCATGATTGAATACACATACCACATTTTACGCACCTGGATTCGTCCAGTACAGAAACGCCGTTCTTTATACTGATGGCTCCCTCCTTGCAGTATTCCGCGCAGGTGCCGCATCCTGTGCACATTCCAGGGATGCGGAGGGGTTCGATCCTTCCCACCACACCGATCTCGTTCAATAACGGACTGGTGCATCCGTTCGGGCAGCCCGAGATAGAGATGCGAATTTTGACCGGCATCTCCTTTCCAAAGAGTTTCTCATCGATCCGTTTTGCCAGGGAGATCGTGTCGATGTTCGCATACTTGCAGCGCTCGATGCCAGGGCATGCAACGATGTTCACGATCTCGTCCCTCTCCGATCCTATCGGAGTGCCGTTCATGCTCAGCTCTTTCCCTATCCTGGGGAGGAGTTTCGGGTTCAGGTGCGGAATCTCCACTGTCTGCCGGGTCGTAATGTGAAGATATGGAGCGCCGAATTTCTTTGCGATCGTGGCCATTCCTTTCAGCTGCTCGATCGAGAGGTTGCCCGCCGGCACCCGCACCCTGACTGTACAGTAATCCGCATCACGCTCTGTGATGACGCCTCCCCGCATGTGAATGCCTTGCACTGGGGCCATCCAGTACAGATTGCAGAGGCATGCTAAAAATATTGGTGAGCTGCCAGCGCGACGAGCACGACAGCACGGGTAATTTCGTTCGTTGCCCCGACCACATCACCGTTCACTCCGCCGAGGATCCTGTTCGAGAGGGAGAGCATGAGCAACGGTACCAGGATCGAGGCAAGAAGGGTGATCGCATAACCGATTGCTGAGATCGGAAGCAGCAGCAGGGGCAGTGTCAGGAAGTAGGCAGGCAGGAGGAACCATTTTTTCGTGTACTTATGCAGGAAGTGATGCATCCCCTCCCTGAACGGTCTGCCGAGAACACTGATGCATGCCATCGCTGCTTTTGCCATCACCTCGGCGGTGATAATTGCCACGATAATCGAAGGAATGGATAGCAGGGCCCCAAATGAGATGAGGATAATCGTCATTCCCCATCCGAACCCTCCTGCACCGACGTGAGGATCCGCGAGGATGGCCATCCGTCTCTCCCTTCCCCCATGGACCATCATCATGTCCCCGAAGTCGAGTAGGCCATCCAGATGATGAAAGCCAGAGAGTACGAGCACAGTGCTCAGCGCAATTGCAGCGGCATGAGGCGAGGATGGAAGCGGAAAAACCAGCATGGCTGCAATCCCCCCGATCACATAGCCCGCCACCGGATATATGTAGAGCCTCCTTGCGAAGTGCGCCAGGTCGACACTCCTGCCCAGTGGCAGGATCGTCGTGAACTGGAGCAATGAGACGATCGCCGTCAAACACATTCGCTGTACAGGCGGGAGGTGCAACCTGCGATGAGGCCGGCGACTGCATCGTCGAGGAACGGACCGAGCTCCCGTATGATCCCGGGTTTCTTCTGGTCGTATCTCGTGAACTCGAATCTGGCGCGGGTCCCTCCGAGGTATTCGGCAATGGCCATACCGATGATCTCGTCTGCGAGGAGGAAGACCGGATCGCTTCGGGCGCAGGCATTTTCGCACCTCCGCATTTCCTCCTCCATCAGAATGGCACAGACGATCAGGGTGGAGATGTTCGGATCCTCAAGTGCACGGAGTATTCGGTTTCGCAGGAGCGGCGCCGCTGCTTCCGCATCGATTCCATGGGGCACATACAGCGCCATTCCCGCGTCGACGATCCTGTCCACCTCGATAGCGCAGGCCTGCAGCCTGTCGAGCACGTCGAACATGATCTAATAACTGTTGATATCGCATTCATATAGGGATCGATATGCCCTTCCGATACGACGCGCCTGACATTCGCCCTTCGAAACCTCTATTCTCGATCGTCCTCGCAAATACCCTGCTCTCCACAGTGCCCGGTATCTCGGGGGCAGGGCCGTCACCGGAGAAGACACTGGATACTCCGATACTCGATTCAGAACTCGTCTTCACCGGTGAGATCAGGAGCAGTACAGCTCGTCCGAATACCCCTACCGGCTGCCCGACGCCGGCGACGATCACCCGCGCGATGATGGAGCTGACATCGCTCGACCCGCTGTTCATAAATGCCGGAATGGTGCATGCACCTGTCGTCCCGTGTCTGGATATGTATGGAGAGGCCGGGCGAGACCCGAGGGATGGGGATGCAGTGCCGCGCGCAGAGGAGCTATTCGAAAAAGGGCGGAATGTCGGCCGCCTCCTATCCCGTTACTGCGATCTTCTCATGCTCGGTGAATGCGTCCCTGGAGGAACCACCACCGCCCTCTGTGTTCTGAGAGGTCTGGGTTACCACGCAAATGTGAGCAGCAGCTTTGTGAAGAACCCGGTCGAGAGGAAGGAAGAGATATGGAATGCAGTTCGAAAAAGGATCGCTGATCGCGGGACACTCGAGCCACTGGATGTGGTCAGAATCGCCGGTGATCCGATGATCCCGGTGGCGGCAGGTATCGCGTTATCATGCACCTCCGATCTCCTGCTTGCCGGCGGAACCCAGATGCTCGCTGTATCTGCCGTGGCCGCTGCGATGGGGTGCGAACCACCGTCCATCGCGACGACGGCATATGTGCGGGACGATCCCACTGCCAGTTTCGAAAGGACCGCACGGGAGGTGGGTGCTCGGGTGTACTATGTGGATCCCGATTTCGGCGAATATGCGCACTCGGGTCTCGCGAGATATTGCATCGGCGAGGTCAAGGAGGGCATGGGCGCCGGCGGTGCCATGATCCTCGCGTGCATGCTGGGGTTTACCACCGGTGAGATAAAAGAACGCATCGTGAAAGTTGTGGATGGATTTCACTGAAAGTTTGTATAAGAAGCGAAGGTAAATATTTAAGAATGCAGCCCCTGTTCGTGGTGAACAATTATGGCCAGTTCAATCATCTCATCCTGCGAACATTGAGGGATATGGACCTTGGCGCGGTGATGGTGAAAAATGACACCGAGCCGGTGAAGATAGAGGGCGGTGGCAGGGGGTTGATCATCGGTGGCGGACCCTCCATGGAGGTGGCGGGTAGATCAGCGGAATACCTTGAACTTGGACTTCCTGTGCTCGGTATCTGCCTTGGCCTGCAGATCATCGCGGTCGCGAATGGAGGGTCGGTCAGGAGAGGGAGGGCAGGCGGTTATGGCATGGTCGATATTGATATCTCGGAACATGACGAGATACTGCAGGGCTACCCTGAACGCATCCGTGTATGGGCCTCGCATGCAGACGAGGTGACCGATCTACCGTCTGATTTCACAATCCTTGCACATTCCGATATATGCGAGATCGAAGCGGTTGCGCTGAAAAACAGTAACATCTACGGTGTGCAGTGGCATCCGGAGGTCAGCCATACGGAGAACGGGCGCCTCTTATTCGAGAACTTTGATCGAATATGCAGAAATTGAAGGGCCTTTCAGATGCGATAGCCCGCGTCGGTTTCTCCTGCAGGAATTGCGGGAAATGCTGCCGCTCCGAACCGGGAGAGCCTCTCATGGTGATGATCTCGCCGCACGAGGTGAGATGCATCATGGAATGGACGGGCCTGGAGTGGGATGAGATCGCCCGGCCGTTCCCTGCCTTCATGGAGGTGGGCGATGGATCCCTCGTTACATTCGAATGGTGCCTGCGTGAGGAGCGTGGAGAATGCATCTTTCATTCGGAGAGTGGGTGTATCATATATCCTGTCCGCCCACTGATCTGCAGAACCTACCCCTTCGTCCTCGATGGAAGTCTGGTCGGCGTATCGGATTGCGAGGGCGTGGGATACACGATATCCCCTTTGGAGGCATTGCATCTCGCAAAATGGCTTTTTATAAGGGAAGGCGAGGAGAGGGAGGAGTCAGAGCGCGTGCGTCAGATATTTGATAAGGGATCCATCCCGCGCTCGGGCAGATTCGTGATCGATGGCGAGGGAGTGAAGAGGCTGCATGGGTGAGCTTCGCATTATCGGGACCGCCCACGTCTCGAAGAAGAGCGTGGATGAGGTCGAGGCGGCGTTGGAGGAGTTCAAACCCACGATCGTGGCCGTGGAGCTGGATCCAGCCAGATATCACGCGCTGAAGCAGCAGGAGCAGCAGGGATCGGCACCATCCGTTTCGGAGATTCTCAGCGATGGCAACTTCAATCAGCTGCTCGTTCAGTGGCTGCTCGCATACGTTCAGAAGCAGATAGGGATGGACTTCGGGGTCGAGCCGGGTGCCGAAATGAAGGCGGCAATGGAGGGTGCGGAAAGGCATGGCATTCCTGTCGCACTGATCGATCGGGATATCCGTATCACGTTAGGCAGATTCTGGAGCTCGATGAGCATCCTGGAGAAGCTGAAGCTCGTATATGCACTTCTTGCCGCATTCTCTGAGAGGGAGCAGATCGATCCGGACCAGCTGGCGAGCGAAGACATGGTCACCCTTGCGCTCGAGGAGTTCAGGAATTTTTCGCCTGGAGGAGCACGGGCACTCATCGAAGAGAGGGATGCGTACATTGCAAAGGGACTCATCGATCTTAAAGGCCGATACGATCGTGTTCTTGCGGTGGTGGGGGCCGGGCACGTACCTGGTATCAGGCGCTATCTGGATGATCCTGACAGGATACCACCCTTGACAACACTTTCAGAGGTGAAGAGAGGTCTTCCCTGGGCCAGGATACTCGCCGCTCTCTTTCTTCTGCTCTTCGTCATCCTTATTGCCGGAATCGCCTTTTCCGGCCTCGGTACTGGAGCCCTGTTTCAGGCGATCCTATACTGGGTGGTGATTCACGGATTCTTCGCCGGTATCTTTGCCTTTGCCGCAGGAGCGCACCCGCTTTCGATCCTTACCGCATGTGCGGTCTCCTGGATGACTGCATTGAATCCCCTGGTTGCTGCCGGCTGGTTCGCGGCGATTGCAGAGGCGAAGTTGAGAAGGCCAAAAACAGAGGATTTGAAGAGAATAATGGAGGCGGAGGATTTTTCCACGATGAAATGCATACCGCTTTTCCGCGTGGTGCTGGTCGCTGCCCTCACAAACGTAGGCAGTACCCTTGCGACATTTGTTTATTATTTCACCATATTGCCCCTGCTCGGGATCGATCCGGCAGCCATCCTTATACAGGGGTTGGGAAACCTCTGGGTGTGGTTGAGCACTTTTCTACCGTGACGGCAACGATGACCTCCCGATGGCCTATGAAAAAGAGGCAGAATATCCAACCTTCCGCCTGATTTCTGGATGTTGCCAGGGTGAACGCTTCCATCACCCTTGACCGATCCGTTGATGATGCCGCTGATAAATCCTGCGAAGGATTGAAATTGTGACCACAATACTGCCATGGACAGCGACCATGGAAAGGTCGTTCTCAGCTCCGGTTCGTCGTTCATCAGTATCAAAACACGTCCCGGCAGACATGGCGAAGAGATGGTGGGGGTTTGAAATTGGAATATTTAAATCACTGCATACCGATTGGGGGATCGAAAGGAGCATATCATCGCTCCGAATACCCATATACCGGTCATCGCGATTCGGGAGAGCCGATAGTTACCGGAGTTTCAAGCTTCGGAGATTCTCATACCTGAATGATGTTCTATCTGATATCCGGCTTGAAGTCAGCATGTCAATCTCCAACGATTATTGCGAACCACCCGGGTGCTTGATCCGATGCCAGAAATTTATCTTGCAGAGTGGCCCTTATATTCGCACATTCGCTCCCCTGCCGGTTCCGCAAGCCATATCACTCCATCTGGTACATCTTCAATCATGAACATTGCAATCACAGTGATAAAATCGAGAAGAAGTGTGAGAAAATTCAAGGATACTCCCATTCCGGAGGAGGTGGTCAGAAACGCAATCGAATGCGCACTTCTTGCACCGACGGCAAGGAACGAGCAGCCATGGCTGATTGGAAAGATCACTGATCCAGCGCTGTTGAAAAAGATCGCAGCGCTGACAGACAACGGCCGGTTCATTGCCGATTGCCGGATCTGTTTCACCGTCTTTGGAAAAAAGGATGCAAAGTATTGCCTTGAAGACTGCTCCGCAGCCACGACGCAGCTGATACTGGGCCTGTGGGCATATGGTGTGGGCTCCTGCTGGGTTGCGGGGGACAAAAAACCGTATGCGGAGGACGTGAGAAGGCTGCTGAACGTACCGGAAGATTACAAACTGATCTCGATGGTGGCAGCAGGTTATCCGGCGGATGTCCCGGTCGTAAAGAAGAAGGATGCAAAAGAGACGACATTTTCTGAGAGGTACTCATCCTGAATTCTCCTGCTTTGCCGGACAGAATCTGCAAATGGCATACTCTACATCGCCCTCCTTTTCCTTTACCGGGCAGTAATAGGTCCCATTCTTCTCCCTCACCTTGAGTCCGCCGGGAAATGGCGTTCCCACCGGGTGGGCAGGCATATGAAGCACGAAAATGAGAAAGGCGGTGAGAATAAAATGTAATAACTGAAATCTCGGGTGAATGGGCGAGGGACCATTCAGGCAGGCCTGTTCGATCATGTCGCAGTATGACCTGAAAGAGGGATCGAGCGGTCCTTGAAACTCGATCCCACTTTGGCACATCGTCAGGATCATATGATGAGTACCGAAGATCTGTTCAATCAATTTTGGATAAAGACGATCGCGATATGATCTGGGCAGGTACATCAGCTCTCTTTCCACCGCACCCCGGAGCAGCTGGAGATCCTGAAGGGTATAGCGACGGACTATACGGTGGATTCTCTCGATGAGCTCCTGCCTCGTGCCTGCACTTCTGAGCAGTTCGCAGAGGTCGGGTATCTCGCTCACACCTATCCTTCCATCAGCACTGCTCACCGCCGAACATCCCCCTGTTAATTTTCCTATCTGTCGAGTCTAAATCGTTGGCCTTGGAAACTCACTGCACCGGCTTATCCATTTAGACACAGAATCCCTTCTAACCTGCACCATCGATCGTCATTGGAGTTATGGCCGGATCTGAGAGTGTCGTGCGGTATTTATCCTTTCATCGATTTGGATTGTCATCATCGATACTCTCTATGAAACCCATCGATGAACCGGTAGGGCAGTTAGAAGAGTACATACATACAATCATGAAATATGGACCGTCCTGTACTGCAGGTGGCGCTCGATCTCCTGGAGCTTCCGCGCGCCCTCCAGATCGCAGAGGAGGCATTGACGGGTGGAGTGGACTGGCTCGAGGCAGGAACTCCATTGATCAAGAGCGAGGGGATGGCGGCGATCACTGCATTGAGAAAACGATTTCCAGACCGTGTGATTGTGGCGGATATGAAAGTGGCGGATACGGGTGCCCTCGAGATAGAGATGGCAGCGAAGGCGGGTGCCTCGGTGGTGACGGTCCTGAGCAATGCAGATGATGCGGTGATTCTCGAGTCTGTGAGAGCGGCAAGGTTGTATGGGGTCAAAATCATGGTCGATCTCATCAATGAGAAGAACCCGGTGAAGAGGGGCCTGGAACTCGAGGGGATGGGCATCGATTACCTGATTGCACATACAGGCATCGATCAGCAGATGATGGGCGCAGATACCCTTTCACCGCTGGGTGAACTCAGGAAAGCGATCTCCATTCCCATGGCGGTCGCCGGCGGCCTGAACGCGGAGATGGCAGCCAACGCGGTGAGAATGGGGGCGAATATCGTCATAGTCGGAAGTTCGATCACCAGATCATCGGATGTCACAGGCTCTGCGGCTAGGATCCGTCGGGCGATGGAGGCGATCGAGCCTCCGGAAGTACCGCGTTTAACTCTGAACGAAGAGATCAGGAGCCGGCTGGAACAGGTCTCCACCCCGAACATCTCCGATGCGATGCACAGAAAGGGAGCGATGACCGGGTTATTCCCCATATGCAGGGGCATGAAGATGATAGGCCCTGCGGTCACCGTGCAGACGTTCGCAGGCGACTGGGCGAAGCCGGTGGAGGCCATCGACCTCGCAGGCAGAGGGGAGGTGATCGTGATCAATAACGATGCCGGTGTCCATGTCGCCCCGTGGGGAGGACTTGCCACACTCAGCTGCACGAACAGGGGTCTGGCAGGGGTGGTGATCGATGGCGCTGTGCGGGACGCCGAGGAGATCAGGAGAATCGGGTTCCCGGTCTATGCGAGGGCGATTGTCCCGAACGCCGGGGAGCCGAAGGGTTTCGGAGAGATCAACACGGAGATCACCTGCTGCGGTCAGATCGTGAAACCAGGCGACTGGATCGTCGGTGATGACAATGGTGTGGTGGTCATTCCGGCTGAACGCGCCTATGAGGTTGCCCGTCGTGCGATGGAGGTGAAGAGAAACGAGGATAGAATAAAGGAAGAGATCAGGAGGGGAGGCACACTCGCGAAGATCATGGATCTCCTGAAATGGGAGAAGAAATAAATTTATTTGAAGAACGAACTCTCCATCAAAGTAACGTTTCTTTTAAGAAGCGTGGCGATTGCATCCCTTGCATTGTTCACTCTGAGGATCAGTACAGCCGCATCCTTTCCGGTGTAGGCATATGCATACTCGATATTGATGTTGGCATCGCCCAGGATCCTGGCGATCTCGTACAGACCTCCCGGCTCGTCCCTCATCCGGACCGCAATCACGTCGGTGAACGACACCATGAATCCCATATCCGTCAGCTTGTGATATGCCCGCTCGGAATGATCCACCAGTGCCCTCACCACGCCAAAACCATCGGCTTCCGCAATGCTGAATGCCAGAATATTGATCCGCTCCTCCTGCATCGCCTGCGCAATGGCTGCAAGCCTGCCCGGCCGGTTCTCCGAAAAGATGGAGATCTGCTTGATCAGGTAATGTTCTATCTGATTCATAATTTTCTCCTGTCCACCACGCGTTTTGCTTTACCCTCGAACCTCGGCAGAGTACCTGGTTCGACAAGTTCCACCTCTGCATTGACGAGAAGTGCACTCTGGAGCCTCTCGGCTACCTTCTTCCTGATATTCATCAGATCCTTGATGCGATCACTGAATGCCTCGTGAGTCAGCTCGACCCTGACGAGGAGCGAATCCAGCTCCGCTTTTCTGTCCACCACGATCTGAAACTCACGCCCGACCTCCGGTATTCCCATCAGGGTATGTTCTATCTGCGAGGGGAAGACATTGATACCCCTGATAATCAGCATATCGTCGACCCTTCCCTCGATCCTGGTGATGCGGGGATGAGTCCTTCCACAGGCACAGACATCATCCCTCATGGTGGTGATATCCCCGATGCGGAATCTCACGATGGGAAGGGCCTCCTTCTGAAGAACGGTCATGGTGAGCTCCCCCCTCTCGCCAGCGGGTAGAGGGGCATTCGTTTCTGGGTCGATGATCTCCACGAGGGCGAGATCGCCCCATATATGGATCCCCTGCTGCTCGTGGCATTCGGTGAACAGGGGACCATAGAGTTCGCTCGTACCATAAATGTCATATGCCTTCACACCGAGCCACTCCTGGATCCTGTTCCTCATCCTCTCGGACCATGGTTCAGCACCCAGTATCGCCGCCCTCAGCCTGGTATCATTCTTGATGCTCACCCCCATCTTCTCCGCCACCTCGCCGATATGCAGAAGGTACGACGGGGTGCAGGCGATCGCGGTGGCTTTCAGATCCATCATCAGCTCGATCTGCCTCTCCGTATTTCCTGTACTCGTCGGAATGACCGTCGCACCGATCCTCTCCGCGCCGTAATGCAGTCCCAGTCCGCCGGTGAATAACCCGTATCCATAACTCACCTGTATCACATCGCCTCTTCCGAGGCCGCAGGAGACGAGTGCACGGGCAAGAGAGTTCGTCCAGTTCTCGATATCCCTCTGTGTATATCCAACCACGGTGGGTTTGCCCGTCGTCCCGCTGGAGACGTGATAGCGGACGAGTTCCTCCTGCGGGACGGTGAATAGCCGATCTGGATAGTGGTCCCTGAGATCTGATTTGTACATGAAGGGCAGTTTCTGCACATCCTCCAGGGTCCTGATGTCGTCAGGATGCACCCCTGCTTCCTTCATCCGCCTGTGGTAAAAATCGGAGAGACTGTACAATTTATAGACGAGTGTCTTGAGCAGCCGGTACTGCAGCCTGTGAAGCTCCTCCTTCGGTATCTCCTCTATACGGGGATCCCAGCATTTCATAACTTCGATTCCCTCCTGTCGATCACACGCCTCGCCTTCCCCTCGAATCTCGGCAGCGAACCGGGTTCCACAAGCCTCACGTTGGTTCTCAGGCCCAGCACATCCTTCAGTGCATCGGTGATTCTATGTTGAATCTTCGAGAGATCCTCGAGTTCGCCATGGAAATATTCCTTTTTCATCTCAACCTCGATTGTCATTTCATCCAGATATTTGATTCGATCTATGTAGACCATGAACTGCTCCCCCACCTCGGGGAGCGATCTCAGCACATGCTCGATCTGAGAGGGAAAGACGTTGATGCCCCTGATGACCAGCATATCATCACTCCTTCCGGTGATTCTGCCAATCTTCTGCCCCCTCCCGCAGGCACAACCATCGGCCATCAACTTCGTGATGTCGCCCGTCCTGTACCTGATCAGGGGCATCGCCTCCTTGACGAGTGGTGTGATCACCATCTCACCACTCTCCCCTTCGCCGAGCCTCTCTCCTGTCGCAGGGTCGATGATCTCCACGAGATACATATCATGCCAGATATGGAGGCCATCCCCCTCCGGACACTCGAACGCCACACCCGGCCCATACATCTCCGACAGGCCGTATGAATCGAATGCGGTCAGCTTCAGCCGTCGCTCGAGTTCACGCCTCATCGCCTCACTCCAGGCCTCCGCTCCGAATATTCCAAACTTGAGTGTCGGGAGCTCCACTCCTATTTCTTCCGCGACTTCAGCAATGTGCAGCGCATAACTGGGGGTGCAATGGATGGAAGTGACCCCGAAGTCATTGATCATCTCTATCTGCCTCTTTGTATTGCCTGTTGCGCTGGGAATGACCGTCAGACCGATCTTCTCCGCCCCGTAATGAAAACCAAGACCGCCCGTAAAGAGTCCGTAATTCACCATATTCTGGAATACGTCCCCCTCCTTCAGACCGATCATCGTCATGTTTCTGGCGATCAGCTCCGACCAGTTCTCCAGATCCCTTCTCGTGTAACCGACCACGGTCGGCTTTCCCGTGGTACCCGAGGTGGTATGTATTCTGATTACACGATTCAGCGGCACGGAGAAGAATCCAAATGGATAACCCTCCCTGAGATCCCCTTTCACTGTAAAGGGAAGCTTCCCGATATCATCGATGCTCCTTACGTCCGAGGGAGTGATCCCTGCATTATTCAACCTTTTTCTGTAGAAAGGGACCTTCGACGCCTGGGCGATGGTCCAACTCAGGCGCTTCAGCTGCAACCGGGTGAGTTCATCGCCCTTCAGTGTCTCCATTTTTCTGTTCCAGAACATATCAGCACTCCGTTCAAATCGAGATGGGGGACTTCATGTGCCTTCTCCTGCGAGTATGGCTCCAATACATCCACTGTGATTCGTGATCCCACCTACTTCTGCACCATCGGGAAAAAAGTTTGTCAGTTGGCCCGGAAAAAATTGCTGATAGAAAGAAAGCGTAAAGAGAATTCAATTTCTCACGTAATAAGCGCCACCAGGCAATATTAATGCAGTGTTCCGCCACCTGCCCCGGATAATGCACCATAATGAAGTGAGCCGAAGAAAGAGGGGCTGAGCGAGACGAAGCCATATGGGGCGTTCAGGGATGTGTCCATGCCATGCACATTCGGAGGGTCTTATATTGTGACATCACATGAATGTTTACCTTTAAAATCGTTGAGCGCGTCATCGGTCATCCCGTGCCACGGTTAGCGGTGATAAATCTGCAGATTATTTATCGAATGGCTTCGAAAGTATCAGTCAGGATCTTTTCATAAAATGAGCTCGAATGACAATTCTTGGGAGGCGGTAATCGGCCATGGTTATCACCTTAAAGCAACCTCCAGAGAGATCCATATATCAAGAGACAGGGATGTAAAAAGGATACCAATCGAAAAGATCGACCATCTTCTGATTGTGGGTATGCATAACATACATACATCTGTTGTGCTGCAGCTTCAGCGGCAGCATAAGTTCATATCCTTTTTCGATACCGATGCAAAACCAATCGGTTTTCTCCGCCCCTTTGGTTATTCGGATGACCAGGAGATACAATCGATCCAGCGAAAAACACCCTCGCACAGGTTCGGACTGGCCATCTGCAGAGCGGCGATGCGGGCAAGAATCCAGTTTCTGGAGGAGCACCTTCAGCGTAGAGAGGGTTTTCAGTTCTATATGGGGGAACTCGAACTCTTTCACAGATCCCTCGAAGAGGTCAAATACCTTGTAAAGATCGAGGAGCTCAGGAGGTTGCAGAGGCTCACATCCGATATGTATTACGAAGTACTTGCAAGAACCGTGAATCCTGTGCTGCGTTTCAGAAGGCGAACGGAGAGGCCTCATCAGGACCCTGTCAATGCCCTGTTTTCAGTCGGATACGCAATTCTTTACGGGGCATGTTGTATAGAGGTCTTCGGTGCGCATCTTGATCCTGATGTCGGGTTCCTCTCAGAAGGGGAGGGCAGCCTGATAGCTGATCTCATAGAGCCGTTCAAACCCCGAATGGTCGACAGTGTGGTTATGGATTTGGTTTGGCGGGGGATCCCCAATTCCGATTATGATTGCGGGGACGTGCGTTGCCACCTTTCCGACACACTGGTGAATCTGGTCGGGGAAGAATTGCGGAAGAGCATCGATCGGAGAATGCTCCATCAGTACGTCCAGGGTTTGAGGAAGGCCATATGCGAGAATACCGAGTTCATCACCCCTTATTGAAATCCTATTGATAAATTCCACGAACGATGGAGAAGCCTTTGAAATCAACCCTCTCTTTCTCGGACACCTGTATCTCCCTGATGATCACCCTGTTACAGCCGTAAAGCATCGATACAAACTTCTCTAGCATCACCTGGTCTGCAGTGGCCGTTACCTTCACCCTCCCATCCTGCAGATTCATGACCTCTCCTGAAATCCCAAGATTCACGGCAATGCGTCTTATGCAGGCCCTGAAGCCCACCCCCTGCACCCTGCCCGATATCAGGATCTCTATTGTCTTCACAGGAGATGCTCCTCGATGATCCGCAGCGCGACAGAGAGCTCGTCAAACACCTCCTCCCTCTGTTCCTCCTCCCTGATATTGATGGCGGCATCCACAGCGAAGCCGAGTATATCTTTCGCTTTATCCTCCTCTTTATGGGTATACAGCATCAATGCGAGATCACCGAGCACATATGCCCGTCTCGCGAGTGGCCTTATGATGGCAGCCTCTTCCAAACCAAGCTGAAGCACCCTGTTTATGATTTTTGTCTGTCCTGCCTCTTTGCAGGCAATCGCCAGCATCGTATAATACTTGGCCCTGACTGCTCGGTCCTGCAGGGATTTTACCGCCCTCTGCAGAAGATCTACATCCTGCACGGTGAACCGGCCTGCTTTAATCTTGTTTCTCAGACCGATCAGCTCCGAGTACAGAGGACTCACCTGTATCTCCTTCTCGGTCACTCCCAGGTTGAGGAGTGTCTTTCTTTTCAACTCCTCGTCTTCGATGCTGGATGCCACATCCTTCGCTTTCTGGAGGAGAGTGGTATCGCTTGTTTTTGTGAACAGCATATAGAACATCTGGACGATCGCCTGTCTCATGATGGAGGCGATATATGGTATTTTTATCGATTCTGCAGTTATTACAGTTTTATTCAGGAGTTCCACAGGATCGGCTGGCCCTCCATATCGATCTGCGAGAGGAACGACGTCGAGGAGGAGCGTGGCCTTGTCATATGAGACGGGCACTTTATCGATGGCCTTATAAATCGAATTGAGAATCAACCTTCTCTTCTCATCGTTCGTGGCCATACCGAAGATCGAGATCAGTGCGTTCACATACTCGACCGGCTCGACGATCTGATCAACGAGACTGAGCGCAAGATTCAGATATTCCTCCTTCGGTTTCAGGATATTCAGACTGACGATTGAAAAAATGATCTGTTTGAGTACAGAGGACCTCTTCTCCTCCTGTACCAAATCGAGAAGCGATAGGGCCTGATTGAGACAGGAGAGCGCCTCATCTTCGTCGACCCTTGCGAGCAGACCGACAAGGTTCGTGAGGATGATGACTTTCTCGCTTGTATCCGTCAGATTTTCGAGGGATTCATGCACTTCGTGAAGGATCTCGTGGGCACGGGAGTTCTGGTCGATGCGCATGTATGAGTCTGCAAGGTTGCACATCGAAGAGTATTTCATGAAGGACGGAGGCGTTTGTTCGATCAGTCTGAATATCAGATCCATGACCACTGGCGAACTCTCTGAGTGCTCCAGTTCATGAAATATTGAGAGAAGGACCTCGTGAGGGGTGGCGGTCTCTTCCCTGTCAAACGCACCACGGAAGAAAGTGGCAATACGATAGAATATGGCATTCCTTTCCAGCGGGTTCCCAATCTCGAGAGCGAACAGTGTGAATGGTATAATGAAGTCCAGTTTGTGTGATTTCTCTGCATGTTCCATTATGATGTCGATGTAGCGCGAGAGCTTCAGGCCGACCTGAGATCTGGGCACATTCTGCTTCAGGAGTTCGATCGCCTTGATAAATGGAGAGAGATCGTAACTTATCGGTACAGTCTTGTCTGCAGGAGCTTCCTGAATAAAGGTGTTGCACCCAATCTTTACGAGCCCTTCTATGATGTTTTCACGTTTCTGCTGCTGAATTATCGGATCTTCCACAGTGGAGGTGAGTTGATATGCCTCGTTGAGCGCATGTGGCGCACCCTGCGAGATGCCATACTTTATCATACCCTCGATTATGCTCTGTTTCGCATACACTTCGTAATCCTTCTCCAGAAGGGATTTTATCCATTCCCCCATGCGGTGAAGAAAGTCGAGATCCCCCTGTTCGACTGCGAGATATGAGGCCTGATCGATGATTCTGGAGAGTGCTTCTGAGCGGGGGCGCTCCCCCTCTATCTGGCAGGTAAGGCCCACAGCCCTCTGAAGAATATCTCTGTTTTTCAGAAATACTCCAATTTTTGCCAGCTCGATCACAATATACGATACTGCAGTCTCCTTTGCCTCATTATCCCCCATCTGCTCTGCAAGGTGCAGAAGTGCAGAAGGTTCATGATATTCCATAAAACCTCGCGATATGAGGATTTTAAGGCATTCGAAGAATATACTGTCGCTATTTTTATGGAGCAGCACAATCGCCTCGAGAGACGGGGCGAACGATATAAAGTCGGTAAAGTCGCAGGTCCGACAGATTTCGAGTGCTGATCTCTGGACGAGCGAATCCACGACGGACTGATCTATCTTGGAGAGGATTTTCACTCTAAGTGTCTCGTGCTCCCGTCTGACGATACCTTCCCTGATCAGTTGCACGCATGTATCGATGGTATGTTTGCTTGTTCGATCGAATGGGGTAACGATCCGCGAGAAGAGATCGATGGCGGGCTGGAATTCGCCTTCAAGAAGCAATGTATCGACAATCGCCAGATACTGCGAGATAGGGGTTTCTCCGGTCTCTCTTCCCGACATTTCTATGAGCGGGATGATCTTCATGAGGATATCTGTATCCTTCGTCCTCCGTACCACCGCGATCGTTGAACTCACAATCTCCCTGACAGGGTACTTCACAGCTGAAAGTCTTTTCGAGACCAATTCGAGACCTCTGTCCAGATACCATTTTTCCCCGCTCTTTTCTGCTTTTTCCAGCAGCTTGATGATCACCTGAAGATCGGAGCCGGGGGTGACATCCGAGAGGGCCTCCACATACGAGAGGAGCTGACGCTTATCACGTGTACGCTCCAGTAAAAACTCCGCAATTACCCCGATTATCTCCATCCGCTGCTCCAGGGGCAGATCTTCCAGCTGCCTGAGAATTACGTCGATATCGGCTATGGTCTTTGACAATCCGGATTTCCAGAGGCGCTCCGTGATTGCCATCATGCAGGAGAGTCGTCTGTTTTTCTGTTTTATCGTTGCACCATACCTGATTGCATGGACGATGACAGAGACATCTCCCTGCAGGCTGCCAACAGTGGCCAGTGCCTTCACGAGCTCGGACTGAAGAAGCGAATGCTTCGAAATATCGCCGACAACATTGATCATCTCAAGGCACTGGTGGACAAGTCGGGTGTCTCTCGTCTCGATGCTCCAGACGATGATCAGGGGGATGATATCGATCATAATGTCGGCCTGATATTTTCTGAATCCTATTGATCTGGCCAGTTCTATACCCTTCAGGATGAAATCTGAATCTTTTGCCTCGACACCTTTCTCTATCAGTTCCCGTGATATCTTTGCAAAAATCCTGGATTGATAGCTCTTCCTCTCCAGTTTTTCTGACAGTTCCGAGAGGGCGGCAAACCATCTGGCATCTCTTGTGGAGATATATCTTTCAACCGCCCGGTTCATCGTCTCGAATACCACATTGTGGGGGAGACCCTCCAGCCATGTGAACAGTTCGGGATTGTTATTTTCAAAAACTTTTGATATTACCGCATTATTGATCAATTCGAGATATAGGGCTTTTTCTTTGCGCCTCCCGAATTTATAAATATCTTTCAATAATGATTTAAATTCCTCATAATTAAACTTCTCCAGTGCCTGATGCGCCCTTAGCACATATTCCTTATCATAAGATTCAGCGGCTATTTCCATTATAAATTTCCATTATAATAATGAATTATCATACTTATATTAATATTTTATTTATAAATTTTTTATTATATTTCGAAATGAAATAATAAATCGAAAAAAATAATATTTTAGGTGATTACTCAGTATAAGCCACGCGACTATATCCAACTAATACTTGGAC
>JARYLJ010000056.1 GCA_029907705.1 Methanomicrobiales archaeon
CGACTGATGCTCATCAAGCAATTTGCTTCATTTAAAAAGTCACATGATGCTATTCTGTCTGATTCGTTCAAAGATGATGTGGATTGTCCATACTCCCTGCATATCCATAACCGTTTCCATTCTGCATATAATAATGGATATACCGATGTAAAACGTATTGATCGCTTCTTTTGACCAAAAAAAATTAGTTATCGTATCTTCTCTACAAACGCGAGAATGAAACGATGTTTTCTCCAGAGAACCATCACAAATACGATCAGGGCGACGAACAGAAGATAAATTAATAAATCGAATTTCAGTTCATTTACTCCTGAAGATACCTCTTTAACTTCTAATATTTCATTCGCCTGCAATGGAGTTGAATCTGACAGAACCTCGAACAATCCCACCATTGTGAACTGGTGTATTGAGCCATTTATCCGGTGGGCCGCCGGATCGATTGTCATCTCCGCATCTTCCCATACCTCTTCCTCTCTGTTCCAGGATCTCAAGGTAAGGTTCTTGCCATCCAGACCTTTCCACTGGCTGTCATCGAACTCCATGACGAGGGATATTTCAGGCTGGAAATTTGCGTCGAATGGAGTTAGATTGTACGAGTGACCAGTTCCCCTGTAACCTTCGCCGCTCTCCGGATGCGAATCGAAGAGCGGGACGATGGATGCAGTCTCCAATCCTGCGCCATCTCCGGTTTTTGCCACTGTCCCCCGGTACACTATTAACCTCCCGATTCCATCCTTTGCACATATGGTGACAGTCTTTAGTACCAAACCGGTCGTTTTCACATCCAGGTAACCAGTTTCGATGAAATCACAGATACCGGAGAGTCCGGTGCCTGAAATACTCGGAGCCGGCTCGACAATACCTGAAAATACCCCACTATAACCTGAAGAGGGGCCGCTCGAACCTTTCGATGAACCCCCACCTCCTGGAGCGGTTCCACCCTCTGGTGCAGTTCCACTTCCGGGTGTCGTGCCATCACCGGGTGTCGTGCCATCTCCGGGTGTCGTGCCATCACCGGGTGTCGTGCCATCTCCGGGTGTCGTGCCATCACCGGGTGTGGTGCTGTCTCCGGGTGTTGAAGAACATTCTTCTGTATTCTTCCTGGAGAGAATCCATGTATTCCCAGAACAGATCATCAAATCATTTCCCTGACAGCTTGTCTCGCCATCATCACAGAGGAGATAGTAGCATATGGGTTCGTCACAGAATTTAGGCGCCCTTACAGCTGGTGTACACCATATGTCCATTGAGCCACTGTATCTCCCCGGACCAGAAGGTGTACTGCGGATCTCGATGGAGAAGTCCATCTTGGTCGTGTTGCACCTGGGCAGGATCGTCGGTATCGTGGCCTGTATATTAGGCACATACTCGACGATGCCATTCAGGTCAAGGCCGAGGCGTGCATCATAGCGGACGTTCCAGTATCCGAACCTTTCAACCCAGACGCTGCTCTGACCGAATCCCATGTCGTCCTGCTTCACACTCACCCAGAGCGGGACGTTGCCGATGTTCCTGATCGTCGGAATCCCATTACCGAAGATGGCAATCCCGCCGACCCACTTGTGGACACCGGGGTTCACGGTGCCATAGTCCACGTTGGCGAAGTCTAACTCACAGGTCTTTGCGGCCATTGCATTGTACAGCCAGTTGGAGAATTTCGCTGACTGCACATTGCCTGTGCTGACCGCGTATGCATCCACCTCGTAGAACCCTGCTGCCTGGTGGTAGTTGATCGTCGACTTGTTCCAGACGACCCATGCGAGGTCCTGATCGATCTCGTAAATGATATCGCTGAAGGTGATACCGCTGTTCAGGTTAAGGAGTCCTGCCGCATTTGCCTGGTTCACCAGCCACTTCGCCATTGCCTTGTCCGTGACGACATTGCCGATGTTGTATTTCGGGTACCAGAGCTCGAGCTTGTACTTGAAGTCACAGTTGGGCGGCTCCAGAACATTCACGTAGACCTCCTTGATATCTTCAAAGCCGGTATCCTTCGTCACTACAGCGAAGAAGTAGACATCTCTCTCTGTCAGGTAACCTCCTGGCTGTGTGAGATGGGGATAACATTCTTGTATTTTCAGGTACAGCAAACCCCTCTCCGACCCCCATACCTTCGCCGAGCGTCAATCGACCCCCGGTGCTGACACCTGTAGGGAGCAGGACCGTCGCAGAAGGTGCCACGCTCGTATTCACCGTCAGTGCAAGCGATCCCGATGGCGATACGCTCACATATGCCATGAGTGGTCTGCCGGCGGGTGCGAGCTTCGATTCGAAGACAGGCACATTCCGATGGACGCCCACCTACACACAGGCAGGCGTTTACAGAGTGGTTGTCACCGTGAGCGATGGATCGCTCACTGCAGAGCAGGGATTCTCGATCGTTGTGCAGGATGTGTCCAGCTGATCCTTTTTTAATTGATAATTGGGATTCCATACATGAGACGCCCAGGGATGATTCTGCCTGACTTAAAAACTCATTGATGCATGATTCAATTCTATATCGGCAGCTCATCCCTCCAATTCTGAATCTCTACCCCCGATCAAAAGTATACTCCCTCCAAATTTTCGGGTCCCCTGTACCATCATTATTTGAAATGCAAGATAGAATGCATAGAACGGCAATTTTTTCGATGCAGATCTTTTTCGATCTTATTCAGGGCTTTGGGGATTTGAATTTTTATTGATCCATAACGCACACTTCACATGCTCAGAACAAAAATCGAACCCTGATTATCTGTCTTTTATCAAATAATGTTCAAAAAAACAAAGCAGTGAATAGCCGAATTTCAATCGGATAGGTAATTGTTCATATTGGAGGAGGTATTCCATTTCTTTCAGGTATGGGCAATTTGCTGAACTTCCCTCACTGTCAAGTTGGTCTGAAACATCCTGCCTCTGGCAGTTCCCACACGAACGTTCTCTCTTACATCATCGTGGGTGATGTTGATGAACGGAGATCCCCCCCGCTGGTGCTCACCCCTATGGACACCGCAATCCAATTATTGACGGAACATTATGATTGATAATCGGCGACCCACACCGGCACTGCTGTCAGCACCCATACCTGTTGATCAATCGTATCAGCGATGAGATCTGCTCTATCTCGAGCTGAAGCACACCGTTCCTCGTCATACCCATGCTCGTCTCTCCATCCGCGGTGAGCGTATCGGGTCCCCGCACGATCGTCCTCTGCCTGCCGTCTGCGGAGAGCACCCTCTCCGCCTCACTCTGGTGAACGAACGCCCTTCCTGGAATGATCACCGTCTCTTCGAGATCGTCCAGGTCCAACTCCTCCAGGTCTTCCCTCGTAATCAGACATGCAATCTCCTTTCTCACCGGAACGACCCTGCAGGAGCCACCGCACCTTTCCAGAACCTCGCTGATATACGGGGCTGCAATGGAACCTGTTATGACGGCGGCTCTTTTCGTGACCCTCGGCAGGCGGTCCAGCAGCTCCCCTTCCTGCAGAATGGCGAATGGAGATCCGATCTCGGTGTCCCAGAGTGGGGTACCGGTGATCTTGAATTTATACTCTTTTGCCATTGAGGCGACCAGCTCGCGGAATTCTTCGACCGTGTGCACCCGCTGATCTTTTATAATCGGCGAGTTACCCAGTATCAGGCTCTGCTCCGTCGAATTGGCGAACCTCATCAATATGAGCCCCTTTGCCCCTCTCTCCTCCAGCCAGGCGCAGGTCTCGCGAAGGACATCGCCGTCGTTTACACCCGGGAGAATCACCGCTGCTGCATAGACATCGATCTCTCCGCAGAGCCATGAGAGCACCTCCAGCGAGGCCTCCGGTGTGGGGTCGTGCATGTACCTCTTCCTCAAGTGCGGATCCGTGGCAAATACGGTGAAGGAGCATTCTGAAAGACCATGATCGACGAGAAATTCCGCGATCGATGGGTCTTCGAACCCCTTTCCGCTCGTGTAGCCGATGTGCAACGGTGCCTCGAGACTCGATAGCAGCTCGACCAGGTCGCGCAGTTCAGGGTAGCAGCTCGGGTCTCCACCCCCGCTGATCGTCACCCTGGTCAGATCGCCCGACATCAGCTGGAGCTGGGCCATCGTGTCGTCTGCCACGGTCCTGAGGCCCCGAAACCCCTCGTAATCCTCCCTCACCCCCTTCGTGCAGTAGTCGCAGCCCACCCTGAAGGGGGGGCAGTGCCTGCATCCGAAGGAGCGCACGCTCTTCACTTTTTTGAAGTAGCAGTACTCGCAGAAACCACGGCAGTCGATCCCCGGCCTTCCGCCGATATCGACAGTGAGCTGCGCCATGTCAGGAGTAAGCTACGATCCCGTCTGGCATAATGGCTCCTATCGGTGCATCGTGATCGGGCAACCCTGCAATGTGTATTTCTCATCATGGCTGGATCATCAGCGATTCAAAGAAACGAACAGATGCTGATGAACCATCGAAGGCAAATGTTCATTTGATTTCAATGCTGCATGGCAGAAGAATCCGAAGTCAGAACGTGGGGAGGAGCTGATCGCCTTGCCATAGATCCCTCTGGGAACACTGCCGTATTTTCGAAAAGATACCGGCATGGATGAGACCTTTTAATAAAACCTCAGGGAGCGTCGGATGCATTTATTAATGTTTGATGGAATATGCACCGATGGCGCGGAGTGATGTATACCATTCATCACAGGTGTTCTCCTTGAGAAGGAGCCACGAGATCCTGTTGAGGTTGAAACATGACCCCAACTGCGACATGGCCAGAGCCATCATCTGGTACACCGACAGGGGGGCGCCAGGCGACATCTCATACGTGAGTGGCGTGGATATCGTAGAACTGGCCGCCTATTACTTCGAAGTGAGAGCAAATGGGGCGATGAAACGCATCCCCTATCACCGGATAAGGCGTATCGCCTATGGGGAACGGGTGATCTGGAAGAGATCGGGCGATGTTTGAAGACGGGGATTTGAGATGGATCCTTTATACTTTTAAGCGTCAGCGACCAATGAATGATGGCGCCCCAGTGGCTCAGCTGGCAGAGCGGCTGACTTGTAATCAGCAGGTCCCGAGTTCAAATCTCGGCTGGGGCTTGGGATTTGAACATAATCGGTAAATCACCCATTTTTTTACCAATGCACCAAACGAACGAAATTGTCATTATTTATTCTCTTAACGTGTATAATGGTTGTTAGTTTTTACCGGATCGTCATCAGGAGACCCGCAGAGGACAGACTGAAGGGTTATGATAAAGAAATCCAGAGACGATTCGCCCAGAAGATCAGGAAATTGTCTGAAGAATCCTGATATTCACGGAAAACCCTTGAGAGGATCCCTCCACGGATTATGGGAACTCTATTTTGAACGAAAATTCCGGATTCTCTATACCATTGACTTTGAAAAAGGTGAGGTTATTATTGAGGCTATCAAGCACAAAGATGAGTTTTAGATTCCAAATTCTCCGGCGAGTTCCTCAAAATCCCTCATCGGGGCATTCTTTCTCTTTCCCTCTCTGAGCTGGGTCATAAGGTCGTGATCCGAAAGAACCTCTATGGTACGCTGCATGGATTCGTATTCATCGGTAGAGATGGTAATCCATTCCGACTTGTGAGGTCCATGCACTGCCTGCTCGCTCATACTTGGTATTAGTAGTATTTTACAGGTAATAAATACTGATGCGGTCCCCTTCGATTTTATTCAACAATCCTTCTAAATACTCCAATATCTTCTATTTCAGGGGATGTTTCACCTGCTTCTCTGTGAATTTTGAAGAGGCGGTCCCACCCAGGGCGAGGAGCGAAGGGGGTAGCAGTGCCCCCCTGGAAGCGACGAGAGGCCTGGGATGTGGATGGGGCCACAGCGGCCCGAGCGAGCGCCGGTTACCGAGTGCATCAGCACGAGAGTGACTGTACGAACACAGCGACGAGCATCGTGCGAAGCATGGTGTGAGGAGCGGGAGGGAGCAGGCAATGCGATGTGAACGGAGCAAGCATCGCCTTCATCAGGACCGGAAGTATTCTGGAGAACAGTCACGCGATATGAGCGAGGGAAAGAGAGTACCGGACGAATGGAGGATCTGAACGAGACCGGAACGAGCAGGGTGTGGCGTCTGAAAATCCCATAATGGGGGGCTGCCCTCAGGTATTTATAGTAGCGTTGAGAAGTCTTGGTTACTAACACAAAGGAGTGAGACCCAACGATGGACAAGTTCATGGAAAT
>JARYLJ010000013.1 GCA_029907705.1 Methanomicrobiales archaeon
GAGATCCTGTCAGGATACGGGAACTCAATTTACAGCTTAAGGTGTACACTGCCGGAAATCTGGATTCTCGATATCTCTCGTCATGAGCGACCAGTTCCAGTGTTGTGATCACGGGCATGAAGTTTCGGGTTATCGAACATACCGCACCTTGGCTGTATTATCGGTGCGTGCAGGGGAACTCCCATGGCTGGATACCGAAAGGATCGGAAGCATCGTACACAGAGGCGCCTGAGCAACGGCGGCGGAGCCATGCAGAGCACCCTGGAACGCTCGAGGCCATGAAAAAACCATGAGTATCCGGCTGATCCTGACATCGGAGATGGATGGACGGCACTTCCGAAAAAAAGAAATCGAATCTGTGGTGAACTTTATGCTCAAAAAAAGAGAGTATCCGGCGCCGTCGATCCGGTTCATCACAGAAGTTCATTCTGGATCGATTCATGGAGGGGGTAACATCACTCCTTCATCGGAGGAGGGGGGTGTATCAGGCATGGCCGGAGGAACTTTCGGCATTGAAGTCATCCAGCCTCACGCCATCTCTCCTCATCTTACTCCTGATGTCACCTTTTGTTCCACTCTGGACCATCACATAACGACGGCTCACCGTGGCGGTCTTCTCCGCAACATCTGTCATGACCCGCATGATGATCTCGATCGCCTCGCGGATCTCCCCGCCCTTCCAGTATCTGTTGATGGAATTTTGGGCGATCGCTTTCCCGATCTCGCTTCCGAGCACGATGAAGCTGCTCCCCGATCCCTGCCGTCTGATCGTGGCGGCACCATCCAAAAAATCCACAATTGCATAGGAGTCAATGGTTGCGTACAGCCTCCTCCGGCTCCTCACAACACCGTCTGTCGAAGTCACCTCACCGATGAGCACGCCGTCGCTCTGAAAGATCTTGTTCTTCGTATCACTTATGGAGATCTCGATACCCAGTCCCTCTGCACGTAATTCGAGGGTCTCTTCCATGGCAATCCTGCCACTGTACAATTCATCCTCCAGTATCGCGATCTTGTCTTCCTCGCCCCTGAACCGGATCTCCCTCATGTCCCCCGCCATCACTGCTCCGCTGACGCCGATAAAAGAAATCACGAGGCTCATCGTCAGTTCTCCTCTCCGATCATCTCGCCCCGACAATCTTTATCAGTGTGCCTGACCCCTGCACAAAGGAAATGGGAAGAACATCCTGAAAGAACATTCCACAAATGAACAGTACTCAGTTACCCAGCAAGCGTTTAAGATCGTCCTCTCCGCGCGCTCTGGCGGCCTCCTCCATGCACTTCTCGGAACGCTCATGATCGCCCAGCTTCTTGTGGCATAGTGCCATATTCATCCACGCTTCGGAGAGAGAGGGATCTATCTCGAGTACCTTTTTATAGCACATTATTGCGTCCTCGAACCTCGATAGGGCGGTGAGGCAGTTCCCCTTGTAATAGTAATTGTATATTGCCCATGGATTTCGTTCGATTGCCCTCTCGAAGCACCAGAGGGCTTCCGAGTAACGCTCCAGCTTCAGGAGACTCCAACCGAGACCTAAATAGGCCTTCTCGGATTCGGGATCCAGACTGATTACATGTACAAATCGTATGACCGCCTCCTCGTATTTGCCTTCGTAATTCAGATCGTAGCCCTCTTTCAGATAGCGATCCACCTCCGATCGGCGCGAGTCCTTTGCAATCCTGTCCCGGATCTCCTTGAGGAACCTCATCGTCTCACTCGGGAGTGACGCCTCCCTCGCCCTCCCATTGAAGATGCTGGGCGGGTGATAATAACATTTTCGAGGGTGTATGGGCCGGGGTGCATCGGGATGGCGGGAGGATGGTGGATACTTCATAGGTTCTGTATCAACCGGTCATCTACCCTCTATCAAGGGGCTGGAACAGGAATCCGTTCACGAACAACGCAGCATACCCTGAGGAAGGCGGCATGAGAAATCATGGTGATATACCGCTTCGGTTCAGGGACGATCCATCCGGTTCATTGGCAGCAAGGCCTCGACTGTCCATGAAAAATTTCATGTCTTCTCCGGTCTGAGAAGCGATCATGCCGACCTGTGCCGACTGCTATTACTACACCCCGAAGAGCGAAGGGCAAGGCGATTGCACCATCAACGGTCCGACAGAGGCGGACCGGGATAGGGAGAGGTGCCCTTCGAGGACATTCAGGCCTAAAAAATAGAAATTTATCTGATTTTTAACCTTTTCCACCAGTTCTGCGAATTGTTTCAGGTTTGACGAGCACATGCTCGCCAGGCGAGAGGACGTTGACACTGATATCCGTCGTCCTCTCTATCGCCTTCTTGAACTCCAGTGGATCCTGAAGTATCGGTGGCCAGGTGGAGTAGTGCATGGGGATAACGAGGGGTGCGCCCACATAATGGGCAGCGATCATCGCCTCACGCGGTCCCATGGTGAATCTCCCTCCTATCGGAAGCAGGGCCACATCCGGCCTGTAGAGCTCCCCGATCAGCTTCATGTCGGAGAACAAGGCAGTATCTCCCGCATGGTAGACCCTGAGATCGTCCATTTTTATCACATACCCGCAGGCGACCCCTCCATAGCAGCAGACGCCTCCTGCCTCCAGCCAGCTGGAATGGATCGCCGGGGTCATCGTGAAATCCACGCCATCCACGGAGATGGTGCCTCCCACATTCATCCCTTCCGCCTCGATCCCTCTGCTGGCGAGGAACTTTGCGATCTCGTTCACCGCAATCGTTTTCCTGCCCAACGCGATCGCCTCGCCCATGTGATCCCCATGCCCATGCGTGAGTGCAACGAGATCCACGTCCACCTCGAAGGAACCCGATGGGATAAAAGGATCGACGATCACCCTTTTCGAGCCCTCGAGAAGGAAGCATGCATGTCCCAGCCATGTGAGTTTCATGAGATCAATTAGGTGGACGATCTGTGATAAATGTGAAGTTCGACGGTGAATCGGCCAGAAGGAAGGACATGTCATCTTCTTGCAGGATGGTTCGATAAACCTGATACTCTGCGAAGAGAGATCATATCTGGATTAACATTCTTCGATAATTTCCAGTCAAGCCCCTCCATTTCAGACGATCCACCGGGGTCCGCGTATCATATCTTTTTTCGAGCAAACGTTTTTTTTCGGGACTATAGATTAAAATACACATGAAAATGGAGGATTTAAGATATCGCTTATGTTACTGCCATCGGATCGAATGCTGTGACTGCCTGCATGCATTTTTTAAATGCGAGTGTACACCACCTCTGTCATATTCTCCATGCATCGAGGGGATCGCCTGAAGTTCGATCCGGACAGGACGGTGAATCGCGCACAGGTCACCGGAGCGGCGGCAAAAATCCATTGAAAATCGTTCCAGAATCATGCACAGGCCCATTGCAGGTTGAAAGCGATTCCGCGATAGATTATTTGAAGGAAGATGTACGAGGCATGCCGGTGGGTGTCATCGTGGACTATGCCGTGCAGAGATATCCGCACCACTGGAGAAAAGGAAGAAAATGGAAGAAAATTTCGATTGGATCAAAAAATAAATGGCGCCGAATCATAATTCAGCGAATCCGTAAAAAATTTCTGGGATTTCTGGGGGATCAGGAAGGTTATGGGACAATATCCGGTGGAGATCTCATTGCATCATGTCTGCGAGATCCGCTTCGGTGATGTCGATCGCCTCGCCCAGTGCATCGATCGTGGCACCACGGGTCATCTGTTCTGAAAGATCCCTGTCCTCCATCACACCGCATATTCTATCGAGGTAGGGATCGATGGATTTGTCCTGCTCCTGTTCGATGATGTGCCTGTACTCGCGGAGGGTAGATGGGCTCACACCGAGGGCTTCGCTCACTTCCTTCATGGTTTTTCCCGATTTGAGCAGTTCTTCCATCCTCTCTCTCCCGAAGGGCATCTTGTAGTCCAGATCCCGGAACAGCTTGAGCCGGACTCGCGCTCTCGCGACCGTCTTCGAGAGCTTCTCGTCACCGAGGGCACGTGCGATCTCCGTATCGTTCTTTCCCTCGTGATATGCAATGATCAGACGTGCCAGCTGCCTTGGTGTGAGCTTCGTCTTGAAGAGCCCCTGATCAAGAACCTCACGGATGATCAGTGCGATTTCGCGTTCTATTGCCTCTTTATCACGCAATGTGCCGTGAATCTTCTTCATGGGTTCGACGATCTTTGTCTTGTTGGTAATCGTGGCGAATAGATCCAGAAGCTGTCGTTTCTTTGACTGTGTCGGCATGTGATTACCACACCAAATAAGCAATTACAATCTCCATCATCATATTTAATGATATTGTTTAATTCGTTCAGCGCCAAACATCTTTATTTATCTTTGTTTTCAAATGGATGAAGAACCGTGATGCAAATGGGTGACGTGTACGAGAGCGTGATGGAGCTGGCGAAGAGGAGGGGGTTCATCTGGCCTACAGCGGAATGCTACGGTTCGGTGGCCGGGTTCATCGATTACGGCCCCCTGGGCGCGATGATGAAGCGCCGAATCGAAAATATTTGGAGGGATTTTTTCGTAATACAGGAGGGCTATTATGAGATAGAGTCCCCGGTTATCGGGCCGGAACAGGTGTTCATCGCATCAGGGCATGTGAAGGGTTTCGTCGACAAGATGTTCCAGTGTCCGCATTGCCGGGAATACTTCAGGGCAGATCATGCAGCGGAGGGGGCCGGAATAAAGAATGCGGCCCATATGGAAAGATCTGAACTGGAAGGGGCGCTCGCACGCACCCCCTGCCCCGCCTGCGGCACCATTCTCGGTGAGGTGGGGATCTTCGATTTCAATCTGATGTTCCAGACAGGAATAGGTCCCGGAATTCAGCGACGCGGTTATCTGAGGCCAGAGACTGCACAGGGGATGTTCACAAACTTCAGCCGTTTATTGCGGTTCTACAGGGATCGGTTGCCGTTCGGGGCGGTCCAGATCGGAAAGTCCTTCAGGAACGAGATCTCCCCCAGACAGGGGGTCATCCGGCTGAGGGAATTCACACAGGCAGAGGCAGAGATATTCGTCCACCCGGCGGGTAAGGCAAGGCATCCGTATTTTTACAGATATGCAGAGTATCGTGTTCCGCTCCTGACAATCGAGCACCAGATTGAGAATATGGAACCTGAAGCGGTCGCTATGGACGAGGCGGTGAAGAAGGGGCTGGTGGCACATGAATATGTCGCATACTATCTGGCACTAACGCACGAGATTCTGGTAAGGGTGGGGCTCTCCCCTGAAAAGATCAGGTTCAGACAGCATATGCCGGATGAAAGGGCACATTATGCAACCGATTGCTGGGATGTCGAGTTCCTCTCGGAACGGTTCGGATGGGTAGAGGTGGTGGGTATCGCAGATCGGACAGATTACGATCTGAAGGCGCACGCGTCCGAGAGTGGGACATCCTTTTCTGTCTTCCTGCCGCTGGAGAACCCCATCAGGGTCAAGAGAAGGTGTCTTGTGCCCCGGATGAAGTTACTGGGCCCTCTCTTCAAAGGAAAGGCAAAAGAGATTGCAGAAAAGATTGAGCGGATGGAGCCCGCAGAAGGGGAGATCACACTCGAAATCGCCGGAGAGAGGATCAGGATCCCCCCTGAACTCTACGAGATCAGGGAGGAGGAGGTGGAGGTCAGGGGGCAGGAAGTGATACCCCATGTGGTCGAACCCTCGTATGGGATCGATCGGATGCTGTATGCGGTGCTCGAGCATTCGTATGCAGAGGAGGTGGTGGAAGGCGAGACGAGGAGGGTGCTTCGCCTGCCCCCCTGGGTCTCCCCTGTGCAGGTCGCTGTGCTCCCGCTGATGCCCAGGGACGGTCTGGATGAGATCGCCCGCGAGATACATGGAAGGCTGACGTTGAAAAAGATCGTGGCGGAGTACGACGAGAATGGTGCGATAGGAAGGCGTTACCGAAGGCAGGATGAGATTGGCACGCCCTTTGCCATTACCGTCGATTACGAGACGAAGGATACAGGTACCGTCACGCTCCGCGAGAGGGACAGCATGAAGCAGGTACGGATACCTCTGGAAGGGCTTGAGGATCTCCTCGACCTCCTGATCAAGGGAGAGAAAATGTTCTCTCAGCTGCGCTCATGAAGTTCATCACCCACCCCCTGATCAGACCGGATAGCATCGAGGAGCGGGAGTACCAGCTGGCCATCGCCATGAAGGCGCTGGAGGGCAATACGATGGTTGTACTCCCTACCGGCCTGGGGAAGACTGCCATTGCACTCCTCGTGGCCGCTTCCCGGCTGCATCATACAGGTGGACGCATCCTCGTCCTCGCCCCGACGAAGCCGCTGGTGGAGCAGCACATGAGGTTCTTCAGGGATCACCTCGTCTTTCCTGACAGCGAAGGTCACGCACATGCATGCGGGATGTTCACTGGTGAGACCCCTCCCGATGAGAGGAAGGAAGGCTGGATCACATCCCGCCTCGTCTTTGCCACACCGCAGGTGATAAAGAACGACCTGATTGCAGGGAGATATGACCTGAAGGATGTGACCCTGCTGGTGGTGGACGAATGCCACCGGGCAGTGGGGTCATATGCATATGTCTTCATTGCACAGCGTTACATGGCGTCAGCGGATCATCCGCTGCTGCTTGCCATCACCGCCTCTCCCGGTGGTGAGAGGGAGCGAGTGGAGGAGGTGAGCAGGAATCTCGGCATACAGGTGGTGGAGACGAGAACTGAGAGCGACCCGGATGTCCGCCCGTACGTGCACGAGAAGGAGATACAGTACATCACCGTCGATCTCACTGCTCCGCTGGAGGAGGCATTGAAGATACTGCACGAGACGATCGATATCCGCCTGAGAGGCCTTCAGAAGATGAATTACACGGTTCCGAGCAGGGAAAAGCTCTCGATGAAGGCACTCACAGGTCTCAACCTCCAGATTCAGGAGAGGATCAGGGCACGGGATCGTTCCGCTTACGAGGCCGCCTCCCTGTACGCGGAGATCATGAAACTCAGGCATGCGGTCGCCCTCGTGGAGTCACAGGGAAGCGTCGCGCTGAAGCGGTACCTGGAGAAGCTGGCGCAGGATGGGGCGGCGGCGAAGGGATCGAAGGCGAGCAGAAGGCTGGCGGCAGATCCGAGGTTCAGGCATCTGCTTCAGAAGGCGAAGGTATGGACGGAGGAGCATCACCCGAAACTGGGCATTGCGGTATCCCTGGTTAAAGCCCAGCTCGCTGCCTATCCGGAGAGCCGGTGCATCGTCTTCGCCACCTACAGGGATACGGTACAGTTGCTCACCGAGGCGCTGAGGGCGGAGGGGATCGCGGCGGAGCGTTTCATCGGCCAGGCGACGAAGGACATGGACAAGGGGCTGACGCAGAAGAAGCAGCTGGAGATACTGAACCGTTTCAGGGAGGGGTTGGTGAAGGTGCTCATCGCCACCTCCGTGGGTGAAGAGGGGCTCGATGTCCCCTCCACAGATCTGGTCGTCTTTTTCGAAGCGGTCCCCTCGGAGATAAGGAGTATACAGAGGAAGGGGAGGACAGGCAGAACCGGCGCAGGGAAGATCATCGTGCTTGTCACGAAGGGTACTTCGGACGAGATATACAGGTATGTGAGTGCAACAAAAGAGAGGGCAATGCTGCATGAGATAAAGAGCATGGGCAGAAAGGCGACGCAGACGCTGATCGCCGATGCGGCCCAGAAGAGCATCACATCCTATATGGGCGGTGGCCCCGCGATCACAGTGGACGACCGTGAAGCGTCCTCGCGTGTGGTGGAGGTGCTCTCCGAACTCGGTGCTTCGATTCAGTTGAAGAGGATGAGTGAAGGGGATTATGCGATCGGCGACAGAATCCTCGTTGAAAGGAAGACAGCGACGGACTTCATGAACACGCTGGTGGAGAGGGATCTCTTCGGCCAGCTCACGAAGCTCTCTGTTGCGGCGCCCAGACCGGTGCTGATTGTGGAAGGAAAGGATCTGTTCTCAGTCAGAAATATCCATCCCAATGCGATCAGGGGGGTGATCGCTGCCATCACGGTCGATATGGGGATACCGGTCATCTTCACCAGCGACGAGGGCGAGACGGCACAGATGCTCTTCATTCTTGCACGGAGAGAGGGTAATCCCTCGGAGGGGGGGAAGATGCACCCGCACAAGAGCTACAGGTCGATAAAGGAGCAGCAGGAGTATATTGTCTCGTCGTTCCCGGGCATAGGGCTTAAGAATGCCAGACTGCTCCTCGAGCATTTCGGCTCGATAAAAGAACTGATCGATGCCAGCGCAGAGGATTTGATGGAGGTGAAGGGCATCGGCGAGAAGATCGCGGAGCAGTTCTTCGAACTGGCAAGGAAGCCATATTAGAACCTAGGGAATCAGGAGCCGGCGAAGCGCCTCCACACCGGTGCTGATGCATTTCATCAGCTCCAGACACTCCCCTGTATCGGATGCCTGGCGGATTCTTCGGCACAGATCGATGAGCGTGGTCGATAGCTCGGCAGCCACATGGGCATCGACAGGTTCCGGCTTAACAGTGGCATACCCCTCTTTCGCCTGCACATGGCCAGGCCCGGAAAGAACCTGCGGGACAGACTTCGGTGCATCCAGCGGGTTACATACGACGCACCTCGTCTCCCCTCCGTATTCAAAGAGTGGCGCACCGCATCCCGAACAGGCCTTCGCGAGCATCCTGCCCCCCTTGAGGAGGCATTCCGCCATCAACTCCTCGGGTGTCTTCTCTTCCATATCTCCTCCGAATCCGTCAACCTATATATCTCTGTATAAAACCATTATAAGGAAGGTGATTGATTGCCAACCCCTGCGCAGACGATACAGTCCTGCATACAGATGCTACAGCAGATCATCGAGGATACCACAATCCCCAGAAATATCAGGCGTGTGGCGGATGAGACGAAGGGTGTCCTGATGAACGATTCGAAGAGCATAGGTCTCAGGGCAGCGACCGCTATCTCCATGATCGACGAGATCAGCAACGATCCGAACATGCCGGTACATGCACGCACCAGAATATGGGAACTGGTGTCGCAGCTGGAGACGATTCCACTCGATTGAGATACTATCTGGGACTTTTTCTGATATATCCAGATATCCCCCTATTTACTTCAGCAGTATACGTCCGATACACGTTTCACCCCAGGATTGTACAGACGATCGATCGGACCCTCGAGGGTTGCGTATCCAGCTCGAGGAGAACGATCTGCTGCCATGTTCCGCAGCCGAGCTCCCCCTTTACGATCGGGACACTCAGTGAAGGGCCGACAATTGCCGCTTTTACATGAGACCTCCCGTTCCCATCCCCCCATGCCCGGTCATGGGCATACGGGATATCCGCCGGCGCGATCCTGGATAGCGCCCCCTTCAGGTCGGTGAGCACACCGCCTTCGTATTCGATGGTGGTGAGTGCAGCGGTGGAGTGCTGGACAAACAGGTGAACCAGACCATCGTTTATTCCGCTCTCCCTCACCGCGTGCCTTATCTCCGGCGTCAGATCGACGATGTCTCCTTCACCCTTCGTACCTGCCTGCAGTATCTTTCTGAACATGATGATCTGATCGTGGAGTCATGAAGAAATTTTTTTCCCTGTAGAATCATCATCGCCAGAGAAGAGAATTTTACCTTTCGGCGACCAGATAATATGGACCATGATAGGGCGTTATGCCGGAATTTTCCGATACGGGTATGCATGCCCCACGAAGACGGTGTGATGATGAGGCTGGGTCCGTGCAGAAAAATGTACAGGGCTGAGACGCAGCGAGCGGTACCGCTCGAAGAGACACTGAAAAGGGCTGAACAGATGCTGCCCGCCGCGGGAGTGACCCGTGTGGCGGATATCACGCAGCTCGATCGGGTGGGGATACCCGTATACTCGTGCATTCGCCCCACTGCGGAGATGGGGGCGATATCAGTGTACAACGGAAAAGGTGCGACAAAGCTTGCGGCGAAGGTCTCCGCGATGATGGAAGGAATAGAGCGTTATTCCGCGGAGTTGAAGGGAAGAAAACTCTTCGTCCAGAGCTTTTCAAAGATGGGGAAGGAAGGCGACGCAATAAATCCGGCTTCGCTGATCCTCCCGCAGGGACGCCATCCGGATCTGCCTGTCCCGTGGGTGGAGGGGTTCGACATATGCACGGGGGAACCCGTATTCGTGCCTGCACATGCGGTCTTTCACCCTGTTCCGCGCGATTTGCCCCCTCTTTTCAGGACAAACACGAATGGCCTCGCCTCCGGAAACACGTACGAGGAGGCGGTCTTCCATGCCCTCACCGAAGTGATTGAACGGGATGCATGGTCCATCGTGGAGGCGACCAGGCAGACGGGGAGATCGATAGAGATCCCGGAGAACGGTATGATCGGAGATCTCGCCAGAAGATTCGGCGAGGCAGGGATAGATATCAGGCTGAAGGATATCACGAGCGACATCGGTATTCCCACTGTTGCGGCCGTTGCGGACGATCTGGTGCTCAGGGATCCGGCACTCCTCACCATCGGAATGGGCACCCATACGGAAGCGGCGATCGCCGCAATTCGTGCCCTGACGGAGGTCGCACAGAGCCGCCTGACCCAGATACATGGGGCGAGGGAGGACACGACCACGGCCGAATTCAGGAAGCAGCTCGGATACGAGAGGACGAAGAGAATGAACAGGCACTGGTTCGCAGATAATGGGTCGATGGACCTCGGGGCCCTTCCCACCTTTTCGAGCGAGGATTTTCTCGACGATATTCACTATATGGTCAAACAGCTCGCGGGCAAAGGACTGCATCGCGTGATTGCAGTCGATCTGACGAGACCGGAGATCGGGATACCGGTGGTCAGGGTGGTGGTGCCGGGCCTCGAAGTATATGCGATCGATAGCGAGAGGATCGGTGATAGATGCAGGGATGCCCGCCGTCGTCATATTTCTGGGCCCAAGCCTTCCCGTTGAAGAGGCCAGGTGCATACTGGAGGCCACATATCTCCCTCCGGCGAAGAGAGGGGATGTGGAGTGGGCAGTAAACGACGGTGCACGTGTCATCGGCCTGATCGACGGTGTCTTCTTTCAGGAGTGTGCAGTTGCCCACCGGGAGATACTCTTCGCCCTGAGGCGTGGTGTGAGAGTGATCGGGGCCTCCAGCATGGGGGCGCTGCGAAGTGCAGAACTGGATATATTTGGAATGGAGGGTGTGGGAGTGATATACCGTCTGTTCAGCGAGGGGTTGCTCGAGTCGGACGATGAGGTGGCCCTGGTCTTCGATCCGCTCTCAGGAAAGGCCCTTTCCGAGCCCCTCGTGAACATCAGGGCAACCCTCGCCCTCTCGCTCGAAAGGGGGGTTATCAGCAGCGAAGAACACCATACTCTCCTCGATATCGCCTCTGCACTTTACTATCCGGATAGGACCTACCAGAGGATCTGCAGAGAGGCTGCAGACAGGATCGAGAGGAGGACCATCGAGCGTTTTCAGGGCTTCATTTCGGGCGAAGCGGTGGACCTGAAAAAGAAGGACGCGATTGCAGCGCTGGAGTACATACGGGACCGGGTAATGCCTGATGTGAAGTGACGGGAGTCATCGGATCAGCGCGGCGCCTGTCAGATACCCGGTGGCAGAGGACTGACGGGAATGTGGATCAGCCCTCCACCTCCTGACGCAGGACTGCGACACCGACCACCTTGTCCCCTTCATCGAGTCGCATGATCCTCACGCCTCTCGTATTCCGGCTCTGTATCGAGATCTCCGAGACCTTCGTCCGAATCGCAATCCCTGAGGCGCTCATCAGGATGATCTCGTCATTCAATCCGACCGCCTTCGTTGTGATCACCCCTCCGCCGGCAGTGATGATGTTCCTCACCCCCATCGTACCCCGCCCATGGGGATTGAACTCATCGAATCTCGTCCTCTTTCCGAAACCGCTTTCAGTCACTGTCAGCAGATGTTCTTTCTCCACCAGGGTGAGTGACTGGACCGCATCGCCCCTTCTCAGTCTGATGCCAATGACGCCCCTCGCGGTTCTGTGCATGGGCCTCACCGACTTCTCGTGGAAGCGAAGGCTCTGTCCCCTGCGCGTGGTCAGCATCACCTCCATTTCACCATCTGTTGCCTTCACATCGACGAGTTCATCCCCCTCTGCGAGGGTGATGGCGTTGATACCCGAAGGTCTGGGTCTGGAGAATTCCTCCAGCGGGGTTTTCATCACCCTTCCTTTTCTGGTGGCGAGCAGGATATAATGGTCGGGACGGAATTCCCGTATCGGGATTACCGCAGTGACACGTTCCTCCTCGAGTGGAAGGAGATTCACCAGTGCGGTTCCCTTTGCCGTTCTGGAGCTCTCCGGGATGTCATAGACCTTCAGCCAGTAGACCCGACCGACGTTGGTGAAACAGAGGAGGTAATCGTGGGTATTCGCCACGAAGACATTTTCGACGAAATCCTCCTCGCGGGTGGTCATTCCCATCACCCCTCTTCCACCCCTGCGCTGTTGCCTGTAGGTTTCGAGGTCCACACGCTTTATATAATTGAGGGATGTGAGGCTGACCAGTACCGGTTTGTCCTCGATGAGATCCTCCTTCTCCAGGCTGATCCGCTCGGGGGTGATGACGGTCCTGCGCTTATCGCCGAAGCGCGCCGCCATCACCTCCAGCTCATGCTTGATCTCGTTCCTGATATTCCTCTCCTCGGAGAGGAGTATCTCGAGTCTTCTGCATTCCTCCTCCAGTGCATTCTTCTCCTCCACGATCCTCCTCTGCTCGAGGGCGGCGAGCCTCCTGAGCTGCATCTGGAGTATCGCATCCGCCTGTGCTGCACTCAGGCCAAAACCCTCCACGATTGCTCCTTTGGCCTGTTCGGCGCTCTCGGAGGTTCTGATCGTATTGACCATCCGGTCGATGTTCGCAATGGCCACGAGCAGCCCCTCGAGAATGTGGCGCCTCTCCTGTGCCTTCCTCAGCTCGTACCGGGACCGCCGTGCGATCACCTCTGTCCGATGATCCACGAAGTGGTTCATCATGTCATGCAGGGGGAGCACACGGGGCTGATTTTCCACAATCGCCAGGTTAATGACGCCGAATGTGCTCTCGAGCTGAGTATGCTTGTAGAGCTGGTTCAGCACGACCGCGGGGACAGACCCCTTCCTTATCTCTATTACGATACGCAGTCCTTCCTTGTCTGATTCGTCCCGGATGTCCGTGATCCCGTCGATCCTTTTGTCACGGGTGAGCTCGGCGATATGCTCGATCAGGCGTGCCTTGTTCACCTGATAGGGGATTTCGGTGACGACGATACGATCGTTTCTCCTGCCTTCCTCGATCGTGGCGACGCCCCTCACCACGATCTTTCCCTGACCTGTTAGGTAGGCGCTCCTGATCCCTTCAACGCCCATGATGATGCCACCGGTGGGAAAATCGGGTCCCGGGAGTATCTTCATCAGTTCATCGACCGTTGCTTCAGGGTGATCGATGAAGTGGGATATCGCCCTGCACACCTCCCCAAGATTGTGTGGCGGCATGTTTGTTGCCATTCCCACGGCGATTCCGCTGGAACCGTTCACCAGAAGGTTTGGAAACTTCGCAGGCAGGACGACAGGCTCTTTCAGTGATTCGTCGAAATTCGGCTGGAATTCAACGGTCTCCTTCTCGATATCGTGAAGAAGCTCCTCGGCGATCTCGGAAAGACGGACCTCGGTGTACCTCATCGCGGCAGCTGCATCGCCATCTATCGAACCGAAGTTCCCCTGCCCCTCGACGAGGGTGTACCTGTACGAGAAGGTTTGCGCCATCTTGACGATGGTGTCGTAGATCGCCGCATCCCCGTGGGGGTGGTATTTACCCATCACCTCCCCCACGACGCGGGCGCTCTTCCGGAAAGGTTTGTCATGGGTGTTCCCCATCTCCCACATGGCAAACAGGGAACGCCTGTGAACCGGCTTCAGTCCGTCCCTCACATCCGGTATCGCGCGGCCGATGATCACACTCATCGCATAGTTGATGTAGGAGGATTTCATCTCCTCCTCGATGAGCACGGGAACGATATGCTCACCTGAAAGCGGGGCATCTGCATCAGACGTCAAGCGCTGTCACCTCCTTCGCATGCCGTTTGATGAAGTCCTTTCGGGCCTCCACATCCTCCCCCATCAGCTTTGCGAAGATCTCGTTCGCATAACCGGCATCCTCGATACTCACCTGCTTCAGGACACGCCTCTTCGGGTCCATCGTTGTCTTCCAGAGCTGCTCTGCGTTCATCTCCCCGAGACCCTTGTAACGCTGGACCGTCACCCCCCGTTCCCCCATCTCCTTCAATGCCCTCCGCATCTCCTCGTCACTGTAGAAATATCTCTCTTCCTTCCCTTTTGCCACCCGGTACAGCGGCGGCTGGGCGATGTAGATGCAACCGGACTCGACCAGACATCGCATATGACGGTAGAAGAAGGTGAGAAGGAGCGTGCGGATGTGCGCCCCGTCCACATCCGCATCGGTCATCAGGATGATACGACCATATCTCGCCCTCTCCAGGTCGCATTTGATCCCCTCGCCTTTGACCACATCCACTCCCGTTCCAATCGCCGAGATCAGTGCCTGTATCTCCATGTTCTTCAGAACCCTGATCTCCCCTGCCTTCTCCACGTTCAATATCTTGCCCCGGAGCGGCAGGATCGCCTGGAAGTTTCTGTCCCTCCCCTGTTTCGCCGAACCGCCGGCCGAGTCACCCTCTACGATGAAGAGCTCACTCTTCGCAGGATCGCGTTCGGAGCAGTCTGCCAGCTTGCCGGGGAGGCTGGCACTATCGAGGACGCCCTTCCTCCTGGCGAGTTCGCGTGCATTTCTGGCCGCCTCCCTGGCCCGCGCGGCCAGCAACGCCTTTTCCACGATCGCCTGGATCTCCCGAGGATGCTCCTCGAAGTACTGCATCAGCTGCTGGTACACGAGGGAGTCGACGATTCCCCTGACCGCACTGTTGCCCAGCCTCGTCTTCGTCTGCCCTTCGAACTGGGGGTTTGCGATCTTCACGCTGATCACAGCATTCAGGCCTTCACGCACGTCTTCTCCTTTGAGCGAAACTGCAACCCCCTTTCCACCCGAAGAGTTCTTTGCGAAGCTGTTGATCGCACGCGTGATGGCGCTCCTGAAGCCCTCGAGATGCGTCCCGCCCTCCCGGGTATTGACGCTGTTCACGAAGGTGAAGATCTGCTCGCTGAAGGATTTGGTGTACTGGAATGCGACCTCCAGATCGACCTGGCTCTCCGGATCTCCACCCCTGATATGGATCACATCATCATGGATCTTCTCCTGCCCCTCCGTCAGATGCGCCACGAACTCCCTGATCCCTCCGCTGTAGCAGTACTCCTCCACATCTCCGGATCGCTCGTCGCTGATCCTGATGGAGAGCCCGCTGTTCAGGAACGCGAGTTCCCGCATGCGGTGCGCCAGCACGTCGTAATCGAATCTCACCGTCTCGAAGATCTCGGGGTCGGGTGTGAAGGTGATCCTCGTGCCCTCGAGCCTCTCCTTTGCCCTCTGAAGAAACTCCTCCGGTTCTGAGATCTTCTCGTATTCCCTGATCGCCTCCTTGCCGTACCTACGTGCGTATCGCCTCCTGAGCTCCTCGATCGTCTCCCTCCGCTCCTTCAGATCGCCGACAGGGATGCCACGCTCGAAGGACATCTCGTATCTTTTACCGTTCCGGAACACCTCTGCAAGCAGGTGGATGGAGAGGGCGTTCACCACGTGGACGCCCACACCGTGCAGACCGCCCGATACCTGGTACGTGGCCTTGTCGAACTTGCCACCCGCATGCAGGACGGTCATGACAATCTCGAGTGCACTCTTCCCGTACTGCGGCATCGGGTCGACAGGAATGCCCCTTCCATTGTCCTCGACAGTACAGGACCCGTTTCTGTTTAAATTGACCAGTATCCGGTTGCAGAACCCTGCAAGCGCCTCGTCCACCGCATTGTCCACCACTTCGTAGACCAGGTGGTGAAGCCCGCGCGCGTCCGTGCTGCCGATGTACATCGCAGGACGCTTTCGGACCGGTTCGAGTCCTTCGAGTACAGTGATGCTGGAGGCATCATAGGTCTCACCCAAGGGGATTCCCCCTTAAAAAAACGATAAAAATAGCCATATCCAGAGGACAGCACATTCATTATAAATTGGCGCTGATAGCTCTTTAAATATCCGCGATGGTTCAAAAGATCACGCATACTCACCTGGATCCGCATCCTTGATGCCCAGATGGCGATCAATGGCAACGGCCAGCCTGCTGAGCACCCGGACCACCTCCGCCGCATCTTCCCTGTCCATCGAGCCCGGCTGATGCCATATCACCCTCTTTCTCAGCAGGGTCACGAGTTCTTCCACCTCTGTCCCATTGAATTGGTGAGGAAGGATCAGCTCGTCCAGATGGTCAGATGCCCCGTAGAACGCCTGTTCCGGCGGGAGTCCGAAGTGCTTGGATAGCAGGAGCAGGTTGGTGATGAAACCCCTTCCGAATTTGCTCTTCATGAGAGAGTCTGTCGAGCCAAAGATTCAAAAACATGACGGTGAGCGCAGTCATCCGTGGATATAAAAATAGAGCGGGACGAAAATGATGAAAATGAGACAGGTATAGAGGAAACAGGCATCAGCCCTCGAAAGAGATTTCTTTTTTATGTACATATACGAATGTCTCCCGTAACCCCTGCAGAGCATGGCGGTGTACGTTCTCTCCCCCTGTTCGTACGATCTCAGAAATATGGTCCCTACGATGTAACCGATCTGCCTGAGCCTGTATCGGTAGGGAAGGCGATGGTCGAAGGGATCGAAGCATCTGGTCTCCACTGCCTGCTGAACCTTCCTGAACATATAGCCGATGACAAAGAGGTACCTGGTCATCATGCCCATGACGAGGATGAATTCGGATGGCAGACCCAGCCTGCCTGCGCCCTCCAGCATCTCCTGCATTCGAGTGGTGGAGGCGAGGAGGATCACGAAAGAGATGCACACGATGAATTTGGAGAAGAGTATCAGGGCAAATTCGATCGATTCGGCATAGATGAAGATCCCCGCGGGCAGTGAATACAGGATATGGAATTCGGAATAGAAACGGTTTTTAAAGAATATCTGGAAAAAGATGAGGAATATACCGAACGGCAGCACTGCAAAGAGTCTCTTCACATAGTGCAGCGGACTCAGACCGCTGATCCCCCATAAGATTGCAAAGAGAAGGAAGAACGAGATAGAGACCGGAAAAGAGAGTGCCGAGTAAGGGATGCTTACGATGACCAGGATGACCGCGAGTGTGACCACAATCTTCACCCTCGGATCGAGCACATGTATGGGGCTTTTCCTGTAGGATTCCTTCTCGATCAGGAAGAGATCCTCGATCATCTATCCCTCCCGAATGCCTTCAGCAAAGCACGCACAGCATCATCGAAGGTGTAGGCCATCGGAACGTCGATTCCGTGACGTCTCAGTGAACCGAAGAGCTTCGGGAGCGCGGGCATGTCCAGTCTGACCGAGGTGAGGAGATCCTCCCTCTCAAAGAGCTCCTCCACGGTACCTTCCCCGATGAACTCCCCACGGTGCATCAGGTACACGTATTCCGCCAGCTCGGAGACGAGCGACAGATCGTGCGTGGAGAATATCACCGTCATTCCATATTCCCTGGTCAGAGATCTGATGAACTCAGCCAGATCCCGCATGCTCCGGGGGTCGAGACCTGCATTGGGCTCATCCAGTACGAGGACCTCCGGTTCCATCGCCAGAATACCGGCGATCGCGACCCGCTTCTTCTCGCCTCCGCTCAGGTGATGGGGGACGCGCGACCGGAGCTCCTCAATCCCGAGGAGCCTCAATGCCTCATTCACCCTGTGAGCGACCGTCCTCTCGTCGAGTCCGAGATTGATGGGCCCGAAGGCAACATCCTGCTCCACAGTGGGACTGAAGATCTGATCGTCTGCGTTCTGGAAGACGAGACCGATCAGCTTTCGCACCTCCTTCAGGTTCTCCTTCGTCACCGGTTCGCCCTTTATCAGCACTTCGCCGGTCGTTGGTTTGAGGATACCATTGAAATGTTTGAAGAGCGTGCTCTTTCCAGCCCCATTTGGCCCTATGATCGCGATCCTCTTGTTCCTCGGTGCGATGAAGTTGATCCTGTTGAGCGCCTTTATGCCACCCGGATATGTGAAGGAGAGATCCCTGGTCTCGATGAGATGCATCGAATAAAACCTTTGAAAAAAAGGAATATGATACTTTCATTTCGATTTTGCAAGGATGCGGGAGAACCCCAGGCCGATGAAAAGGACAAGGATCGTCCCGAGCACTATGGCCAGGATTTCACCCTCCTTGTCCAGTCCCGGGACGGTGTAGTCGGGCATGAGCGCCTCGAAGGTGAACGTATTCCCGGTCTTCTCCACCACCGCCTCTTCCGCGACCACTGCCACATCCTCGTCCAGTTCCGCCCCATGGATCTCCTTTGCGCCATACATGCCGAAGAACGCGCTTTCGAGACCATCCGGGTTGCTGGAAGCGAGGAAAGGTGCCATCGCCGCAATCGCGATGGCAACCAGAATACCGGCGATGAAGAACGTCTTTTTGTCCATCATGCGGCCACACCTCTCTTTTCAGATACGATATCGGGTCTGACCATGGTGATCAGGGCGATCGCCACAGTGGTGATGGCACCCTCTATCAATCCGATCACCGCGTGATACGTCCCCATGGAGACGAGACCCAGCTCGAGGGGGAAAGTGCCTGCTGCGGCCATCTCCAGCGCACAAACGATAGCGCCGGCGAAGAGCGAGATCCAGCCTGCGATGAAATATGCAGGGACCGGTCTCCCGATTGCACCCCTGACGCCTTTATATGAGTAATACCCGACGAAGCCGCCGATGACACCCATATTGACGATGTTCGCACCCATCGCCGTGATTCCGCCATCGGCGAACAGGAAGCCCTGTACAAGCAGTACGATGGTAAGTATGAATACCGCTGCGTAAGGTGATCCCAGCACGATGGCCGCGAGGGCGCCCCCCACCATGTGGCCACTCGTCCCCCAGGGGATGGGGATGTTCATCGCCTGAATGGCGAAGATGCCTGCGGCAAGGACAGCGACGAGTGGAACCCGATCTTCATCCAGCTCCGATCGTGCCCATCTCAATGAAAGAGCGATAAAAACAAGCGCAACAAGCCAGTAAATGATGCCATGCGAAATAGGAAGAAACGCATCCGGTATGTGCATAACCTCTCACCGAATGTATGTAAGAATCTTTCAGATAAATAATTTATTATTTCTGATAAGTTCTTATAATAATTGAAAATTTTTTATTATTTACGAAATATCCCTCATAAACAATAGGCATTTTTCAGAAACGGGTGGTTCACGGTGGTTCCCGTGCCCCGATAACAGGAATCTCATTTCGAGCATTCACCGGGATTCGAGACCCTCTCCATCCTTTTCTATTTATCGATGGTGAGTCCACCCTTCATGGACGTGCCTTTTGCCCCAGGGAACAGTTTCTTTGCGTCATGCAGGAGAGAACCGCATGGGCACCGTATCGTTACGAATGCTTTAAAAATACATAAGGGGACGGAGGAACAGGCCCTGCAACTGGTTTCACCGATAAATAGTATAATAATTATCTGGCGTGCACGATTGCGGATTTAAGGGATCTCCTGAACTCCCTCCACATTCTCGACAGTTCTCTGTTTACCTCTCGCAGATCCTTTGGATCCTGTTTTTCGAGCGCCTCCTGAAGCTGGAGCTTCATCCCTTCAATCCTCTCGAGTATCCGAATCGCTTCAGAGATGTTGAAACCATGTGCATCGAGAGTATCCAGCATCTTCTCCGTCCGATTCAGCCGAAGTGCGAAGATACCCATCCTGTAATCTGCATGTATCCTCCAGAGTTCCTGTTTCAGGTCGCTGTCCGCCCACTTCAACTCCCTCATGTCTTCGTTTTTCCCCATGTGCAGTGCTGTCGCAGGCATCACAGCGACGGCAAGCATGCAGAGGGACAGGAACATGGCCAATCGCCAGTCTTTCGAACTCCACTCTCTTCTCTTCATATATCCATCTCCCTTTCTAATTGAGATAAAATAGGCTGATGGAGCCAATCAGATCTTTGATCCTCCCGGTTGAATGATCCAGCTGCTGTGTTGAATCGTTCGAATTAACCTCTTTCAACCCCCTCCAGACTCGACGATTCATCGGAATCCGCTGTCCCCTCTCTTCTCGAGTGCCCTTTTTTTTCACGACTTTGAAAAAAAAAGTACGCCCGAAAATTCTGGATTCATGACATCGCTCGTGATATCGCGACCAGATCGAACGTTATCGCCACATGCATGAAGTTATCGGTGACGAATCTGTCGTCACTCTATCATGTTCTCAGTCCGTGCAGGAGACGCCCGAATTTCGATACGGGAAGAGATCGGGAAAATCACTGTCATGAACCATGGAGCGGCTAGGGCATCGCATGGCGGAGATCCGGGAGTGTTCATCGATTGAGAGAGGGGACAGAAAAATTTACCATTTTACCATCCAAAGCCGATCTGTTCCGCTCTCTGAAAAACCAGGAAATCCCACGCTGAACTTTTTGCCCCCAGAAAGTGAATGTTGCCCCCCTCATCGATATGCTTCATGTAGGAAATTCAATTGAAATTGATCCTCGGAGGGGGTACACCTTTTTTCCGGTTTTTTCAGCGGGTGCGGCGTTCGCCCCGTGCAGGCACCAGCCGGGTGATCACATGGGTATGTGATATTTTACAGGATCGGATGTTTACGGGATCGGATGGAGCGATGGGCAAATTTTTATCTCTGAAAAATCAGCTTCTGATCGGTGATGGGCATGGACGATGCCGAGCTCGAAAAGATGATCAAGAGTGTGAGTGCAAAGGAGCTGAAGGAGGAGGCAAAGAAGAGGGGTATCGCCCTCGGCAGGTGCCCCTCCAAGATGGATATCGCACGGAAGCTTCCGAAGGATGTCCTGGAGAAGCTGAGCAAAAAGTGAGGCCGCATCATCGAGAGAATAAAGCGATTCATTCTGCCGGGAGTGGTCATTACGGGCAGCCCGCCCGCCACCACTCCATTATCTCCTCTCCCTCCACGAAGACGAGTCCTCTCTCCTTCGCGTAACGCATCGCCTTCTCTTTTCTCAGGGCGAGGCCCGTCTCGTCATCCAGCATCTCGCATATCGCGACCGAAGGTGTAACCCCCGCCCCGAGGGCCAGGGCGATCGAGAGCTCGGTCTGACCGCACCTCTGGTCGAGGAGACCCTCAGCTGCCCGTAGAATCGCCACATGTCCGGGTGCCCTGAAATGGCGTGCGAAATCCTCACCGTCACCATTCAATGATCTCCTTACCTCTTCTGCAATCGCGTTGATAGTCATGGCGCGATCCCTGTCTGTTATACCCGTGTAGGTGGAGCGATGATTCACCCAGATGGAGAACGATGATCGATTTCTCGCATCGTACGGCACATCACCGATCTGCTCGACGACCCTGCTCCCGTTCAGGAGCTCGTACGCGAACGGAAGCCCGAGTCTTTCTGCAGCACAGGGATGGATGGCGGTACAGATCAGCCCGCCTCCATCCCTCCTCATCTGGCATATATGCCTGAAGGTGACGGCATCTGCACGAATTGCAAAGTCGGTCTCCCCCTCGCGCGAGTCGAAATCGTACAGGAGAATGAATTCCCCTGAAGCCATCGCTCGAAGCGCTGCATCAATCCGTGGGGATCTCGATCCTGACCTCATCCCTGTCCTCCACCCCCAGCGCTGCCCTCAAATCCTGCGCCGAGATCACCTCGATGACGTCCTCAGGATAATGAGTCCGTCCAGGCACGATGATTGCGCAATCGAGACCATCGATGCGACAGGGCATGCACTTCGCATCACCGAATGTCCTGTTGTCCATGCTGAACCCTGAAATCGGTATCCATTCGCGGAGCTCCAGCCTCATCCTCGCCTCGATACTGGCGGGTGATAACCTGATATTCAGCGTCCCCGGAAATGGCAGAAAACCGAGCTTCTCCTGGAACTGTCTTCTGTAGGGTTCGAGGCTCATGTAGTATCTCCCCTCCCCTATACCGCTCACCACCACCCCGGCAAGCACATAGCCGGCACGATCGGATTCGAAGATCCTCCTGTATTCCGCATATTCCCTCTTCAGAAGCTCCCCGCCTTTCTTCGTCACGGTGATGAACTGGCCATCGGGTCTGACGGTGCGGTGGATCAATTCTCTGGTCTCCAGGGATCTCAATCGCCTCGCGGCGGTCTGGGGACTCGTCTTCAATGCCGTGGCGAGCATCTGAGAAGAGATCCAGACAGGCCCGCGGCATCCACCCATCAGGGCGATTGCCTTGAGCGACTGGAGGTCCTCGGATGTCATGCTTATCAAAATTGAGAAGCATATTATTTATGAGTTACTGTCCATCCATGATTTCGTGAAACGTCGAATTTGCATTCGTTAAATATTTAAATCGCATCCCCTCAACTTAGAAGCCGATGAAATCCGACCTGCGGCAGCAACTGGCGGAGAAGATGGCAGGGGAGATCACACTCTCCGACTCCCCGGGCAAGGCGCTTAAAAAATGGCGCGTCAGCTTCAACATACCGCAGGGTGTGCTGGCAGAGAGGCTGAAAGTCTCACCGTCTGTGATCAGCGATTATGAAAGCGGCAGGAGAAAGAGTCCTGGCACTGCTGTTGTCGGAAAGATCGTGGAGACGATTCTCGCCATCGATGAGGAGGGCGGGGGCAGATACATCCAGAAGTTTGCCCGTATCCTGCAGTCAGGATTCGAGGATGGGGACGTCATCTACGACATACATGAATATGCAGCTCCGGTCGTGCTGAAGGAGTTCGCCGATGCGATCAGGGCGAATTTTATTCATGGCTCCCTCGAGGAATCGATCTTCGGTTATACCATCATCAACAGCCTGAATGCGATCCTGCAACTCTCGTCGAATGAGTTCAACCGCATATATGGCTGGAGCACGGAACGTGCGCTTATATTCACCGAGGTCTCGAACGGCAAATCTCCGATGGTCGCAATCAGGGTGACGCCATTCAAACCCCGCTGTGTCATACTACAGGGGATCGAGAAGGAGCAGGTTCACCCGCTCGTCCCTAAACTCGCAGAGCGGGATCGAATCACGGTATTATGCACAGCCATGGCAGTGGACCAGATAGTTCAGGCATTGAGGGAGAAAGCATGGTAGAAAGAGCAGGCATCATGACATATGGGGCATATATACCGAAATTCCGCATTAAAATTGCCGAAATCGCCCGTGTATGGGGTGCAAATGCAGAGGATATTATCGGTGGATTGGGGGTCTTTGAGAAATCTGTCCCCGATCTGGACGAGGATACAGCCACGATCGCGGTGGAGGCGGCGAGGCATGCGCTATCGAGGAGGTATCTGGAGCCCTCGGAGATCGGTGCAGTCTATGTGGGCAGCGAGTCTCACCCGTACGCGGTCAAGCCCACCGCATGCACGGTCGGTGAAGCAATTGGAGCGACGCCGGAGATGACCGCCGCAGATTACGAATTTGCATGCAAGGCAGGAACGGCAGGCATACAGACATGCATGGGCCTTGTGATGAGCAACATCGTCAGGTACGGAATTGCCATCGGTTCCGATGTCGCGCAGGGGGCCCCCGGTGATGCCCTCGAGTACACCGCCGCGGCAGGCGGTGCGGCATTCGTCATTGGGAGGGAGGATCCCATCGCCCTGATCAGAGATACCTGCTCCTTCACCACAGACACACCCGATTTCTGGCGGCGGAATGGAGAGGAATACCCGCGCCATGGTGGGCGATTCACCGGTGAGCCTGGTTATTTCAGGCACATACAGGGGGCAGCACTCATGATGCTGGAGCGGACGGGTACCACGGCAAAGGATTATGATTATGCCGTCTTTCATCAGCCGAATGCGAAGTTTCCAAGAAGAATTGCACAGATGCTCGGATTTTCGAAGGAGCAGATCGAACCCGGTCTCGTCGTGCCATATCTGGGCAATACGTACAGCGGTTCCTCCATGATAGGTCTGGCTGCCACGCTCGATATCGCGAAACCGAAGGATCGCATCTTCGTTGCCTCGTTCGGTTCAGGTGCGGGGAGCGATGCATTCGATATCGAGGTGACTGATGCCATCGAATCAGGCGTCTTTAAGAGAGATGCTGCACCGAAAGTCAGGGATCTCCTGAAGGATCCTGTATATCTCGATTACGCGCTCTATGCGCGTCACAAAGGGAAGATAGTGATGCAGGGATGAGAGAGGTTGCCGTCATTGGAATCGGATGCACCACCTTCGGAGAGAAGTGGAACAGCTCATTCAGGGATCTGTTCATCGAAGCCGGAGCACGCGCACTCGAGGATGCAGGGCTGGCGGGGGAGAAGATCGACGCGCTCTTCATCGGAAATATGAGCGCAGGAAGATTCGTTGAACAGGAGCATATCGGCGCGCTCATCGCCGACTATGCGGGGCTGGCCACGACCACCCATATCCCTGCCACCAGAGTGGAAGCCGCATGTGCATCCGGTGGTCTCGCCTTCAGGCAGGGTGTCACCGCAGTGGCGAGCGGAATGTCGGAGATCGTGGTTGCGGCCGGTGTGGAGAAGATGACGGATGTTGCATCGGGTACCACTGTGGCCACCCTCGCCGGTGCAGCGGATCGGGAATGGGAGGCCTTCATCGGCGCCACATTTCCGGGACTGTATGCGATGATTGCGAACGATTACATGCACCGATATCCTCTCACGAGAGAGCAGCTCGCCATGGTCGCCGTGAAGAACCATTATAACGGTGCAAGGAACCCGATTGCACAGTTCCAGCAGGAGATCAATATAGAGACCGTCATCAACTCCTCACTCGTCGCTGACCCTCTCCGACTGTACGACTGCTCCCCCATCACGGATGGCGCGGCAGCCGCGATTCTGACGACGATGGAGAGAGCCCGTGAATTCACAGACACGCCGGTGAAGGTTCTTGCGAGTGCACAGGCGAGCGATTCGATCGCGCTCCACGACAGGAGGGATATCAGTACACTCGATGCAACAGTGGTGGCGGCAAAGAGGGCATTCAGGCAGGCGGGACTGGAGCATTCGGATGTGGATATGCTGGAGGTGCACGACTGTTTCACCATCGCGGAAATCTGTGCCATCGAGGACCTGGGTTTCTGCAGGAAGGGGGAGGCGGGGAAGCTCACCGAGGAGGGTGTCACCTCCCTCCAAGGTGATCTCCCGGTGAATACGAGCGGAGGACTGAAGGCATGCGGCCACCCCGTAGGGGCGACAGGGATAAAGCAGATCGTGGAGGTGGTCCAGCAGCTGCGTGGAGAGGCAGGCAGGAGGCAGGTGGATGCAAAGGTGGGGCTCGCGCACAATGTTGGAGGAACTGGTGCCACTGTCACCGTGCACATTCTGGGGGTCTGAACATGTCAGTTGCGAGGTTCTGGCGTAAAATTCCGCAGAGGTACAACCTGATCGGAACGAAGTGCGATAATTGCGGTCGATACTTCTTCCCTCCCCGAACGTTCTGCCCCGTGTGCAGGCGAAACGGGAGGATACTCGAACATCAGTTCAAAGGCACGGGGAAGGTGGTCACATATACGGTCATCAGGGCCGCGAGCGAACAATTCGAGCATTTCACGCCCTATGTGCTCGCGATCATCCAACTGGACGAGGGTCCACGATTGACCGCCCAGGTCGCCTGTCCGCCTGATAAGGCAGAAATCGGGATGCGAGTGAAGAAGGTGTTTCGCCGCATCGGCACCGATGGGAGCAGCGGAGTGATCCACTACGGGACGAAATTCGTCCCGGAATGAAATCGGCGCTCCAGAAACCGGCCCCGATCGATTCTTGAATGTTTTCAGCAGGTACCCTGGAGCCGGGAAATGACGCCCCAATGAGAGGGAGCATCCCGCCCATATGTCCGAGGGGTTCACCCCCATGCGGCAGCGCGGTTCGATGGGAGACCGTGCCAGAAGGAAGAGGAATTCAGGGGCATGAGAGATCATATACCGCGAGCCACCTGCCCGGCGAGTACGTGTGGACTTTCCTCTCGTCCAGAACCAGCAGTCCTCTCCCCTCGAGAAAGGGACTGAATTCATGCGTTTCCGATTGGAGCACATAGAAGTGGATCACCCCGCCCCCCGCGCAGATCGCACGCGCGGTATCGATGAACGCGGGGGTACTCATTGGTAGGTTCATCACAATTCTGTCGAACTTCTGTGGAAGGAGAAGATGCAGATGGGAGGCATTCGCCATGATTGGAACGACGTTCTTCACCCGGTTCAATTTAATATTCAGGATCAACAGATGCACCGCCACAGGGTTTATATCGGATGCGAATACGATGCCTGCCCTCTCCGAGAGCGTGATCGCCACTGGGCCCACCCCCGAGAACATGTCCAGCACTTTCTCACCCCTTTCGACCAGCTTCGAAAGCCTCTGCCTCTCCTCGGCCAGCCTTGCGGAGAAGTACGCATGCTCCAGATCGATCTGGTATCGGCGTCCATATTCGGTGTACAGTGTACGGGCGGTGGGTATTCCAGCCAGCACTTCGAATCGCTTCGTTCTGTACTCTCCATCCACCGGACCCAGAGGATGGAGCACGGTATGAAGTGATGGGCGCGATGAAAGAAGCCGCATTGCCCCCTCGCCATCCCGTTCTGGCATGATTGCAATCCCACCGATCAGTTCATGCCTAGGGAGTCCGGTGATCTCTCCAAGTGGTTCGAATTCATCACGCCCGGCATCCTCCAGAGGAGCGGTTACCGGCAGGATGACCTGATCACCTTCCACCCTGATCCGCAGTGACCGGTCCAGAAACCCGCTCTCGAGCAGGGCGCGTCTCTTCTCCTCGCCTTTCTCCCTCTTCACTCTCACGGACCACTGCACGACTCCGATCCCGATCACCCGCCTTCTTTATGGAGGACTCTTCAAGAATTATCATGGATCATTATTTCGAGAGGATTAAAAACGGTCGCCTGAAACTTCACGCTCTGGAGCAGGAACTGCCGCCGGAGGAGGCCGTCAAGGTGAGGCGCTCGTTTCTCGAAGATGAGACTGGGGTATCTCTCAGCGCCCTCGGGAAATTCACTATCGATATCGATCGTGTGGTACGCCGGAATATCGAGAATATGATCGGTGCCGTTCAGGTACCCGTCGGAATTGCCGGGCCACTGCGGGTGAGAGGCGAGCATGCAGACGGGCATTTTTATGTGCCGCTCGCAACAACAGAAGGCGCCCTCGTCGCGTCCGTAAACAGGGGTGCCGCGGTGATTACCCGCGCAGGGGGAGCAGACGCCAGGATTCTGAGAGACGGAATGACGAGGGCGCCCGTCTTCGCCGCGAGAGATGTGGTTCATGCGGCGAAGATAGCGGAGTGGGTGACGAATCATCGCGATGTCATTGCCGGAGCGGCCGAGAGCACCACCTCACACGGCAGGATGCTCGGGCTTGTCGCTTATGTGACAGGGACAAATGTCTTTGTCAGGATGGAGTTCGATACGAAGGATGCGATGGGGATGAATATGGTGACGATCGCCAGCGAAAAAGCATCCGAACTGATCGAATCGGAAACGGGTGCAAGGTTAGTGGCGCTGAGTGGCAACATGTGCACCGACAAGAAGCCTGCGGCGATGAATCTGATCCAGGGGAGGGGAAAGACGGTGATCGCCGGTGTCTTCCTCCCCGAGACGCTCGTGAGCGAGGTGCTGAAGACGGATGCCCACACCCTATCGGAGGTGAATCATCGCAAGAATCTGATCGGATCGGCCCGCGCGGGTTCCCTGGGATTCAACGCACACGCAGCGAATGTCGTTGCCGCCATGTTCATCGCCTGCGGCCAGGACGCGGCACACGTGGTCGAGGGCTCTTCTGCGATTACGGATGCAGAGGTCAGGGAAGGGGGAGTGTATGTGAGTGTGACCATGCCGTCGCTCCAATTGGGAACTGTTGGAGGTGGAACCGGCATCGATACGCAGAGGGAGTGTCTGTCGCTCCTGGGAGTCAGCGGCGGTGGGGATCCGCCTGGTACGAACGCAAAGAGATTTGCAGAGATAGTGGCATGTACCGTTCTCGCTGGCGAAATCTCACTACTCGGTGCGCTGGGGGCGCGCCATCTGGCAAAGGCGCACAAGACGCTCGGAAGGGGCTGATGTCAGACCCCGAACCATTTCATCATGATGATCGCACTCTCGCCATTTGAATAATAACGCGTAAATATCATCATCTCCTCGTAACCCCTGTTCCTGTAGAACTGACGGGCCGCAAGATTGGACTCCCTCACCTCCAGCTGTATGCCTTCAGCCCCATCGAGTGCGAACTGCTGCTCCGTTCGTCTGAGCAGGAGCGTCCCGATACCACTGTTCCTGTATTCGGGCGCCACCGCCAGATTGCAGATATGCCCATAGAAACCGTCATCCGCATTCTGGGGCGTCGCTATCAGGAAACCCACGACCTTCTCTCCGATAGTTGCGACGAAACAGGTGAACGGAAACCATTCGATGGACTGCCTTATTGTATCTGGTTCCCAGGGTTCGAGGAAAGATGTTCGCTCTATCTCCACGATCGAGGGCAGATCGGTGAGCCTCGCGTGGCGCACGACCGCGACCGGTCCTTCCAGGGGTCTGAAAGAATCGAGAGCCATGGGATGTGCAATAATATACTGTGCTCTCCTACCTATATGAGAGATATTCAGGCGCTTCCAGATGGTCAGGATCTATCCCTTCAGGGCGGTTCATCCGCTCAGGAATGCTGCACAGTCAATCGCAGCCGTGCCATATGATGTGGTGAACGCGAGCGAGGCGAAGGCCTGTATCGACCAGAACCCCTTCAGTTTTCTCCGGGTGAGCAGGGCGGATGCGGAACTCCCCGATCTCCCGCCCCACGACGAAAGGATCTATGCAAAGGCGAGGGAGAACTATCTCTCCCTGCTCCGCCGTGGCCTGATAAGGAGGGACGAATCGGCCGGTCTGTACGTCTACCAGGTGATTGCAGGGAGCAAGGAGTACACAGGACTCGTCGCCTGCATCGATGCAGATGAATACCTCAACAATGCGGTGAGACGTCATGAACTGACGGTCCATGAAAAGGAGAGGGATCGCACTCTCCACATAGAGGCACTCGATGCACAGGAAGGGCTCGTTTTTCTCGTATACCGCAACAAAAACAGACTTGCAGAGAGGATACAGAAATTGAGCCGGCAATACGCCGTACCGATCTGCGAGATCTCAACGAAGACCGGGGCATTGCACCGGCTCTACCGGATCGATAACACCGCGGCAATCGGGGAGATCGTGGACTTATTCAAAATGGTGGATACCCTTTACATTGCCGATGGTCACCACAGGGCAGCAGCTGCCGTGAACGTGGCCCTGAAGAGGAGGAGTGATGGAAGAGGCGGGGCAGAATCGGGCAGGTTCATGGGTGCCCTGCTGGCTCATGACAATGTGACGATCCATGGTTACAGCAGACTCCTCACCGATCTCTCTCCCATGGGGGAGGGGGAGTACCTCGCCAAAATCCGTCGGGACTTTTCAGTCACGGCGATCGATCGGCCCTCTCGGGAATTGTTCGAAATCCCCAGGGATTTGGAATCGAAGAAGCACCGGATTCTTCTTTACCTGAAAAGCGGCTGGTATCTCCTGGAAAAGCCGATAGAAGAGAAGAGAAACCTGATCGATACGCTCGATGTGGTCGTGCTACAGCAGCTGGTGCTGGAGGGCATCCTTGGAATAAAAGACCCGAGAAGCGATCCCAGACTCCATTATCTATCTGGCTCACGGGGCCACGACCAGCTGCGTGCCTGTGTGGATTCGGGCAGATACGCCGCCGCCTTTGCAATACAGCCCGTGGGCATAGAGACAGTGATGGCGATATCGGATGCAGGAGGCATCATGCCGCCGAAGTCCACATGGTTCGAGCCGAAGCTCATGAGCGGAATGCTGGTTCATCCGCTCGACTGATCGGCAGTCTTAATCCTGTCTGTGGAAAGATTGATCCTGATGCTGAGTATTGCCCTCCCGAAGGGGAGTCTGGAAGAACAGACCCTTCAGCTATTCAGAGAGGCGGATCTCTCTGTTAAAAGGACTGATCGGGATTATAACCCCATAATAGAGGACGAGAGGATCGGAAAGGTGAAGATACTGAGGCCACAGGAGATCCCCGTCTACGTGGAGAAAGGTTACTTCGATATGGGTATATCAGGTCTGGACTGGGTGAAGGAGACGGGTGCAGGGGTGTTCGAGGTGGCAAACCTCTCCTACAGCAAGACAGGGGAGGGAAATGTAAGGATTGTGGTGGCCGTCCACCGCGATGAACCCTTCGAGGATGTGAGAGAGATAAGGCCCGGGAGCAAAGTGACGACGGAATATCCCAATCTTACTCAGAAATTCTTCAGGGAACTGGGGATTCCGATACAGCTCTTCCATTCATATGGGGCATCGGAGGCTAAAGTACCCGATCTGATGGATGTGGTCGTCGATCTCACTGAGACCGGTACCACATTGAGAAGGAATGGTCTGAAGATCATCGGCCAGATAATGGAGTCCCATACGGTTCTGATCGCAAACAGAAGGAGTTACGATGAGCCGGATAAGAGGCGGCACATGGAGGAGATCGCCACACTGCTGCTGGGCGTCATCGAAGGGCGACAGAATGTCCTGCTCTCGATGAATGTTCCATCTGCATCGCTGGAACGGGTGATCGCGATCCTGCCTGCGATGAAGAAGCCCACGGTGAGCCGGCTGCACGGCATCGATTACTTCAGCATTCAGACCGTGGTGAAGAAGGGCGAGGTGAACTGGCTGATCCCCGGATTGAAGGATGCCGGTGCCGAAGATATACTCGAGATTCCGATATCGAAGATAATAAAATAATGATGAAATGACGATATTGATTGTCAGCCAATCTGGAAAAAAGATTATCTGGCCTCATGATTCGGCATTTGGAGTGAAAAATAATAACAATTGCTTTTGATATGCAATTACAAATATTTATATTTCACTAATACAATAATGGTAAATAGCGGGGGGATTATAATAAAATCAGCCTTCTGGATTGTTATAGCTCTGATTCTGTCCTCATTGTGCTCCGCCTGTATTTCGAATGATCGGGAGAGAGGAACCGAATTGGCACAGGGCACTCCACAGGGAATCGAGGAGTTACCAGAAGGGGGCTCCCAGTTCTATTCATTGCAGGATGCAGTTACCGCACTTCAATGGTATACAGAAAATGAAAATATCGATATTTCCTCCCTCATTATATATTCGATACATGGCTCGTATACGAATATCGAAGGGAGAGCGGAAGAATGGCTGTTCGGTGTGGAGGCCGGAGGAGATCCCTACATCATCATCTTCTCCGATGGCGAATGGACGAAAAACCGATGGGGTGAACGTTTCGAGACCAAAAGCATCAATATCGACGAGATCATCCCACCGGAGGATCTTTTCAGAAACAACAGGGATAAGATCATGGAATTGATGAACGGGACGGGAACCGATACGATCGTACTGGACATTGTGGATGACAAGGCGATAATTGCAGCGATATCCGGAGAGGGATTTAGACAGCTGATCCTGAATGCATACACAGGGGAGGTGATCGTATCGGACGTATGAATGGGAATAACGGAGAAGAGGGGCAGCTCTCCATCGATTTTCTCATAGGGTTCACCATCTTCATGCTCGGACTCATCATGGTTGCAAACATGATACCGGGCCTCATGGTGGGGTTGAGGAGGACAACAGCCATAGATTACGACGCGGTGGCATATCGCACAGGTGCCATTCTGGTGGAGGATCCGGGCTGGCCACTGAACCCAATGTGGGCCACCCTGAACAATTACAGTATCCAGCGTTTCGGGCTCGCCATCGACAGGGAGACACCGAACGTGCTCTCGAGGCTCAAAATCAATAAATTCTTCGGTAAGGATATCGTGCTCGTTTATCCCGATGATTACAGGAGCCGGCTCGTCTTCAGCGATTACCCCTATCACCTGAATATCACGATGACAGAGCCAGGCAACAGTTACAGTGTCGGAGAACCACTTCCCGACCTGAACCTGAGCGGCTACGGGTATATCCGCCGGGTGGTGAGGATCAAGGAGTACCCATACGCAGAGCTCAATCTGAACGAATCTTATATGAGTAATTATTGCGTAAACAGCACTGCAGCCAATGCGACACAGAACTTCACCATACGCATGGATTTCTCCAAATTTTTAGTAAAAAATTTGAGCCCCGCATATCAGTTCAACCCCCAACTGGAGCCAATTAATATTACCATTTACAATTTCGGCTCCAAATTGAACAATACTGGAAACGATACAATGGGCTGGCTCTTCAACGGAAGCTGCCATGCGGCCTCACCTGAAGATTGGGAAAACGCAAATCTGACACCACCTGACAACGCGACGCTCAAGAGTATCAGTTTCTGGAAGAACGGAGCCGGTCTTCCAGTACCTAATGTGAGCCAGTATAATCTAACTGTATCGGGGATCAAAAACACCAACCCATTATCAAATCTGAATCAGACATTACGCCATAATGATACATTGTCATTTATCCTCTATTCTGGCGTATTTCCACTCGACGAATCTACGATTATGGATGTCGTATTTACCTTCCAGGACACTCCCCCGAGGACCCTGATCAACGGGACATACGAGATCGATTACAATAAGGACGGTGTTCTGAAAATGCCTGATTTACGCGAAGGCTGGCTGGAGGTGGCCGTATGGTGAACAGTGAGGGGCAGTTCTACACGATGGAAGGCATCGCAGCGGCAGTGCTGATGGTGATCACCGCCTCGCTGGTGATGAGCACCACCAGCATCTACACATCCGGGGATACGCACATACAGGACATGCAGCTGGAGCTGCTGGGCAACGATGCGCTGAAGGTGATGGATACGCCCAAGGCGGCAGGGGCCAATTCCACCCTCGAGGAACTTGTCAGAGATTGGAATAATACTGAATTCAATAATGAATTCAACCTTTCCATCAACGAGAAAGGAATCAACGAGAGAGGATTTGGAAACCTCTATTATACCTCGAATGTTTTTTATATTAACAAAACAGGGGTCGTTCGGGATAAACTATTCTCTTATTCCCGTACGTATTTCGGAAATCCGAATGCGGTGAGGGTGACAAGATGGGTCTTTGTAGGTTCAAATGCCCCGATTGATGGTATCGGTCAATTTTCAGATTTTAACAGAACACGCAACCAGACCGTCCTGCTGGAGGTGCTGATATGGCGCGAGTAGACGACAGCGGGCAATGGATCGTGCTGATGGGCATCATGGTCAGCATCGCCCTCTTCTTCCTCGCCTTTCTCCTGAACCAGTCGACACTCGTCGGAATGACGACGGCGGAGAGCGTGCTGGAGTTCCCAAAGAACGAGATACAGGATCTGAGAAGCGAGGTCTTTCGTTGGGCGGAGCGTTACGAGGATCTTCCCCCTTCGGAGAAGGGCAACGCACTGAGGGACATCAGCATTTTGGCCAGGTCACGGAAGAGTGCAGAAGTGTATTTTAAGGTTGAATCACAGGTGAATGCGAGTGGATATTTGTACTTCCCGATTACGATTCATTACAACAACGGAGTGACGGAGTATCATGAAAATACGACCTATTACATATCGGGTGAGTGATATGGCGCCTTCGGAAGAGGGGCTCACCACCCTGATCGAGTACATCTCCATCAGCGGAATACTCCTGCTGCTCATGGTGATGATGATGTTCACCGTGAACGATGTCTTCATGGAGGGGCCGGCGAACACACTCGCCTATCATGCCTTCACCGACATCGGTAACGGGATCAGCACGAGGGTGGTGGATATATATCTGATCGCACCCTACGACGGGACGATCGACTCGAAATTCGATATCCCGGATGACGTTGCCGGCAGGGATTATTTCGTGAAGGCATTGAATACCGGAACTGATCAGGTGATCGAGGTGAGACGCGGGGATATCTTCAGCCACATATCGATCGCAGGGATCGGTGCCTCCAAAGGCGTCGTCGGTGAAACAACCGGTGGCGGGTGGAACAGGATCATGTACAATTCGAAGGGGTTCTGAGCATGCATAAAAGAAGGAGTTCTGTCGGGCATTCGAGAGAGGCTGGTGTCTCCGAGTCGATCGGGTTCGTCATCATCTTTTCGCTGGTGATGGTTGGTATAGGACTGATTACACTTTATGGTTATCCGCTTTTACTGAAACAGCAGAGCGTCACGAACGTTCGCAACATGGAGAGGGACATGATCATCCTGCAGAACGATGTGAAGAGCCTCGTGTATAAGAATATACCATACAAGGAGACGTCTCTGCAGGTGGCAGGGGGTTCGCTCACCGTATATGGTTACGGTTTATCGGGATATACGGCTAGTTTCACGATAAAGATCATTAATGAGGCAGATTCAACCGATTATCTTGAGATCGAAGAGAATGCCATCGGTCAGCTTCGTTACGAATCAGATTCGTTGGACGATATTATCGCACTCGAGAACGGTGCCGTGCTGAGAAGGCAGAAGTTTTCTCAGGGTTCTGCAATGCTGGCGGAGCCCAGATGGTATATTGACAAAGTTGAAGGAAATGAAACCATCGTGATAAACCTGATTAACATCAGTTCGGATACGGTCAGATCGAGGACTGGTGTCGGGACGGTGAAGATGGCCCTGAAAGATGTCTGGTATAACGAAACACCGTTGGGATTCTGGAAGGTCGAGATTGAATACCACCCGGAGACTGAATACGACTTCTCGGTCGCATGGCAGAATTATCTGACAAACACGCTCGGTCTGACAAAGTCAGGGTCCATATATTCAAAGGATGGATTGGAACGCGTCGTTATCAAGAGGTACGAGATCTCGATAGAAAGCCTTTAGCACAATTTAACCGGGTGGAAGAATTTGGAGGGCGTTGACGATAATCCTAAAATTTTTATCTGCCATTCCGACGAAAAAGAGGAATCAGGGTGGAGTTGACACCTCTACCTTGCAGTTACTGTATGGTATTGCCCGATGGTGGTTTCGAATGCAGACAGGATCTCCAGCGGGCGAACCGGCGGGTGGTGCAGGGTTTATTGAGCAGATACCTTCAATGGTATCCCAATCAGGAATAAAAAAGGTAATTGCATCACAAGAGACTCCAGGATATAACGCTTTAGTGTTCACCCGTCTGCTCGGTATACCGGATGATAAAAAGTGGCCTCAGAGCGACACGGATGGAGTGAAACAAAGCCCGCTGGCGCGTTCATATTTATTTCGGAAAGTCTCAGACGGAAAAATAAAACGAGTAATTATCAAAAAATTGATCTCGGGTGGAAGAGTATTGGGAGATTTTAAATACAGTCAGAGATAATTGTTCCTTCTCAGCCAGTCCACCTGCGGCTTCGTGTAACGATATATAATATCGCATTTCTCATCCTGGAAACTCCATGGAATCACGATGAGAATATCTCCCTCCCGGATCCAGACCTTCTTTTTAATCTTACCCTTTATTCTTCCGAGGCGGGTGACACCATCATAACAGCGGACACGTATGTGGTTTGCACCCATCATGAGCTCGGCAACGCCGAACATCTCGCGGTTTCTCTTCTGGGGCAGTCTGACACGGATGATTTCTGTCTCGGCCCCTTCATTCTCCCTGACCTCGAACTCCTCCTCTGTATCAGGCCTCTTTCCTGTCAGCCAATCATCTCCATCTGTTTTGATATCTCTGTCGGCTAGAGTTTATCCTCTGTGGCTATATATATTCCCGTTCCGCAAGCCATTCGAACCGGGGGGAGGTATCATCTGCAGATTTCCCATCCTCCAAGGGCATCCCTTGGAGCTCATGGATGATTTCAGGGTTCTCATGGTGAAAGGTAGAGAGAAGAAAAAACAACGGCTTCAATCTAAAAAATTAGAGGGCTTTGACACAATAGGGAAAAAAATTTTCCGATTTTCGGAATGTCAGATCATATGGGCCTGTGGCGCCCCCACTTCTCCAGCGCCTCCCGCAGCTCTCTCGAATGTGTTGCCCGCTCCTCGAGCGTTTCACCTGCTTTCCAGGCTTCTATCGCCTCCATGGCGGCGATCGCGCCCGCACGTGTCCCCCGCGGGTGGCCATGAATGCCCCCGCTCACGAGCAATACGATATCCTTACCATAGATATCCAGCACATCTGGCACGAGACCGGGATGCAGTCCTCCTGAAGAGACCGGAAAGACGTTTTTGAGCCCATTCCACTCCTGTTCGAGTAGCATCCCCGGTACAGGCTTCGTGTGCGGTTCCCTCAGCACCTCTGCGAGCATCCCCACCTCTCTCTTCGTCCCCGCAAGTTTGCCCACCGCTGTCCCCGAATGGATCTGGCTCACACCGATGAGGCGCATCAGCTTCGCCAGAAACTGCATGCTGATTCCATGCCTGGGATTCCGGTTGAATGCCGCATGCATCGCGCGATGGGCGTGAATCGCGAGCCCCAGGTCAGAGCAGTGATCCCTCATGGTCATCACCCCCGCTGTACCGGCGACGACCACATCGATCATCGCATATTTCCAACCATAATCCGCAAGTATTTGAGCCCTCCTCTTCATGGTCTCCGTATCGGCGGTGATATTGATGAGGGCGGATTTTACCTCCCCCGTTTCTTTTTCCGCTTTCTCGCGCATCTTGGCGAGGAGCCTCACACGATCCTCGAACCGGTTGAAGGACGTGGAGGTCAGGTTCTCATCGTCCTTGACCAGATCGAAGCCGCCCATCCAGGTTTCGTAACCGATCTCCGCATGCTCCTCCGCGGTAAATCCGATCTTGGGTTTCGGGACTGCACCGGTGAGTGGCCTGTCCTTGACCTTCATCATCCTCCTGATTCCATCGATTCCGAAGTGAGGCCCCCTGAAGTGCCTGATATAGGCGGCCGGCAATCGGGCGTCCTGCAGGCGGAGCGATTTCACCGCCTTCATCCCGAAGATATTGCCGGCGATGCCGCTCATCAGCTGCACGGCGTTACCCTCCTCCCAGAGGTCGAGCGGGTATGCAATCTTCACATATTTGCCCCCGATCTCGAATGCCTTCGCCTGGAGATCCTTCATACGGGGAGGCAGGGTGAAGAGCGTCGTCCATGTGCCCGTCGAGCTCTCTGAAGCAATCCTTCCCGCCGCCTCCTCTCTGCTGATCCCCCTGGCCGGTTCGAAGTAGTAGAGGCAGACGATCTCGTTCTCAGCCGGGTGGTGATTCAGATCAACAAAATCCATGTACCAGTCTGTACTCATATCGATTCCACATCAATAAGAGAGAGACAGGCAATAAAATCCTTTCCGGATGATGTCACACCGGATACAAGTTATAATGGGGAGGTTTCTTATTTTTCGAGGATGAAGGAATGAGGAGGATCAGGGGACCCCCGTAGTGTAGCGGTCAATCATACCGGCCTTTGGAGCCGGTGACGGCGGTTCGAATCCGCCCGGGGGTATCTGAATATATTCCTGCTGCGGTTCCCTTCATCACATATTTTCCATCCATTCTAACATCATGTCTTTCAGACTCCCTTCATGGCAAGATCGCAGCGCTATTCCTTCATGGGGATATTCGCGGTATATCCGAGGCATACATCTTCGGAGAGCCGGTGGCAGGGAGTTCGATCCCCCAACTTGGGATTTATCGGGTTGAACAGCCATATGGTCTTCATATCGTCACGGCGAAAATTCGCCACTGCCGTATCCACTCTTCAACGGATCAACTGATCCCCGAAATAATGACCTCATGGCCACCACCACAATCGGCCGTATCCACTCTTCAACGGATCAACCGATCCCCTCCTGTCAAATCGCATTCGATTTTAATTCAAAATTTTTCGATAATTTCGAAAATTTTCGAAGTTAAAGGAATAATGATATGTTTCAAGGTCAATATGCCATTTAATGGAAGCGGGAATATGTTCAGCAGACGGATAATTGCTTTTATGGTCATCTCCACTGGAGTCATCGCCCTCATCATTGGCATGGCGATGTGGCAGGATGGCGGAACAGGCATCGGAGATCGGGGGGAACTGAAAAAGTTCTCCTCCGCATCAGAATTGAAGGCATTCCTTCAGGAACACCAGACCGGGTATCAGGACGCATATGGGATAATCGGAACGGATACCGCCATCAGGGAGGGGCTGCCGGCATCGGCTCCTGTGCCGGCCATTGAAAAATGGGGACTGAATATCCCGGTATCGGAATCGGCATCAGGCTACTCCACGACAAATATCCAGGTGGAGGGGGTCGACGAGCCGGATTTCGTAAAGAACGACGGCAAATACATCTATATCATCTCCGGTGACCGACTTCTGATCGTCGATGCATACCCGGCGGAGAAGGCGAGGGTACTCTCCGAGATCACGGTGAAGGGAAGGCCGGCGGAGCTCTTCCTGAACGGAGATCATCTCGTGGTCTTCAGCCGCCTGCAGGAGGAGTATTACCTGACGCCGCGCTCCAGCATCGTGCCGGTGCCCTGCTCCCGCGAGGCGACGCATGCCTATGTGTATTCAGTGAGAGATCGGAGCAGACCGGAGCTTCTTCGGGACATCAATGTGAGCGGGAGTTATTATGACGCTCGGATGATAGGGGATTACGTCTACCTGATCACGAGCGAGTACGTGAGATGGTGCACCGGGGATCCGGTGCTTCCTTATCTCGACGATGGCGCGGGAGAGGGCGTCTCCCCTGACATCTATTACTTCGATATCCCCCAGCGTTCCTTCATGTACTACACGCTCGCTGCTCTCGATGTGAGGGGGAGGAGGGAGGTGAAGGCAGAGACCTTCCTGCTGGGGTACTCAACCACCCTCTTCGCTTCGAAGGAGAACATATACATCGCGTACCAGAAGGAGATACCTGTCAGGAGATGGGCAGAGATCGCTCCTGCGGTCAGGAGCGTGGAGATCGGGGATGGGATCCCTCGCCAGGGTTCCATCATACACAAGTTCGGGGTGAACGGGGACCGTATCACGTACATCGGCATGGGAGAGGTCCCGGGGCACCTGCTGAACCAGTTCTCCATGGACGAATACAACGATCACCTCAGAGTCGCGACCACGGTCGAGGGATGGACGAGGGAAGGGGGATTCCTCTTCAACAATGTCTACGTTCTCGACCGGGAGATGAAGACGAAGGGAAGGCTCGAGTACATCGCACCGGACGAGAAGATCTACTCCACCAGATTCGTGGGAGATCGGCTGTATATGGTCACATTCAAGAGGATCGATCCGTTCTTCGTCATCGATCTCTCGGATCCGGAGCACCCGGGTATCCTGGGGAAGCTGAAGATTCCGGGCTTCTCGGATTACCTCCACCCGTACGACAGCCGCCACATCCTCGGGATAGGGAAGGAGACCGAGGAGAATCAGTGGGGCGGGGTCTCGATAGGGGGACTGAAGATCGCGCTCTTCGATGTTTCAGACGTGAATTACCCAAAGCTCGTGGATAAGGTGGAGATCGGGGAGGCGGGGACTGATTCGGAGGCGCTTCGCGACCACAAGGCATTCCTGTTCGATTGCCAGAAGGATCTCCTGGTGATCCCGGTGCGGGAGGTGAGGAAGGTCCCGATCCCGTCCTCGGCACAGGGCGCATATTCGCAGAAGATCTGGCTGGGTGCATACGTGTTCGGGGTATCCCCCGAGAAGGGCTTCACGCTCAGGGGAACAGTCACCCACAGCAGCGATGCGCCGCCATACTACTACTACTACTGGGGAGCTCCGGATACGGTGAAACGAGCGCTCTACATGGACGACGTGCTCTATACGATCTCGACCAGGGAGATCGTGATGACCGATCTGAAGGATCTGTCCAGGCATCTGAACCGGCTGGGGCTCCCCTCGGAGATTGCCGAACCGGTATACCCGCTGCCCCTGAAGGCGATGGAGTGAATAGGGTCCGAAAGGCACCCCTCACCCCAGCCTCATTTTCGGATCGTGGATCCCGGAAAATAACGGTATGATTTTCAATTTTTCGAATCTTCTGTGTTGGAAGGGGAGGTATGCCGTAGGCATGCCCGCGGAACTGATAATATATCATCAGATTTTCACGATCGCTCGTCATGTGCCAAAGTGGGAACTCTCCGAAGTTGAACGGGGATGTACATGACTCCTGATCGTTCCAGGGGGTGATGCGGCGCCCCGCCCCCCCTGCCGCACCGACACCCCTTCTGACGATTCCTCAGTACATTCTTGAACGTGCTTCGATCGATCAGGAACTGCATGTACAGGGCCACAGCGTTCGATCAAGTCTCATCGACACGATCGATATCGTGACTCCAGAATTCCCGAATGTGCTTTTAATTAGAAAGTGTGAGATGAACACGCGCTCGGAGAAAGAGGAGACAAAAAGTAAACAATGGATTGTCGAGTCTGGAAGAGTTTATGTGACAGTATTATCATCGATTCCAATGCCTCAAGGGAGTTCGCCAGGGACCGATCTGCAGAGGATGAGCTTCGATCGATTCTAACCCTTCATGAAAGAGGTCTGAGATCCGTCCTTCCAGAGGGAGAATCGCGGCATGCGTTGATGAAGCGAAGATCGAATCATTACAATACCAGATCCCTCATGAATCCTGGATCCACGAGTGCCCATTGATTCGGGCTCATAAAGGAGACATTCTGTCATGCGATAGAATGGTTTGTGAACCCGGATGAATCGTTATAGATGGAGAGATGCGATTCGGTTCGGGGCTCATGAGTTACTGGATGTACCGATCGCGATTGAAAGGAGTCTTCCGCGATGGACAATATCGCATCCTGAACTTTTCAGGATGCCATCTCCAGTGCTGAACGCCTTTTCCCGCCGATCCTGAAACACGAGAGCGAGGGCGGGAATATGCTGCCCTGCGGGGTTGCGGATGTGGACGTGGTCCCGGAAGTTTCATATAGCAACATATGGTTTATGGGCCCCTTTCACCATCCTTCCCTCTGCCCTCTCCTGTGCCGTTATTCCCCGAGAGGGGGAAGAACTCACGGTATATCCTTTTTCTCTCCTCGAGGTCGGTATGCAGGTATATCTCGGTCGTTTTAATCGAGGAATGGCCGAGATTCTCCTGAAGGACCTTCAGATTTTTTGATCTCCTGTAGAGTTCGCTCGCATAGCTGTGCCTGATCTTATGCGGGGTAATCCCTTTCGGGGCATATTTGGAGAAGATATGCTGAACGGTCCTCCTCGAGATATTCTTATGGTTCTGACCAAAAAAGAGCGGCCCCTCGCTCCGACCTTCGAGATATGTTGTTATTTCCGAGAGAGTGTCGGGATCGATGAATACGATTCTGAATTTACCACCTTTTCCCTTGATTTTGACGATCTGCTCCTCGAAATCGATATCCTCCACGTTTATGCTGCAGAGCTCCGAGACCCTCACCCCTGTGGCATAGATAATGCGGACGATGAGGCGATCCCTTGTATCGTCTATGGAATTGATGAGCGAGAGAACCTGATCGTGTTTGAGATATATCAGAGCATTCTCCTTTATTTTCGGTCTCTCCACTGCAATAACCGGATTTGCGGAAACTGCCCCCTGTGTATATAAAAATTTGTAAAATGAGGATAAAGTGGAGATGATTCTCCGGAGTGTTCTCGGTTTGTAGGTCTTCAGGGATGTGATGAATGAGAGGTAATCGTTGAAAAAGAGGCTCGGGACGTTGATATCCACGTCCATCCTTGCTTTGGTCAGGTCCTTCCAGTAGATAACGAGTTTTTCTGGGTTCGCATGTTTTCTGAGCCAGGCATAATGGGCAAATGTCCTGATCACCCCCTGATATGTTTCGATTGTCCTCTGGGAATAATTTCTCATGCGGAGGTGATGGAGAAATCTCGGGAGCCATTCTGAAAAATAGCCATTTTTCATGACCAGATTTCTAATTGTCAAAAGATATTAAATTTTGCACCAAATCTCTATTCTGTGTAAAAACACAGGAACAGGATCGTAAAACATCCACTTCGATTACATTCATAACCTCTTAAGGTTGCACAAACGAAAATGAACAGGAGATCCATAATGGGGGCAACATCGAATGTCTGGAATTCATGGCACAAACAGGACCCGGTATCAGGGCATTATCATCCGGATGGACCGATGATTGGTGTTACCAGCAGAATAGGACCTTCATGGAAACCACGCCGTTATCCAGGGCAGACAGGAGAATGCAATCATCGGGCAAGTGCTGTTCACAGAAGGCGAGAGCGGATGAAGCAGTTATTCAACTATCGGTGCGCAATAAAATGTCATAAAATTATTCGATTTTTTTTGAAAAACAATAAAAATTTTGCAGAAATTGACTAAATATAGATCGAAATGGGCCCTTCTATTTTTCTGCACCTGCAAACAACCCATGAATGGATCAGAAAGGCCCAGTGAGCGGTTCATCGACGTCGGGTTCATAAACCATATGTTGCTATATGAAAATGTGGATCCGAATACCCTTCCAGGAATGTGGTCATGTCCTCGAGTCATGCGGATCTTTTAAGGATGGCAGCGAAGATTGATGGCTAAAGAAGAAGAGAGGGTTGTATGGATTTGGAGGAAAAGGAAGAACTGTTCGCGGAGAAATACAGGAAATTCAAGAAGATGGATGGTGCCGCTTACGAGAGGGTGAATACGTTCCTGAGGAGGCACACCTATATCACTGCGAGAGAGTGGGCAATCGCTCGTCTCTGCTCTGATTTCCAGACACCGGCAGGGGCAGAAATGACCTATATCGGTGAACATCTGCCCGAACTGGTCCCCTTCATGAAGGACGCCTACACACCTCAGGCAGTCAACCAGGCAAGGAGTTCATTCAAGAAGAAGGTGAAGAAGGCTGGGGCCACCTTCTTCTATGGGGCGATGTGCGGTTTCTTCACGGCCGAACAGCTCGACGACATCCTCTTCGAAGCAAGCGAGGTCGCCCGTTTTCTTTTGGAAGTGGAAGGTACCAATCTCGAGATCGATCAGGAGATAGACATCGAAGACCGTATCACAAACGTAATGAAGCAGGTGGCGGAAGCCTCTGCGAGACTGAAAAAACGATCAGGTGAGGATCGGGGGAGAGAGAGTTGAAGGTCATACCGATCGTCGGGTACTCAGGTGCTGGAAAGACCTCATTCGCCATGAGGCTCATGAGCAGACTGGAGGAGATGGGCCGCGTTGGGGTGGTGAAGCACCTCGGACATCATCGTTACCATCTCGAAGCAGAAAAGGATACCACGCAATATTTTGAACAAGGCGCATTGGTATCGATCGGGGTGGATAAAGAAAAGAGCGTCATTATCACCAGAGAGAACAGTCTTGAAGCGGCGCTCGATCTGCTGGCGGATGAAGGCATGAACTTCGCCCTGGTGGAGGGGTTCAAAACTTCAAGATTTCCGAAGATCGTGATCGGCGATCTGGACTCTGAGAATTGCGTCCTTCGCAATCCGGAGGTGGAAGAAGTCATATCGCATATTCCGAGCTTTGCTGATCATTACACGATGAATGGGGTCGTAAAAGAGCTGAAGAGGGAATGCAACCTCGAAAAAGCCGGCGTGATCATGACGATCAACGGTATCGTGAGGGAATGGACGGGGGATGTCAGGACGGAATATATCGATTTCGAGGATGACATCGAAAGGAAGATCCAAAAGATAAAACTGAGAATGGAAGAAATCGAGGGAATTCTCGGTGTGAAATTCTATCACAGGAAGGGGAGATTGTTTGCCGGTGAAGATATCACGTATATCGCGATAATTGCTGAACACAGAAGAGAGGCATTTCTCGCTGCCGGTCAGGCCCTCGAGGAGTTGAAAAAGAGCCTGCATGCAGATCTTTTGGGTTCCTCATCATGAGATGACAGGTGTATGGTTCACATGAAATTTAAAAGGCTTTTCGGGACGAACGGGGTCAGGGGTATCGTTGGAAAGGAGATGACACCGGCGCTCGCGATGAAGATAGGTGCGGCACTTGCGACGATGAGAAAGGGGACCATCGTGGTAGGGAGGGATACGAGAACATCGGGACAGGCACTCGGATCTGCATTGAAGGCAGGCATCATGGGGGGTGGCTGCTCCGTTATCGATGCAGGCATTCTTCCCACTCCGGCACTCCAGTATATAGTTCGCGATCGATACGCTGCAGGCGCCATGGTGACTGCCTCGCATAATCCTCCAGAGTACAACGGTATCAAGATCGTCGAACCTGACGGAACAGAGATGGGGGACATGGAGACCATCGAACTCGAGTCCATACTTTACAAGGGTGAAGAGGAGTTGGCGAGATGGGATTGTGCAGGCACGGAGTACCCGGCTCCACAACTCGTGAATGATTATATCAAGGGCGTTCTGTCACACTTCCCCCCCGGTCTCGGCGAGGGAATGACCGTCGTAGTGGATTCCGGCTCGGGTGCAGGTGCATTCTGCACGCCCGCGATACTCTCTGCGATGGGCTGCAGAGTCCTGACCATAAACGGTGAGATGAACGGACGTTTCCCTGGAAGAATGCCAGAACCATCCCCGGAGGGACTCAGAGATCTCGTGGAGTTTGTGAAATCATCGGGGGCGACGTTCGGAGTTGCGCACGATGGCGATGCCGACCGGTCCGTCTTCATCGATGAGAGGGGAAGATATATAGAAGAGAATCGCGAGTTCGCCCTCATGGTGAGGATGATGTGCCGGAGAAGGAGGGGGATGGTCGTTGCACCGGTCAGTACCTCTCTCGTGGTCGAGGAGGTGGCAAACAACGAGGGCACCGGGATGGATTATACTCCTGTGGGGAGTATCTATGTTGCCAGGCGTATGAAGGAACTGATCGCTTCGGGCATCTCCGTTGCAATGGGTGGCGAAGGCAATGGCGGCCTTATTTACCCATTTCACCAGTTCTGCCGCGATGGTGCCATGACTGCAGCGATGATGGTGCAGCTTCTATCCGAGGAGCAGAAGCCTCTTTCCAGCCTTTCGGATGCATTGCCATCCTATTACATGATAAAAGACAAGATTGAGACGGCAAAAGGAGAGGAGGTAATCAGAGCACTAGGAAAGGAATATCAAAACGAGAAGATGATACGGATCGATGGAGTGAAGATCATACGAGATGGCGCCTGGGCTCTGATTCGACCATCGGGGACGGAACCGCTTGTGAGGCTTGTGGTTGAATCGAGATCTGAAAAAGATGCCATCGATCTTCATAGGGAGCTGAGGGGACTGATCGCCCGTTCAGTGAAAAAGTAAATTACATAAAAATTTCAGGGTAAAATACGGGAAGTTTTTATTCAAATATTATAGTTTTATTCAATAATAAATGAATAATACTGTTAAAGATGGATTATTATAAGATAAAATATGGTGATTCCTTAATAAAGGCCACGATTATATACTAACCAACGGTGGCCAAATG
>JARYLJ010000014.1 GCA_029907705.1 Methanomicrobiales archaeon
ATCCTCAAATCCTTTTTCTGGATCCCTGTTCTCAGCCGATGTGAATGATCCCTTTACTTACCAGTAATGATCATAAACCCTTTCGAGCACACCTATTTTTTGACTCCGGATAAAAAAATACACAGGATAATCGAGGATTCACGATATCGCTTAGGTTATTGCGACCAGATCGAATGCGGTGACCACATCCATGCACCTTCGCCAAATTCTGCAGGTGTTGAGGTGATCAAAACCGGAGTTCGATCCGAATAGAACGGGGGAATCGCATGCCGGGGTGCCTGAACGGCGGGAGCGGAGCCATGCGTCGCCCCTGGAGCGTTCGATGCCATAAAAAAACCATGGATGTTATCATGTACTCTTGCTCGTAAAAGGAGAACGTATCCCTTTCATTCGATCCGGTTCGTAACAGCAGTTCAATTCAGATTGACTTATGGGGGGTACATAATAATCATTGGTGCCGATTTATCCGAATAGGGCTCTCTCATGGCAGGTTTTCTCCGTATATTCATTTGCAGACTCTCCTTTTAACCGCGGATCCTGCCTGTTCTGTATCCGATAGATTATCAGTGGATGGAGCAGCTGAATAGGATCATGGCTTCTGAAAACCAATCATGCGATCGATTATTCTCGATATCGGTTTTTTTAAACCATCGCATCGGTCTGCGCGTTGCTCTTTGGCGTGGCCTGAATCTTCGTCTGAACCCAGTGCAATGACGATTGAGTACGATAAAAATCAGGGAAGGGATGTCATTGGCAATGGCCGATACGGTTATTGTCATTACCGCCTGGTCGGATCCCTGTGACTGTTCAGGATTCGGTGCAGAATGAAAAGAAGAATCCTTCATCATCAAAGACAACATCGTTAATTTTCATTAATCTTCTATTTCAGGCTCAAGAACCATAAAACAAGACGCCCCGGCCGGGATTTGAACCCGGGTCAAAAGCTCCGCAGGCTTCTAGGATATCCACTACCCTACCGGGACATTTGTGTCCATCATCATTCATCTCTCATGGATAAATTCGTTATCATTGCATGCTTAATCGAATATCCAGACGCGATTGATGTTTTGATCCCCGAAATCCGATAATTTGGAAGGATTGCAGAGCGGCGAGCAGTTACCCGCCTCGTGTCTTCCGATAGCGAGGTTCTTCATATAAGGATTCCCCCGTGACCCGCATGCATGTTCTGCCAGGGCACGGTGATGAAACAATGGGAAGGATCGTTCGACGAGAGGCCACCTTCCCGCTCTTTCCCCATCATGCTGTGCGTTCCTGCTTCTCCATCAGGTTGCACGGGGGCCATTCGACTCTTGGATGGCCGATGTCCGATACTTCATCGGGATACGAAGGAGGTGTTATAAGGGCATCACCCGCTTCTCGAATATCAAAAAATTATTGCATGTCGTATTTCGGATGGTCACTGACCAGTTGATAATACCATTAAATTCTTTAAAGAAAACGATATTATTCGTAGACCTGCATCTGCAGATCCACTTCCACATCGAGTCCGTCAATTTCGACCGTCATCATTCCGCTTTTTGCTATTCTGAATACCTTGCGGGTTTCTGCGCTGTACACACCCCTGTACCCATCCATCAAAATGGTTTCACCGGTCTTTGTATCTTTCAATGTGATGACTGCTTTTGTATCGGCAGTCACATGGCCTGTGGTAATCCTGATCTCCTCCTTCTGACCGTAATCGCTTGTGGTTACTATCACCCGCTTGATCTCCTTCGGAGTGAAAGTGGCGGTGATGATGAGCGGGGGTTTCTCGAGGTTATAATCGAGCGCCACGTGTGTATAGGTGAGATAACTCAGGTTGAATATCCCTTTGTAGACATCTTTCAATACAGGTGACACGGTTGCAACGGGAGTGGCAGTCACGGATGATGCGTATCCATTTCCAGAACCGGATATTCGGACCGTTACATCCGGATACGGTTCGGTCGTCGGAAGAGGAGTGGGTGTCGCGGTCTGGGAGGATCCTCTCCCGGGGGCACCCCCTGTTCCTCCGGTTGAGATACGTTCAGCACAACCTGCTGTGAGCAGCAGCCCGATGAGGCTGATTGCGATTAATATGTATGCAATTCTCGATCTCATGATAAATGGATTTATCATAATTACTATAAATAACTATTATTTAATATTTAAAAAATTTAATAGATATTATAAAAAATATAACCTTTATAGATTGAGATATAAATTAAAAACTATATGGATGGATTTATTTTTGTCTCAGAGTAGATTCAGCTGATCCTGGAGAGGCTCTTCATCATCTCCTTCTGTCTTCTTTTTTCCCTGATCTCATGTATGATGATGATGAAATTGACCCCGACCACAATCATGATGAGAAGCATGCTCACCAGGAACATTGAGCTTGCACCCTCCTCAATGAGAAAGACCGCCCAGAGGAGGGCAACAAAAGAGATAAGGTAGAGCATGATCCATGTCCTGAACTTCTGGATATCAATCATTGCATTATAATTTAACTAAATTATTTATATAAATTTCTATTTTTTTATATGTTATATAACTAAAAATAATCGATTTAAGAAATTAATTTATAGAAATATTAATAAATAAAGTAATTATAATTAAATTAATAGTCGTCATGTAAAACAAACGGGTTTCATGATCGCATATCAGGAAAACGGACAATACATCTATGCATGGCCCGAATCATATATCCAGACCCATCAGAAGACTGATCGAAGAGACAGAACGTATTGTTGCATCCGAATTGATCATTCATCGCGAGAGAGAATGTCCCATTTCCGGCCTGCTGCTCGACGTCTATTCTTATGATCTCGATCATAATGTCATTGTCTATCCTGCATCCTATCTAGGTCTGCTCAAGGATCTCGTCATCGCATGGAACTGTGCGAAACTCCTTCTGAGAGGAGTGGTGCATGGAACAGGAGATCTGAAGGTTCTCTCTTATTCAAAGGAAACTGCAATCACCGGGGGCGATCAGATCTATCTGGACATTCTGAAGGACAGCATGACGAAATCCCTCGATATTAACAGAAAAAAGAAGATAATTCCCCTAATATTTCATCTTTTCCACGAGGGAATATCCGAATTGCCTCTGGGAATTGTCTCGCACATCTTTCTTGCAAGGAATTACCCTCTGTTGAGAAATGCACAGGTGTATCTGCTCATCAAGGAAGGGATGTACGACATGCACGAACTTGTCTCGGTCAAGGATCTGATTCCTCGCAGATATTTTGTTCTGCACAATGCCCTGTACTATACGAGGGATGCGCTGCTCGCCGACTATCTATCTGCATTTCCCCTCAATCCTGTCATCAACATCCCGGAACTGCGACGTTTTAAAAATCTGGATCTCAAGGAGACGATGACGCATCGCTGGACAGGGTCAGCCTGGTACCATACCAAGATTGCCGGTGACGACATGTTCACCCGCACCAGAAAGATCCTGGAGAACCATTTAATCGCATTCGATTCTCCTGTGAAACTCAGAGAGATATTCCTCGCAGGAAAAAACATTGCAGAACTCTGGACGGAGAGGATGGCGATGAAGCACTGGTTCCGCTGGGTAAATCCGGCGGAGGGTGTAAAATCCGAGGGCCAGATCAGGGAAATTGAAGAGCGGATGATTGCGAAGATCTTCACGAATTGAGAAGGTAGTGCATTTATGCAGAAAAATACGAAGTTCCATACAAATAAAAGGGAGAGGGAAGAAAGGTCAGATGAGCTTGCATTGCTTGCAGATATCAGCGCCTTCGAAGGAAGGTATGAGGAGGCGGAGAAGCTCTATATCGAAGCGCTTGCATCTGCCGACCAGAATGCCGATCTCTGGGCCTTCAGGGCCATCAATCTGAGTGGTGGTCTCGGGAAATGGGAAGAGGCTAGAAAGTGCTGGGAACGGGCTGAGAAGCTGGATCCTGAAATCCGAGAGATGACGAAGGGAGCAGCGGAGGTCGAGTCCAGTGAGTTGATGGAAAGACCAAAGCTCATCCGAAATATCAGATGCAAATCGAGGAGTCGGGGTCTTCTCAGAGAGATCGAAAAGGATTGAATATGATATTCAGGCCTGAATATCCGTCTTTCTCTCGATCCTGGTCTTTTCAATCTCCACCAGTACAGGGGCAATGGTACCCGTATCCACACACCGCTTCGCCAGTGTTGTCAGACGTTTCACATACGTGATATGGGTCAGCTGAAATCCCACGAGGAGACCGAAGCAACCGGAGACAACCGCGATGATGGTGTAATCCGCTGGATTGATCATCCTGCATCCTCCATGCCTGTAAAACCCCTCATGACTCCTTCTCCAGTTCGGTGATAATCGGAGCGATCGAATCCTCTCTCTCGCAGAGACCGGCGACGATATAGAATTTTCTGGCGTAATACCTCTCTGTCAGCAGATATGCCGCGATGAGTCCGATAATGAAAGAGAGGATGCCGATGGTCAGGTATGCAATAATTTCGAAGAGCATTCCACTTGCCCTCTTTATTGATTTTAATATTTAATATATTTTTATATATATTAAAATTATTATTTATTTTTATAATTGAATTATATATGATAATATAATTTAAATTTTAAATATTCTCCAAAATTAACTAATAAATATAAATAAAAAATTATAAATATAATAAATTTAAAATTACATTTTGTAACTGATCTCATCCCGGATGGATGAAAAAAAGCGAGGAGCCCTATACGGACTCCCATGCCATACTCATCCATCTGACCTTCATGAAGGCAGGGATGGAGCAGATCTTCCAGAAGAAGGGGACAGGAGTTGATAAATTTAGATGCCTGCAACAGAATCGGTTTCCGGTAAACAATCGAGGAATCGTATCAGGACAAGAAATGCCTCCCATGATCCGGAGAGCAGCGCAATGAAGCAATCCATCGAGCCATCGATGCAGGAGGAATCTTCCTACGAGATTAAGAAGCGATACGAGACTTTCCTGTACCATAATCCACTGCCCATATCGATAATCGATCACCAGTTCAATATGCTGGACGTGAACAGGGCGTACGAAGAGCTCATGCGACAGCCCAGGGAACGGCTGCTGTCGATGAGCGCAGCCGATTACAGGATAAAACTACTCTCCGGGGATAAGACAGAGAAGACCTTTAAAGAGAAGAAACCGACCAAATGCGAGCTGGAAATAACCTTCAACGACGGTAAAAAGAAGATCGTCGAACAGTACGGCATCCCGCTCCAGATCGAAGATGGGGAAGTCAGTACCGCTTACTTTATCTTCAATGATATTACGAGGCAGAGAGAAGGCGAATGGGAGATTCAAAAGCAGATGGAACGCATCAAATCGCTTCAGAAGCGTTCAGAGACGATCGTGCAGCTCAATCCGATGCCCATTCTTCTCATCGATACATCGTTCAAAGTGGTCGTCAGCAACGATGCCTTCATCAGTATGAGTGGTATCAAAAAAGAGGCGATACTGGGCATGTCTGTTCGGGATTTCAAAGTGCTCGAACAGAAGGGGGAAGGTCTGAAGCAGGTCATTCAGCAGAAGAGAAGGACCTTCGGAGAAGTGACCGTGGATCTTCCCAGCGGTGTGCATGTGCTGGAACAGTATGGCATCCCCATACAGGACGAGGGGGGAGAGCTGCTGAATATTCTTATCGTATACAACGATATCACGGAGAGGAGAGAGAAGGAGAAACAGATTCAGCAGCTGATGAAAGAGACACGCGAGAAATCCGACCTGCTCGAAAGGAGTGCGGGTGAACTGGAAAATTCGCTTAAGGCACTCGCGAAAGGGGATCTCACCACCGGTGTCCAGATTGCAGATGCAGATCCCCTCACCAGGGCGAAGAACGACTACAATGCAGCAATCGACGCAATCAAATCGCTGCTGATGGAGGTCACGAAGGCGGTCAGGCAGGTGGAGGTGAGCATACAGGATTCCAGCAAGGGAACCGACGAGGTGGCGAAGGCGGCCGAAGGTGTGGCATTCGCTGCACAGAACTGCTCGGAGAATACGAGGAAACTCCTTGAGCAGATCGATGAGATAAACCGGGAGATCTCGGAACTCACGGGCACGATAAAGGGAGTCTCGGTCACTTCGCAGGAGATCTCGCAGAGAGCCCAGAAGGTTACCCAGGAGGGTGCGAATGCAAAGGATCTGGGAAAACAGGTCCATCAGAAGATGCAGGCCGTCGAAAAGATTGCACAGCAGAGCGTGGAGGAGATCACCAAGCTGTCAGAGCAGATGAGGGAGATCAGCAATATCGTCAGGCTGATTACGGAGATAGCGAATCAAACGAACCTGCTCGCATTAAATGCGGCAATCGAGGCGGCCAGAGCGGGAGAGCATGGGAGAGGGTTCGCAGTGGTCGCCGGCGAGGTGAGAAACCTGGCAGGAGAAGCGAAGAACGCGACCAATCATATCGAGGAGGTGATCGGAAATATCACCAGAATGTCTGAAAGGACCGCGGTCTCCATGAAGAGTTCATATTCCGAGCTCCAGACCGGCATCGAGAGTGTCAACAGGACCATCGAGGCGCTGAACCAGATCATACAGGAGACCGATGTAGTGGCACGAGGCATCTTGGACATCTCCAGGTCCAACGAGAATCAGGCAACGGCGACCAATAACGTCATGCAGCGGGTGGAGAAGGTGGTGTACCTCACCAAGGAGACTCAGAAGCAGGTGGAGGATATGGCCGCTCTTGCCGAGGAGACCAGCGCCTCTACGGAGGAGGTGGCCAGCGCATCGCACGAAGTCAACGAGATGGCCCAGCGTCTGCAGAAGATGATCGGCCAGTTCAAATTGAATTGATATTATGGCGAAGGGTGAAGAACATGGGAGCAACTCTGGATGTGGTCCATTTCGAACTGGGGGGCGAGGAGTACGCCCTCGACATTCAGCTGGCCAGGGAGATCGTGGAGATGATGCCCATCACACCGATCCCCAAATCGCCCCCTTATCTGGCCGGTATCATCAACCTGAGAGGTGAGATCACGACGATCCTCGACCTGGGCACTCTTCTCGGTTTTCCAAAGAAAGAGAAGCTGAACGGACAGAAGATCATCGTCCTGGTACCGGAGACCGCACACGGTGCGAACGTCGGGGTCATCGTGGACGACGTGAAGAGTGTGGTACAGGTGGCGGAAGGGGATGTGGAGCGTATGGGTGGTGCCTTATCCTCCGAACTGAGCAGTTATGTGAAAGGGATCATCAAGATGACCAACAGGGAGAACGAGAGAGAGGCACATCAGAGAAAGAGTGCGGTCCAGGAGAACGGCTGCGGACTGATCGTCTGGCTGGATATGCTAAAATTGATGGGAAATATACTGCAAACGAGTACCAGTTGAAAGCATGGATTCCTTCGATCTGCTGGAGAGGACCATCGAGAACTGTCTCCGCATCAATTGCCGGAGTTACAAACCGGATTATATCAGGAGAAGAGTTCAGTCCCGAATGAGGGTATTGCAGGTGAGCGATTACGAGGCATACAGGCATGTGCTCCTCTCCAGCCCCCCCGAAACGAACGAACTGCGGGATGCACTCACCATCAATGTGACCAGGTTCTTCAGGGACAGAGAGGTGTTTGAAGTCATCGGGCGGGAGATCATCCCTGAGATACTCTCGCGGAAAAGCCGGATACGCATCTGGTGCGCAGGCTGTGCCAGCGGAGAGGAGGCGTACTCGCTTGCGATTCTGCTCTGGGAATATCTGAAAGATCATCCTGAATGCTCCGGTATCGTCTATGCAACCGACATAGACAGGCATGTGCTCCAGAAGGCCATCGAGGGTACATACGATCGTCAGGCCTTTCAGGAGGTGCATCCATGCAGAGTGCATGATCACTTCATCCCGCTGGGGGATGGCAGATATCGGATTAGCCCGAGAGTGAAGGAATTAATCCGGTTCAGATACCATGACCTGATGAGCGGTCGTCCGATATCCACCCACCTGGATCTCATCGCCTGCAGAAACGTGACGATATACTTCACCGCCGAGGAGAAAAAGAGACTGACTGCCATGTTCCATCGCGCCCTTTCGAACAACGGTTATTATGTGATGGGAAAGACGGAATATCTCGACCGAGAGCTGCAGGATCTGTTCGAATACTGCAATCCGCAGGAGAAGGTCCTCAAAAAATTACAGGCAGAAGGAAACCGATAAAAAATGCCTAACCCCCCGGAGGCCATCTGAAAAAAATCGATGCCCACCCGGAGCAGGGCATACTTCATCACCAGATAATATCGATCGCTGGAATGGAACGCCCCCTGGTCATATCGGGGCATCGATGGACGCTTCAGGGGGCGTACGCACGCGCTGCTCCTTCCGTGAGGATCGAATCGTTCTATCGCGAGTACCATCGTTCGTCCCGAGGGTTTTTGCAGAAAAAACTACTCTAATCACCCGGAAAGCATCAGTACAATTTTATTACGGAAGCATCACCGATGTAAATCGCAATGTTCGCATCCACCAGGTTCCCGTAAAGGGTCAGATGGTACCTGCCATATCGGTACAGGACGATCTGTTTGTCCCTCCTCGAACTGTACTGCCTCCCGTAACCGTTCTCTTCTATCGTCGTCATCGTGAAAGGATCCCGGACAGTCGCGATGAGGAACGCATCATTGGGATTCTCGCTCTTTGGGGTCACCAGCATGTCGATAACCACAGGTGACTCCACCGCTTCGATCATGAGACCAATGGATGTGAACCGCATATTGAAGGATTTCTTGTAAACCGGGGTTGAATTTTTCGAATTTGTCACAGAAGCGATACTCGGCTGGGAGGGGGATCTGATACCATCCTCCGGGGGGTGCGGCCGGGACTCCTGGAGAACCGGGTAGTCGATGCTCACACGGTTCTTCCGGGGACCTGAAATCTCTTCCACGTAGGATGAAGCATCGTTTGCTGAAACGGGATTTTTCGCAGGCGCGGTTTCAGTGGTTATGACCGGAGGCTGGATCGGAGTGATCTCCGGGTAGTTGGCAATCTCACTGTCCTGCGTATCCTTCTGGAAGAAAGGGAGTGTTCCACCCGAAATGGCAGGTTTAATGATCAGGCCTGCGATGGCGATGACGAAGAGAGCGACAACGAAATATACGAGGTCCTGCCTCTCCATATTTAATGATAGGATTATATTCGATATATTTTTTTCTATTGTAATTATATCTTTTTTTTAAGTTTAATTCAGTAAAATAAATAATTAAATCAAAAAATTAAGAAGAGAATCATTTATATACAAAAATAATTTATTATAACCTGTACCATGACGCAAGCACCTTTCCAGAACATCGGCAACGGCAACATACCCCCGAACCGTGACCTGATGAAGGTGCTGATCGTTGCCAGTCTCTCCATCAGCGCCCTAATTATTACGGTGTACCTCACCTGGAATCAGGAAAGCCCCCTCTTCCCGCAGCTCTATTATCTTGTACCTCATCTCTACGCGATTCCCATCGTTCTCGTCTCCTTATGGTATCCGAGGAAGGGCTTTCAGCTCGTCATTCTCCTGATCTTCGCTCTCTCTGCACTCTTTGTCTTCTTCTATATCGCCGGCTACCTGATCGATCCGATCCTCTCGCTCCTGAATGCGGGTGTGGATCTCTGGCTGGTCGGTGCGATCGCCATATATGTATGGTATCGGAAGCAGGATGGGATGCTGAAAAGGGAAGATACGTCGTGTGACAGTTCATCATGGCGCATGACACCTTTTCCCGTGCAGATCTTCGAATCGCATGAAGAGGAGATCCGTTATTACATCGCAGCGCTGCAGCTGAACGAGGAGGGCATGAGGGTCGAGGCAGCGAGGGTGCTGGGCACCCACAACGGAAAGGATGTCCTCGATGCGCTGATCGGTGCTCTGAACGATGAGTCGAGATTCGTCAGGGAGGAGGCGGCGCATTCGATCGGGAGGATGGGGGATGAACGGACCGCGGAGCTCCTGATCGAGCGCCTCGACGACGAATTCAGACGGGTACGGGAGGGGGCGGTGAGGGCACTCGGAGGGATGGGGCCGAAGGCGTTCGATACTCTCGCGGATGCACTGTCCGATCCCAGATGGAGGGTCCGGATGGGTGCAGCCATCGCCCTGCGGATCACAGGTGACAGGAGGGCCATACCTCTGTTCATCTCCCTGCTCGACGATGAGAACAGGTTCGTCCGGAGGGAGGCGGTGAAGTCGCTCGGCCGTCTGGGGGATGAGAGCATCCTCGGAGAACTGGAGCGGGCGATGCAGGACCAGGATCCCGCCGTCCGTCTCAGGGCCGAGCATGCACTCCGCCGTATCAAACCCTCTGATTTTTAAAATAAATTAACTATATTTAAATATTTTTAATTATTTTTTAATTTATAATATAATAAATTATTTTTATTTCTAATAATTAAGGTAAAATAATTATAAAATAATAATTTAAAAGCAAAATTATAAAATAAATAATTTTATATACTATTAAAAAATTAAATATCTACCGGTGGTATTGGAGGGATCCAATACACTATACGAGGTGTAGACAGATGAAAAGGTTCAAACATGACGAGGCGTTCACCGGCCTCGAAGCCGCGATCGTCCTGATCGCCTTCGTGGTCGTGGCCGCTGTATTCAGCTACGTGGTGCTCGGCGCCGGCTTCTTCACCACACAGAAGAGCCAGGAGTCGGTCCATTCGGCCGTCGGGCAGGCAAGCTCGAACATCGAAGTAGTCGGTAATGTGCTGGCGACAGGAGCTGCCGGTAACGAGCTGAACAGCGTGACGATGTACCTCCAGCTCGCCGCCGGAGGCACCCCTGTGGATATGTCCAAGGTCACTTACACAGTGAGGACGAGCGATCAACTGATTACGATACCCGCAACAGGCGTTACAATCACATATCCAAAGGAGGAGGCAAGCAACACCCTTCTGGAGAAGTTCGAGATGGCGAAGGTGATGATACCTGTCTCCACAGCCGATATCGGTGTCAACGACAGGTTCATCATCGAGGTGAAGCCGGAGAAGGGAGCGGCGCTCCCGATCGAGCGGACGGCACCACCCGCGATCGTCGAAGACAAGGTCTATGAGATCTACTGAGGTGACGGAAATGAGACAATTCTACAATAAAGAGGACGCATTCACCGGTCTCGAGGCGGCCATCGTGCTGATCGCCTTCGTCGTGGTCGCAGCGGTCTTCAGCTACGTGGTGCTCGGCGCCGGCTTCTTCACCACACAGAAGAGCCAGGAGGTCGTGCACACGGGTGTCTCTCAGGCAAGTTCGAGCATCGAGCTGATCGGGAACGTGTATGCCCATGGTGACACTGGCAACGGAGAGCTTGATTATCTTCAGTTCACGGTCGGCACGACTGCCGGGGGCACCGGAGTCGATGTGACCAAGATGGTGATCACGTACAAGGACGAGGGGTACACGGACGAAATTACATACAACGCCGATGCTGCAAAATTCGACGGGGATACATGTACACCCACAGAAGATCTTAACGCAGGAGAATGGACTGTCTGCCAGGTGCTGAACGACAACGGCAACTCGAACTCCCTCATCGAACCACGGGAGCAGTTCATCATCGTCGTGATCCCGCAGGATGCTGCGACACTGACGGCAAACACGCCCTTCACCATCGAGCTCAAACCCGCGGTCGGCGCAGTGCTCCCTATCAGGAGGACAGTACCGCCTGCGATAGAGACCTTCAACGTGCTCTACTAAATATATATTAAATCAATTTTAATTTTTCTAATGGTTAAAATTTAAATTAAATTAAAAATAACAAGAATTTGCTTTTATATTTAATAATTATAAATTATAATTATATTTTATAAAATAATTAATTATATATATTATTAGTTAATATTAATTAATTATATGGCGGTGAACCAGGCCCAGGTCGACCACATCATCGCGACCGCCTCTGCAGACGATCCCGAAGTGAAACTCCAGAAACTTCAGGACGAGGTGGATCTGATCAAGACATCGATAAAGCGTCTGCTCATCGACATCAGGGAGAGGATGAACGAGCTCGACAGTCCCTTTGCCGCGGTCGCGAGAGGGGGCCCTGCCTCTTCCAACACCAAAGCGAACCGGAAATTTCAGGGATCCGATATCGCCTCGAATGATTCGAATCCAGCCGCGAAGGAGAGGATAGATACAGAAGAATACAGAAAGGGCATCTCACCGGTTCCATCGGCAAGGGAAGAGGCAGATACAGCCGTTCAGGAACTTGGGCACGAGATCGCCTCGTCCAGGGATATTCATCGCCTTCTCCAGGGGCTTTCATCCGGCATGAAGGAGCAGCATTCCGGTGAGTCGGAGATCAACAATAAATCGAAGCTGAGGACGGTGCACCGGCTCTTCGACTGGGCCTCGAAGATGGTGAAGAAGTACGGTCACGATCGCTTCGAGCTGATGCTCAACTCGTATAATGTCATGGGGTACCTATCGGAGGATCAGCTGCGGCAGATCAGAGAGATGTCCCGGCTCATGCCGGCGACACTGGGAGATCTCCGCGAGATCGGTCCGGACGAATTCATCTTCGAACTCTACACGCTGAACCGGATTCTCGACCCGGTGGACACCAGCCTCGATCGGGATATGCTCGAGGTGATGATGGAACAGAGAAAACAGAGACGGATTTCGGAGGATAGCGGGGCGAAGGATCGTACTCTGGAAGAGAGCTGGCAGATGATACGGGAGAGTCCATAGGGACGGGAGAGGGCGATGGGAAGCGAGACATTCACCACGGCCATGTTCCTGATTGCCGCAATCATCGCATCAGCCGTGCTCATCAATGCCGCCTTCCCCGTCATATACACGATGAGCGGGACCTTCTCCTCGTCCGCGAAGGAGGCGGACGAGCGGATAAGGACCGACATCAAGATCATCAATACGTATGCGACTACGGGTGGGGAGGCGCAGATCTGGATCAAGAACGTGGGGAAGAGCCGGATCAGCCTCGCCGAGGTCTCGGGGTCAGATATGTTCATCGGAGCGCCCGGTGACTTCGAACGCGTCTCTAAAGGCAGCTGGAGTGCGGAGATCCTCGAAGATGCGAACGAGAACTGGGAGTACGGCGAGACCCTCCTGCTCACCGTGAGGAGCGCGAAGATACCGGACTCGATCGGACGTACCGTATACTTCCAGTTTATCCTGCCGAACGGAGTGATGCGTTCGACCGAATTCACGGTAGGGGGATGATATGGGCACCGCGGCACTTGTCGCCACGGCGATCGGCCTCGCTCTCCTGGTGCTGACCGCTTACGTGCTGATAGAAGGAAGCGTGGTGACCGCCACGACGCTGGCCACCGCACAGAGCGAACTTTCAGATGTGCAGGAGGCGAGATTGCGCACGGCCATCTCCATCCGTGCGGCAGATGGTGTCGATCCCCTCGTCATCGAGGTAGAGAATACGGGCAGCGAAGTGGTTCCCGATCTGGCGCACCTAGATATTTTCATAATCGTCGATGGGGCACCGGTCCGGTGCACGAAGGGTGCGGGGCCATTCGCATGGCAGATCAATTCCATCTCGCCCGATCTGGTCCATCCGAACCAGCTGGATCCGGGCGAGAGGATGCAGATCTCGGTTCAGACAGGGGGGGCGACGATATCCTGGGTTCAGGTGACCACGACGAACGGGATCTCGGCCTCGAGGTACGTGGTGTAGACGCATGAAGACAGACGACCCACTCTCCAGTCTCCTGGGCGGCGAGGACAAGAAGATACTCTCGACAGGCAACAACGAGATAGACAAGAAGATCGCAGACGGCCTCCCCCTGGAATCCCTGACGCTCATCGAGGGCGAGAACGACACGGGGAAAAGTGTCCTCACACAGCAGATCATCTGGGGTGCGATGAAGCAGAGCTTCCGTGTCGATCTCTTCACGACAGAGAGTACGGCCAAGACCTTCCTCACGCAGATGGAGTCGATGAGCCTGGACATATCGGACTATTATGCCTGGGGTTATCTGCGCGTCTTCCCCCTCCACCTGGAGGGGATGAAATGGACGAAGGACGATATGGATGGTATTCTCCAGCGCCTCGTCGATTTCATCAGGAGCAGTCGTGCAGAGGTGATCGTCATCGACTCTCTCACGATGTTTACGGAGTACACGGACTCGGAGGCGGTCCTCGCGTTCTTCACCAGCTGTAAGAATCTGGTCGATTACGGAAAGACGATCCTGATCACCCTCCACCCATATGCCTTCGAGGAGGATTCGCTCGTCAGGATCAGATCGACATGCGATGCGCATCTCGTGATGAAGAAGGCGCAGCTCGGCAGCAAATACGTGATGCTGCTCGAGGTGGTGAAGGTGAGGGGGGCGCGAAGAACCACGGGCAACATTGTCAGTTTCGAGGTGCACCCCGGCTACGGCATGAAGATCATCCCGGTCTCGATGGCGAAGATCTGATATGGGTTTCCTCACAGTCACGGTGAACCTTCCCTTCAAACCTGCGAAGAACGACGAGGGGAACGACTGTGCGAACAACATCGAGGAGTGTGCACTCTACCGCATGCTCCCCGCCAATGCGAAGGAGTATGTGAAGAGCAGTCCGCATCTGCTCGAATACCTGCATGTATTTCCGGTCGATACATACGGCATACCCCTCTTCTTCTCCGAACTGAAGAGGGATCTGAAGTCGATGAAGGATCCGAACCTGATCTATCCAGCGGGTGACGATACCTTCATTCACATATTCCCTGATCAAAAGGACAGCCGGAATTACTACATCCCCATCGAACCATCATTCCTCCACAACGTATCGGATTATCTTCCGGTCATAGAAAAGAGGCTGATCAATCTTCTGGACGCACTGGACAGGGATCCGGTCTCGGACGAGGAGCGGACGAAGGTCCTCTCCACACTCATGAAACAGATCACGCACGTGACGAAGAACGGAGACAGCATAGAGTCGCTACTCTCCAGAGACCAAAAAAACGGAGGGTTCAGCGCCAAACTCCTTGCATTTCTGCAGAAGGACCTGACGGCGCCGAAGGGTGGGAACGGTTCCCAGAAAGAGAGCAGGATCCAGCAGATGACAGATGGCCGGATCGTCCTCAACCCGCAGGAGTACAAGGCGATCGAATACCTGATGATCAGGGACAAGATCGGCCTCGGCCCACTGAAACCATTCATCACCGACCGCTATATCGAGGACATCACCTGCGATGGCGTGGGCCCCATCTTCATCGAGCACAAGATCTTCAAAGGGCTCAAGTCGGTCATCGAATTCAACAAATCAGAGGAACTGGATGCGTTTGTTATCAAACTCGCAGAGAGGATAAAGCGCCCGCTCACCTACAAGAATCCGATCGTGGATGCGACACTCCCCGATGGCTCCCGTATCAACATCGTGTATGGTACGGAGATCAGCAAGCATGGGAGCAATTTCACCATACGGAAGGCGATGGACGATCCGATCAGCATCCTGCAGCTCGTGGATTTCAAGACCTGCTCCTACGAGGCGGCCGCATATCTCTGGCTCTGTATCGAGCACGGGATGTCCCTCTTCATGAGCGGTGAGACGGCGAGCGGCAAAACCACCAGCCTGAACGCGATGACCGTATTCATCCCTCCGGAGAACAAGATTGTGACCATCGAGGATACACCCGAGCTGAAGGTGCCACACAGGAACTGGACCCGCGAGGTGTCGAAGGGGAAGGGCCGAGGCGAAGGGGAGGGTTCTGATGTGACGATGTTCGACCTCCTGAAGGCGGCACTCCGTCAGCGGCCGAACCAGATACTCGTCGGTGAGATCCGAGGGGTGGAAGGTTCTGTCGCCTTCGGTGCGATGCAGACCGGACACCCCGTGATGAGCACATTCCACGCGGCATCGGTGGAGAAACTGATCCAGCGCCTCTGCGGGGATCCCATCAACATACCGAAGACATACGTGGATAACCTGAACATCGTGGTGATACAGAGTGCCGTCAAACGCCCCACGGGCGAGACGGTGAGGCGGATGCTCAGTATCAACGAACTTCTGGGTTACAATCCCGAAACGGGGGGGTTCTCCTTCGTCGAGATGTTCCACTGGGATCCGGTGAGGGACACACTCGATTTTACAGGCAAGGGCTCCAGTTACCTCCTCGAGGACAAGATCGCGACTTTGCTCGGCATTCCGGAGAGCAAGAAGCACGAGATTTACGATGAAGTCGAAAAAAGGGCAAAAATATTGGAGCGCCTGCATAAAGCAGGATACACGGATTTTTACGAACTATTCGACATGCTGACGAAGGTCAGGAAGGAAGGGCTCCTGAAGATCGGAGGTTGACATGGACGGCCATGCGAGTGCAGATGCCAGCCGGGCGGTGGAGGTCAGGCTTCCATTCAGGAGTCAGCTCTTCAGGCTCAAAGAGATCTTCGGGAACATCTTCGAGAGCAAGAGAATGGGGGCGGATCTCCTCTTCATGGTCACCTACATGACATCGATCACGACAGCCGGTATCACACGGCCGGAGATATTCTCGCGGACCGCGTTCAGAGAGGAGTATGCACCTGTGAAGTACATCAGGAAGGTGGAGTACTTCGTCAAGCGGTGGCATTACAGCTACGTGGAGGCACTGAATATCGTCTCGGAGAAGACGAAGAACGAGATGCTACGGAGCCTGCTCAACAGGTACGCGAACTCTATGGAGGCGGGAGTTCCCGACGAGGACTTCCTGCAGAAGGAGCTCGGGACAATGCGGAGCGTGTACAGGAACACGGTGGAGCAGGGACTGGAGACGCTGAAGAAATGGAGCGATGCCTACATCGCCATGCTCTTCTCAGCCTCTCTCGTCGGGATCATCATCATGATCTCGGTCGCCATCTACTCCCCCGACGGGATCGAGTCCTCGCTGAACACCTCTTATCTGATCATCCTGATCATCTCGATCTTCGGACTCTCCATAATGTACAAATCCGTGCCCACGGACGAGCGGACCCATCACATGGGGGAGTGGTGCTCGTGGGAGCAGGGAGTGATTCGACGGACGGAGAAGATCTTTCTCGTTCTGACGGCCGTCTCTGCCCTGTTACTCCTGCTGATAAGTTCGAATCCAGGCATGGTGTTTCTAATCATTGGCGTGCTCCTGGCGCCGCTGGGGATCATCGGTTATATCGATGACAAGAACATTGTCGACCGTGATCGTGATTTCACCACGTTCATAAGGAGCCTCGGTTCGGTCATGGGTGGAAAAGGGGTCTCGACCAAATTCGCTCTTGCAGAGGTCGACCGAAAGTCTCTCCAGCACCTCGAGACTTTCGTAAACTCCGTATATTCGAAGATCAACCTCGGGCTGAACGAGTTGCTCAGCTGGGAGCGTTTCATCGGGGAAACCGGGAGCAATCTGATCTACAAGTACATGAATATCTTCCAGGACTCCGTGGAACTGGGCGGTGCACCTGATATGGTCGGTCAGATCGTCAGCTCCTCGATGCTCGAACAGGTACTGCTGAGAGAGAAGAGAGACCTCTTCTCGAAGAGCTTCGTGATACTCCTCGTCCCCATGCATGCAGCGATGGTCGGCATATTCCTCTTCCTGTACCACATCATGCTCCAGATGTCACGTGCCATAGCGACCGTCATCGAGAATCAGAGCATGACAGGATCCGCCCTCGGTGGGACATCGACCGCAGGAGGGGCATTCGGGAGCATGAACCTCTTCGTGAACTTTCCGGAGGCAGAGATGGGCGTGTACGTGGCAATCATACTCGTGATGCTGACCACCTCGAATATTCTTGCAGGAAAGATCGTGCATGGAGGGGACAGATATATCGTTTATTTCTTCGCATCGCTGCTCTGTGGGATAACTGGTCTGATTTATATCGCCGCACCCATCGTGGTGCAGCTCTTCTTCAGCCTTCCGGTCGTGGGTGGTGGGTGAATGGAGCCAAAAAGAAGACGTTCGCTTATCTCGCTGGTGATCATCGGACTGGGATTGCTGCTGATATTCTTCGATTTCCCGACGGAGGTGGTGCTCGCCGGTTCATTCGTGTCGGGGGTGGCCATCATCATCGGTGCGGGTGTGATCTCATCAAGAAACGCAAAAAAAGGAATGAAGGAGGGCAAAGGGGCATCGAAGAGGAAGGCCGCGATTGAGCCAGAGAGAGAGAAAGCTCCTGCAGAGAGTAATTATTCAGGAGTCGGTGGAGTCCTTCGCATCCTCTATGGTCTTCCAAAGAGGATCCTCCACCATCTCCGGATCCACAGGGCGAGAGATCAGGAGGAGAAGAAGATAGACCGTATACTCGACGAGCTGATCGAGCAGAACCCGGTGAAGAGTGCCGATAAAGCCCCCGCGTCGGGAAAGGTATCCCTGGATCCAGCCCCGGTAGACAAAGGGGCGGATCCCTTTGCCGCCCTGGCGGACGCGAAGGTGGATGAGGAATTTCTCACATCTCTGGAACCGGAAAAAGGAGGGGATGCCCTTGTCCCCGTCGATCCCTCGAAGTTCGACCTGAGCAAGGATGAAAGGGGCGAGGGGGTGAAACTGGATCAGGAGACGGACGAGGTGGAGGAGATCCTGAAGAGCTATGGCATGGAGATCGGAACCGAGGAGTCTGATCATACGGGAGATGCACTGGCTGAACTGAAAGATCTCGACATCGGCGAGATCGATCTCGATGCAATCATTCCAGAGAGCGGTGATGGAGCCATTGCAGAAGCTCCGGTTCCGAAAAACCCGCCGCAGGTTCAAGCGCCAGTGACCGCGACTCCGGCGACCCGGGAGCCGGTGAAGGAGGAACAGGTCCCTCCATCTCCGCCGCAATCCGGGGACGCGTTCGATATCGCTCTTCCCGGGAGCGGAGAGAGCGAGTTCATCTCGCTGCTGAAGTCGGATGCAAAGAAGATAACATTGGAGAGGGATCTCTCTCTGCTGCGGGACCTGAAGGATCAAAGGTGCAGGGCAGAGGATTTGATCGACGAGATGGAAGAGCTGCTCGCCCGATCGCCAACAGGGGTCGAGATAAGATCTCCGGACAAGAAAGTGGCAGGGTAGTATGGAAGTTCCGGTCAAGGTCGAGCATCGGGGATCGTGGCAGGCGCTGAAGATGGATGTCGGAGAGACGGCCATTGTACTCGGCCCCCCGCTCGATATGCACATTCAGTACAAGTCCATCGTCGATCTTTCGGAGAGGGGGAACGTTCTCATTCTGACCGTGAAGGGATCGAAGGAGGAGAGCCTGAAAATCGCATCCGTGGAGCAGGTGAGAACGATCCTCAAGCGGATGCTGGTCCAGAATTGCAGTGCCTATCGTCTCAATGCATTCTTCATATCCCCGGCGATCAGAGGGGGTGTCCTGAACACATCTGCCAAATGGGAGAAAGGCGCGATCGCGGTGCTCAGATCTACACTCTGGTTTGCCAATCAGCACAAGCAGGTATGCATCCCGCTCACCGCCGTGACCGGTATCCAGCTGGAGAAGAAGGACGTACAGGGGAAACCAACGGATGTGATCAGGGTCGATCATCTCGAGGGGCAGGACCTGATCACCAGTTTCGTTCTCTGCCCGCTGTCCACACTCCAGGTGCTCCTCAATTATCTGCAGGAATCCATGAAGGACAGGGAGATGAGGGGCGGGGAGCTGGATCCTGTATCATCGCAGGTCGCCATGCTCATCTACAGCGGGATGGACTCGCACGGGATAGAGAATATGCTCTCGCTCACGCCAGATCAGCTGGATGCGATATTCGAAAAATTATTGAAGACCGGAACCGCGGAGGTGGTCTTCGTCAGAAGAGAGCTTCAACTCACACCCAAGGGGGTTAGATTCATTTCTGAAGCCTTAAAATCTTCTACAAATTAATTATTGCTATTATTATAAAGTAGAATAATTTATATATAAATATTAAAATATATTTTCACGAACAGATATGGGGAAAATACTCATCGTCGACGATACCGCATTCATGAGGACTCTCCTGAAAAATATCCTCTTTTCCGGTGGTCATATGATTCTGGGAGAGGCGGAGAATGGAGAAGATGCAGTGAGCAAATACAGGGAATTGAAACCCGATCTCGTTACCATGGATGTCGTGATGCCGAAAGTGAATGGAATAGAGGCGCTGAAATCGATAAAAGCGCTCGATCCTGCGGCAAAGGTCGTCATGTGCACCGCAGTCGGTCAGGAGCAGATGGTGAAGCTGGCCATCAAGAGCGGTGCAAGAGGGTACATCGTCAAACCCTTCCAGGCAGCAAAGGTGCTCGAGGAGATAAAAGCGGTACTGGCCACATGATTCGCGTTTTAATCGTCGAGGATTCAGTCTTCATGAGGACACTCGTAACAGATATCCTTCGGAATGATCCGGAGATCGAAGTGGTTGGAGACGCTCCGAATGGAATCGTTGCGCTGGAAAGGATCAGGGAGCTCGAGCCCGATGCGATCACCCTCGACATCGAGATGCCCCGGATGAACGGACTCGAGGTACTGGCTGCGCTGCAGGGAATGGAGAAGAAGCCGAAAGTTCTGATGCTCAGCTCACTGACAGAGAAAGGGGCCTATCTGACCCGGAAGGCAATGGAATCAGGAGCCGACGATTTTCTATTGAAACCTCGGGATATCGTTCAGGCGAAGGATATCGGTATGGATCTGGTGGCGAAGATCAAATCCCTCTTCTTCATTCCTCCTTCTGCGAGATCGGAAGACGGCGAGGGCGAGGAGGCGGAGAGGATCGTCCTCGTAGGCTCCTCGGCAGGAGGGCCCCCGATGCTCGATCGCCTCCTCTCCTCTATGAACGGGAGGGTCGATGCCGCAGTGGTGATCACGCAGCATATGCCCCCCGGGTTCACCGCCCCTCTCTCTGAACGCCTGAACAGAATATCTGTCCTGCCCGTGAAGGAGACGGTGAATGGCGAGCCTTTGATCGATGGCCGTGTGTACGTCTCGAAGGCCGGCTACCATACAATGATAGTGGGTGATGTGAACGAAACCGGAAAGGCAATCGGCAGGGTCGTCCATTCCCGTTCCCCCCCGCTGCATGCGGTGAGACCTGCGGTCGATGTCACCTTCTCGACGGCCGCCCGGGTATTCAAATCAGACTCATTGGCGGTCATATTGAGCGGCATGGGTAATGACGGTGGGGAGGGGGCATTCATGGTCAAAAAGGCCGGAGGACAGGTCATCGTCTGCAGGGAGCAGGATTGTCTGGTCTATGGAATGGCGAGATCGGCACTGGAAAGGGGCTGTGTGGATAGAGTTGTCCCCCTGGATGCGATAGCGAGAAACATCATGGAGTTTTCCAGTGCGGCGGGGGTGCCCCATGCCGGATGAGAATGGGTATCTGAAACTTTTTCTGGTCGAATCACGGGAAAATCATGAAAATCTGGTAAAGAATCTCCTAATCCTGGAGAGATCCGAAGACCGGGAGACGATCGACGAGATCTTCAGATCCGCACATACGCTGAAGGGGATGTCCGCCTCGATGGGTTTCTCAGGGTTGGAACGTCTCTGCCATTCGATGGAGGATGTCTTCTCATCGATCAGGGAGGGTTCTATCAGGCCATGCGGTGAAATGGTCGACGACCTCCTCGGCTGTACCGATTATATCGAGGAGGCTCTGGCCCGGATAGAAAAGGACGGAGAGGAGGGTCTCGAAGAACCGGTCGAATTCATCGACAGACTGGTGAGATGGGGCCGGAATGAGAACAGGAGAGGGGAGGGATCAATTGGAGAAGTGAGCGATGTACCCGAGAGCCAGGCGGTAGCCGGAAGCGCAATACCTGCGGCTGAAAAAAAAATACAGCTTTCCGGTGACCGGGGTGAAAAGTTCCGCATACGCATCCGGATCGATGGTAATGGCAGCGCAAAATACCTGCGTGGAATGATAATTCTCCAGAATCTGGAAATTCTGGGCAGGATTATCGCATGCAGCCCCTCGAGGGAGATGGTGGAGGACGAGTCCTTCGATGGAGAACTGGACATGGTCCTCGAGAGCGATTCAGGAGCAGAAGCCATACGAACCGCCATCGGAAGTCTGGACATCTCTTCCTGCCATATATCGCCTTTCATCGATCCTGAAGAGCCCAAAAGTGAACCAGAGATGTGCGAAGGGCCGGAGAGAAAGGCAAAGGCGACAGAAGGGCGTAAAGACGGGAAAAAGAGGGAATTCAGTCATCTGAGGGTGGATATCAAAAGGCTTGATCAGATGATGAACCTGATCGAGGATCTCGTTCTGAAAGAGGGTCGAATCAGGCAGATAGCGGGAAAATACCAGGTCACCGAACTCGATGAAGCGATCGGAATGATCGGGAGGACGATCTCTGATCTCCACGAGCTGATGATGAGAATCAGGATGATTCCACTGGATTATATCTTCAACAGATTTCCCCGTGTGGTCCGGGATGTCGCCCACCACGAGGGGAAGGATGTGGAGCTGATCATCACTGGTGGCGATGTGGAGCTCGACAGGAGTGTCATGGATGGCCTGAACGATCCACTCCTCCATCTGATCAGAAATGCAGTGAACCATGGAATCGAGAGTCCGGATGAGAGGGTGTCCGCCGGGAAAAAACCCAGAGGTACTGTCAGACTCTCCGCAGGGCGCGAAAGGGACAATGTCTTCATCGTGGTGGAGGATGACGGAAAGGGGATCGACGGGGAGCGGGTGAAGCAGAAAGCGATCGAAAAAGGTATCATCAGCGAAGAGGAGGCCTCGGAACTGTCCAGAGAAGAGATCGTCAATCTGCTCTTCCGACCCGGCTTCAGCACCGCGGAGCAGATAACGGATATCAGCGGCAGGGGCGTCGGTCTCGATGTGGTGAAGAAGGCGATAGAGGCGCTGAAGGGATCGATCCGAGTGGAAAGCCAGAATGGGAAGGGAACGAAGTTCATGCTCATCCTGCCACCGTCCATGGCGATTGTGGAAGTATTGCTGGTAAGAATCAACGGTCACCGGTGTGCATTGCCTGTTCACAGCGTCGTCGAGGTGGCAAACATGAAGAACTGCATGGTCAGGAAGGTCGGAAGAGGCGAGGTGGTGATGATGAGAGACGAGGTCATACCGCTCTTCTCTCTGAACGATATGTTCGGCAGCGATGGCAGGGACGACATTCTCTTCGTTCTTCAGAATCATGACAGGCGATTCTGCATCAGGGTGGGGGAGGTCGAAGGGCAGCAGCAGGTGGTGGTCAAACCCCTGAATCTGATATTCGGCAGGAATTGCGGCATCAGTGGCGTTACCATACCGGGGGACGGAGAGGTGGTTCCTGTGCTGGATGTGAACCACATGATTCAGAGTTGATGGCATTGATCTTGAAAGAGAACGAATGTGACGCACTCAGGGAAATGGGCAATATCGGTGCCGCACATGCGGCAACGGTGCTATCTCAGATGCTGAATTCACAGGTGGAGATGAGCGTCCCCGAGATTCAGGTGGTGGACATCTCGGAGGCACACAGGTATATCGACAACGAGGTGGCGGTCCTGGTCATCTTCCAGATCCAGGGGGAGGTGAAGAACGGTGGTTACGTCCTGCTCCATCTCCAGACCGGATCTGCACTCAGGCTGACAGATATCATGCTGGGTCTCCCCTCTACGGCCCGTGAATTCAGCGAGAGCGATCGAAGCACGCTGATGGAGCTTGGCAACATCATGGTCTCCTCCTTCCTCGATGCCACGGCGAACCTGCTCGGCATCATGATGATACCCTCTCCGCCAGAACTGACGATCGATATACCGCATGCAGTCTTTCAGAGTCTGCTCGCGATGGAGGGGGTAGATATCGACGAGGTGGTGCTCTTCAGAACGGAGCTCACATCAGAGGAGCATAGAATCAATTCGAACCTGATGCTCCTGCCGAATCCGCCAATGCTCGATGAAATTATCCGGATACTGAACCAAATCCTGCAGATTTCGACCTGAAGCCGGTGCCTATGACCACAGAGAGTCCCGAGCAGTCATGCGTGAGGATCGGCCTGGGCGAATTGCACATCGGCAGCGAGCCGATGGTCTGCATCGGTATCGGCTCCTGTGTCGCCCTCATCATACATGACAGGGAGCGATCGATCGGCGGCATGGCGCATGTGATGCTGCCCTCATCCGGGGCGAATAACGGGAAACCCGGGAAATATGCCGACACCGCGGTGAATGCCATACTGTCCTCGTTCGGGGACAGGGTATCGAAGAATGGCAATCTTCTCGCAAAGATAGCGGGTGGAGCCTGCATGTTCAACACCTTCTCCCATCGTTTGAATATCGGAGAGAGGAACATCGAGTGTATAAAGACGAATCTTCAGAAGCACCGGCTGAAACTTGTGGCCGAGGATACCGGCGGAACCTGCGGCAGAACCATCTATTATTACCCTGAAAAGAACGGGAGGGTTTTCGTCAGGAGGGCGGATGGCAGCACGCTGACGCTCTGAGATATCCCAGGAGGCATCTCTTCCAGCGTATTAATCGGTTATCCCTCCCTCTCCTTTCTCTCCTGAATCAGGTTTACACAGAATCTGTCGACGGAATCCAGCAGGAATTTCCTCGCCCTCTTCTTTCTCTCCTCCTCTGCCGAGAATACATCCTGGGCGATGTACTCGAGCAGGAGCGTATATGGCTGCAGATCCGGGTATTCCCTCCTCATTGCCCTGAGCGCGAGTCCGATCTCTGTCTGATCCCTCTTCGCGACCGCGAGGGCGAGATCCATGAGTAGGACGACCTCCCCGGGCATCCCCTTCTGCGTCGCCATCCTCCTGAATGTATCGTAACCCGGCTGCTTTGCCGAGAGGACCGAAAGGAGCAGACCGTAATAGATGGGCTCGATCTCCTCCGGGTGCTGCTGCATCATCTGCCTCACCACGCCTGCGGCACCGATCGCGTCCTGCTCCTGCAGGCGGGCGAGAAAGGACTCCCTCAGGAAGACCATGTCATCGAAGAACCTCTCCACGGCAATTTTGAGAAGTTCATTGATCATCCCCCGGTTGCTGTCCTTTTTCGCCTTTTCCAGGCCGATGGAGAGAAACCGCTTCTCGCTCGGGAACCAGTCAAGTGCACAGGAGATCATCAGCCAGAATGCACGGGAGATCATCTGCTGATCGATCAGCTGGAGCTCTGGAAGGCGATCGATGGGTGGATTGCCCCTCGCGATCCTTAGCATCTGCTCGCGTGCCATCAGCTCCATGTCCCCTGGCCTTGCACCCACGGTCGCCTTCTTCTCCGCGATCTCGCGGAGCGACAGCATGTAGTAGCAGTATGCGAGAAGGACTCCCACGACCCCATCCGCCTCTGCGTATGGTGCGAAATAGGAGGTGGCACCCTTGAAGTCGCCCCTTTTCAAGAGTGAAATGCCTGCCGGCAGGTGTATCCCGATTCCGGTCTTCGTATTCTTTCGGGTCCTGATCGCATTCGAACAGACCCGCTCGACAAAGCCGGTCTCTGCGTGATCCTGTGATCTCTCCAGAAGCTTGATGGTAATCGCCTCGATGAAGCGATCGTACTCCTCATCGCCGATCTCTGCCGAGAACTGATCGAGCGAGGAGATGACATATCCATAGAAGACAGGGATATTCGCACTGACCTTCTCGAAGTTGTTCTCTATATACTCCAGGAATTCATTCCTGAGCCGTTCGAGGCGCTCACGCAGAGGGGGCATTTGATCCTTCCCTGTCTGCATATACAGTATACTGTGGCGAACTGGATATTAACCTGACATCCTTCGAAGCCCCGTGTTCGTTCGCTGGACAATCGTTGGTATCATGTGGATCGATGTGAATCCCGAATCAACCTCGATGATGACGCGAGTAACTCGAAATGAAGCCCCTGAATATCTCCGACGTGGTCTCGAGGGAGCGGACGCTCACCCGTTCGTCGACCGCATGGAGCAGCCGTACCTCTCCCGGGCCGTACTCCACCACAGGGAATCCCTCGCTTCTCAGGAGTTTTGCATCGCTCGCCGCCCACTGCACGATAGGGGACGGCGCCATCCCCGTCACGCGTGCGATCTCCTGACTCAACCGCTTCACCACAGATGCATCCGGTGGTGTATAATTCGGTTCCGAGATGTCCATGACCTTCACAGTCGCCCGGGGAGCATGCCTGTGTAGCATGGCAAGCACCTCCTCCGCCCCGATGCCCCAGGGCAGCCTGAGATCGAGCTCGAGCTGGCACCGCTGGGCGATTACGTTCACCTTCTCTCCCCCTCTGATGATGCCGGGGTTGTATGTCACCGTTGTCAGCACCCGCTCGATATCAGGCACCGAGAAGAGATCGCTCAGTACGGCCGCCGATCGTTCGATGATCCCCGCCAGATCTCCGGGAGGCACGAATTCGATCTGGCGGATCTCCTCCAGCCGGCGGATGAGCGCGAGTGCCTCCGAAATTGCATTTCTCCCTGCATACGGGTGGAGCGATGCATGTCCTGGCTCCCCTCTGAACACCAGGTCGGCACGGATGAGCCCTTTCTGCCCTATGCTCGGGTTCAGCAGGGGCGAGGGCTCGGCGATGAGGCAGTCTGTCTTCGGAAGCATGCCTCTGCCGAGAAGATACTTCATTCCGCATCGCCCTCCGGTCTCCTCGTCGCATACGAACGCGATATTCGTGCGCGGCTCTTCCCCGGTGTCGACGATCGACTTCAGCGCCCAGAGGAGAGCAGCACAGCCACCCTTCATATCGCTCGCCCCCCTCCCCCATACGAAACCCTCCCGCAGCAGGCCGGAGTAGGGTTCGCATGTCCAGTCGTCGCCGAGCGATGGGACCACATCCACATGTCCGCAGACGAGTAGCTCGTTCTCGTCCGCACGGGAGATCAGGTTCCACTTTCTGCCTCTCGCTCTGACGATCTCTGACCTTATCCCGATGCCATCGAGAAAATCCGAGATGTATTCGATCGCATCGCTCGTATCCCCCGGGGGATTGTCGCTCCGGATGCGGATCAGGTCCCCCGTCAGGGATGAGATATCCATGAAGATGTCCCCGCCTCAGGCGTTCTTCGACTGGACGAACTCGTCGAAGAGACGTGCGAGCGATGCACCGTTGTAAAGGCTCTTCAGAAACTCATTTTCGAAGAACTCGTCGATGGCAGAGTAGAAGAACGAGGCGGGGAGCGGCCTGTTCGCATCCGGGTCTATGACAAATCTGAAGCTCCGGTAATCTGCCTCGGAGTCGTCATCGTACACGAGTGTCCAAACCACCGGGAGCGAATCGAACTTATCCCTGTCTCGCTCCTTGAGCCAGTTGATGAACTCGGGAAAATGGACGCGTGCACCTATCTGCTCCTGGTCGATGCGCCATCGCAGATACTCCCTGGTCATCTCGTTTCTAATCGATTGGAAATTGAAGGCGAGTACGCTGACCGTGTAATCGATGTGCGCCAGGCTGTCGATGAAGAAAAAATACAGCACCGGATGGAAATCGGATGTATCGTGGAGAATCAGCGATTTCCTGTACAGATACTGAAGTACCTGCAAATATTCATTGGATTCCTGCATGCCGAATCATTGTGGCCCTTCTGTCAAAAATGTTCCTGAAGGACGAAAAAAAGGTGAATTTCGAAGGTGTACCGATGATGAGAGGTGAATGTCGCTCTATCTGCCGGGCGTATCCGAAAAGGGAGCCGGATGGCCCATTCTCCCCTCATTTGAAGAAAGGCTCTCTCCTGGATACCGCCTCGAGAAATCGCACCTCCAGCTCCTTCCCCTTCACTCCCCGGATGTCGATGTGATTGTCCTCTCTGAGGAGGCATGGCTTCAATTCTCCACTGGAGGTGACCCTGAGCCGGTTGCAGTAGGCACAGAACTCTGTATTGTGAAGGGGCCTGACGACCTCCACCTCTACACCATCGAGGTGGTATTTCTTCCTGTGATGCATGCTTCGCATGAAAAATCTGTCGGCCTTCGAGGCAAGGTTGCGCTCCAATTCAGAGATATCCGTATGGAACCTGCATTCATCCGATTCCATCAACTCGATGATCTGAAGGATGAGCCCGTTTCTTCTGCTGACGAAGGAGAGGAAAGAATCCACCTCGTTCTCGTTCAGATCCTTCAGGATGACCATGTTCAGTTTCACAGGCTTGAGCCCTGCATCGAGCCCTGCCTCGATGCCCGACAGTACCGAATCCAGGGCATTCACACCCGTGATCCTCCTGTACAATATCGGATCCAGCGTATCGAGGCTCACATTCACGCGGGAGAGCCCCGCATCCTTGAGCTCGTAGGCGCAGTCGGCCAGCAGAGTCCCGTTCGTGGTCATCGAGGACTCCACCCCTTCGGGAACGGCTCCGACGATCTCGCAGAGATCCTCCCTCAGTGTCGGCTCTCCGCCGGTGAACTTCACCTTCCTGACGCCGAAGGAACAGGCCACCTTCATTATCTCTTCGATCTCCGCAGGGGCGAGTTCCTTTGCCATTTTCACAGTGCATGAACGCTCCCCTTCGTGGTGGCAGTATATGCACCTCAGATTGCAGCGGTGGGTGAGGCTGATTCTAAGGTTCGTGATCTTCCTGCCGAACCGGTCGATCAGCCACCGCTCCTGACCCCCTGAACCTCTTTCCGATGACATAGATCTCTGCACTTCCCCTCCTCGTCGCATGCGGTCTGTACAGATGGACGATCCCGAATCGGCCCCTCACGCCAGATAAAAATTCCTGGAATAAGTCTCCCTGGAAGGACTTAATGATAATCCTGCCGTCATCCACCAGGAATCGGTCCGCGAACACGAGAACATCCATGTTCAGACCGATCGCCCTTGCCTGATCGAGGCTGCGATGGCCCGTGATCCGTGGGGAGGCATCGGAGACGATCAGATCCACCCGAGGCACGATCTCTGCAATCCCCTCCTGCACTTTCGGTTCCGAGAAGTCGCCTCTGATGGTCAATACCCCTTCCAGTGGCTGGATCTCGTTCAGATCCACGCCTGTCACCTGGCCATTCGTGAACTCTCTCGCCACCTGGAGCCAGGAACCGGGTGCGGCACCGAGATCGATGACGCAGTCGTTCTTTCTGATCACATGAAATCTCTGCTGGATCTCGATCAGCTTGTAGGCGGCCCTCGATCGGTAACCCTCCCTCTTCGCCCGGATATGAAGCCTGTCCTCGCTCCAGCGGCTCACGGTATCTCCCCATCTCTCCACGAATAAGGCCATTCTGCAAAATGGCAATTTCCTTTCGTATAATTAATATCAATAAAGTTGATAATAGAGCTTGTCAAGGAGTGTAAGATGTTAAAAGCAACCATCGATGCGGACATATTCAGGGAATCGGTCGATGCAATCTCCGCCCTCGTCACCGAGTGCCGGCTGCATGCCGAACCGGACCGTATCTATACCAGGGCAGTCGATACCGCCAATGTCGCCATGATCTCGTTCCAGCTGAAAAAAGAGGCATTCGAATCCTATCAGGGCACAAAAGAGGAGCTGGGGCTAGACATCACCAAATTGAAGAATATCCTGGGTATGATGACAAAGGGCGGCAGTATCAGGTTGAATCTTCCCGAAGGGGGGCAGAAGCTGGAGCTCTCCTTCAACAGCTATCATTATTCCATCACACTGCTGGACGTGAATACCATCAGGAAAGATCCCAACCCCCCGACGATCGAACTGCCCGGAAGGATCGTCATCTCCGGGGATGTGCTCTTCTCTGCCATCAAGGCGGCATCGGTCGTTTCTGACAAGATCGCACTCGGAATCGATCCATCCAGGCAGCAGTTCTACATGATGGCGGAGGGCGATACAGATCACATCAGGCTGGAGCTGGGCAGGAACGAACTCGAAGAACTGACGCTCGTAGAGGTGAGATCCCTCTTCTCCCTCGATTACCTGAAGGATATGGGCAAGATCATGGCGAGGGCGGAGAAGGTCGAGATCCATCTGGGAGTGAACCACCCGGTTAAATTCTCCTTCGATATCGCCGGCGGCAGAGGGCATATAGATTACCTGCTCGCCCCCCGCATCGAGGCCGAGTGATGGGTGAGAGGCTGGATCTGAAGTTTCTTGCCAGATATCCTTTTTTGAAAGAGTCACAGGAATATGTGGGTGAGAGGGTCCTCGATCTCGACAGGTTCCTCTCTTCAGGTTATGGCCGCCTGATCCTGAACCGTGGGGCGGAGAGGGTGATGGCCTCCATCGGATTCAAAGGAGTGCTACCGGGGGAACAGGTGGGAGAGCCCGAACGAGCCCTCTACAGTTATGCGCTTGCCCGTGTCATCGTCTCCTGCATCGGCGAACGGGATCTCATCGAGAGGCTATGCAGATACGAAGCGGCGAAGGCGACCGCCCTATTCCTGGAAGAGGGGGAGGAGGGGCAGAAATTCGTCTCCTCGAGACTGGGCATCGATCTCGGGAGCCGGGAGATGCCCGTCGTCAAATACGTGGAGCTCGCCTCCTTCATGAGGTCCGAGTCCTGGCGTCTCGTGAACCGGGCGGTCTGCAGGGGCAGGGTTCGTCTGGAGAGGGAGGAGCTGATCGAACTGATGAGGGAGCAGATCAGGCAGATCATCCAGAAACAACTCCCCTTGCAGGTGAACGCCGAACTCTGTGAAAAGATCGCCCCGATGAGACAGGAGATACTCCGGGTTCTGCAGGAGCAGACCCTCCAGCAGTTCGGAGAGGTTCAGGAGAGTTCGTTCCCCCCCTGCATGCGTGCTCTGATCGACGCGATCACATCAGGGAGAAATCTCCCCCATCAGGGCAGATTTGCCCTCACCGCTTTTCTCCATACGATAGGACTCTCGAACACCGAGATCGTGGAGATATACAGGCGTGCACCCGACTTCGATATATCCAAGACCATGTACCAGGTGGATCACATCGCGGGGGCGAGAGGAACGGAGTACACGCCGCCGTCCTGTGCGACGATGAGGACGTACAGCCTCTGCATCGGCAAGGACGAATTCTGCGAGCGGGTGGGCCATCCCCTGAGGTATTACCTCAGAAGGAAGAAGGGGGCGAAGAAGAAGCGGGAGCGGGGGTCAGGAGATCTGCCTGGTGACAGCCCAGCCGGCGCCGCTGATGACGGAGAGATAGATGAGGAGCGCAATCGTGTAGCCGAAACCATCGCCCGCCACAGGAGGGAGGACGAAGAGAAGAAGGACGAAGAGCAGCAGAGTTGAAACCCCGATCAGAATATCCAGAAGCCTCTTGTCCATGTACACATGTATACACTCTCTGTATATTGACCTTCTGACGCACTCTCCGACCCCGGATACTGTTTTTCGCGTTCGTTCGTACGGCACAATACGTGCATCAGATCTATCGTGGCGAAGATTATTGGTTCTCCCCGTTCAATCCGTGAACGGAGATCTGCTGTGAAGGATGATACAAGAGAGGATATCCTGAAGCGCCTGCGTTCTGCCGTGGAGATGCTCTCCGCGGGTATGGATGTGCGATTGATTCCGGAGGTCGGCTCCAACATCGTGTATGCGCTGCCGGGTGCAAAGGAGGTGAGCGATGTGGCGGGCGTTCTGGGGAGGATCGTCCGGATGGCAGGCAGGGTCCATCCCGTGGGTGACATGGCCTTCGGTGCCAGCGACCACATGGCGAGGGCGGTACTCACCGCCATGAGATTCGATCCGGGTATCAGGAGCGCGGCAAATATCCGGTTCTCCGAGGGTATCCTGAGCATCCTGGAAGGGCTCATGCTGGAGGTCCGTTCGTTCGATAGAGGTAGAGAACCAGCGGGCATAAAGACGATGGACTGGGGAGTGGCTGCATGCTGCAGGGACGGGGTGCCCGATGCGATATACGATCGCGGTGCGATGGGCAAGGAGCCCATGATCAGGCTTTTCGGCGAGGATCCCGTCCAGGTGGCGGAAAATATTATTAAGATTTCAACGCGCATTAAAGACACACACATTGTGGCAGGGACTGATTGAATGGGAATCAAACCGACATATATCAAGACCATCGGGGACGAGCTACTTTTAAAGTTCGAGGACAGGTTCGCGAGCGACTTCGATGAGAACAAGAGTTCTGTCGCACAGATGGCGAATATCGGCAGCAAAAGAGTACGAAACAGGATCGCGGGATACATCACGAGAAAGGTGCATGCGAAAAAGAAGAGCTGAATCCGGATAGACACCATCCACGCACTCCGCTCCCCGCTGGCTGAGCCCCACCTCACGAGCCGGAAAAAAATTCAGCGCCCTCTCTTACTGGTGCCTTCTTCTATCCGTACCCTGTGATCTCGTAATCGATCTCTGTGAGGTTCTTTGCGCATTCAGGACCGTATCTGATCACATCCTCGATGACCCGCTTGATGAGTGCCGGGTATACCGCTCCGACGATCTCCTGAACCGGCTTTCCGTTGCAGAAGAATTTGAATGTGGGAGTCCCCCTGATGCCGTACTTCTCTCCGATCCATGTATGCACCGTCACATTCAGACGTCCGAAGATCATTCTGCCTTTGTATTCCTTTGCATACTCCTCGAAGTAGGGGCTGATCGCCCTACAGTGGGGGCAGGACGGGGAGTAGAACATCACCCCCACAGGAAGTGCGGACCTCTCCACCCTCCTCTCCCAGCTCCCCCCTTCCAGTTCGAGGATGGGGCCCTCATCCACATCTGGCATGATCTCTGCTTTTCAAAGCGGTGCTATATTAATCTCTCGCCAGCGGTACAATCTGATTCATCAGGGGCCTGTCGGTTTTATTTGTTTGAAGGAACCCTGCAGCCGGCATATACCAGGGGGATCACTATATAAATTATACATATAATTGATTATAATATATATATTATATATATTTTATATCGGTTACATATATATTCACATATGTGGATGTATGACCGGTGGCCAGATGAGACCACGTACCATTTCAGTTGCAGTTCTGGGATTGAGCATCCTCGTGATGCTCGTTGCCGCCCTGTTTGTGAGCGGTTGTTCTGAGGCGGGTGACCAGGGAGGCAAAGGGCTGACGCCCACACCGTCCATTCAGCGGATCACTGTCACCGGCTCGACCACGGTCCTCCCGATCGCGGAGAAGGCAAAGGATGCCTTCGAGAAGAGACACATCAACGCAGACATCCAGATCAGCGGCGGGGGTTCCAGCGTCGGCGTGAAGGCGGTAGGAGAGGGGACCGCCGACATCGGCATATCCTCCAGGGACCTGAAATCCGAGGAGAATGCCATTTATCCGGACCTGGTAAAGCACGAAATTGCCATCGATGCCATCGTGATCATCGTCCATCCGAGCAACCCGGTGGAGGCCCTTTCGCTCGATCAGGTGCGGGGGATATTCAACGGCACCTTTACAAACTGGAAGGACCTGGGCGGCAAGGACGGGACGATCGTCGTGGTCGGCAGGGACAGCGCATCAGGCACCCGCGAATACTTCTTCGAAGCCGTCATGAAGAAGGAGAACTTCACGACACGGCAGGAGGAGTTCAACTCCAATGGTGGCATACAGCAGAAGGTGATGCAGACACCGGGTGCGATCGGATATGTGGGCCTCGCATACACAGCCAATGTGAAGGCATTGAAGATCCAGGTGAAGGAGGATAGAATCGAACCCACGATGGATAACCTCCTGCAGAAGAAGTATCCGATCTCGCGCCCCCTCTTCATGCTCACGAAGGGCGAGCCCAGAGGGCTGGCGAAGGACTACCTGGAGTTCATCCTGAGCCCGGAGTGTCAGGGGATCGTCGCAGAAGCGGGATTCGTTCCCATCAGGTGAACAGGGATCCCCAGCACTCTCCTTTATTTTCATGAAGACAGAGTCATCTGTAGTGAGCGGGATCAGATTTCCATGGGCGGTTATTGAAACCGGTGCCTCAGGCGTCTCTGAAGGTCATGGGTGGAAATACCGGAAGGATCGCCTGATCAAATACCTGCTCTTCGCCATTGCGTTCTCGGCGGTCGCCGCCGTCTTCTTCATTCTCGTCTTTCTCGTGCGGGACGGTTACCATATCTTCCTGCAGACAGGATTGCCAGAATTCATCCTGGGATCTTACTGGAACCCGACCGGAGAGCCGCCGTCCTTCGGAATATTCCCACTCATCGTGGGCACATTCCTCGTCACGATCGGCGCCATGTGCATCTCTGTCCCCCTGAGCCTCGGGAGCGCAATTTTTATTTCATATATCGCCCCCCCGGGTGCGAAAAGGATCATCAAACCCGCCATCGAACTGCTCGCCGGGATTCCATCCGTCATATACGGCTTCTTCGGCCTGATCCTCCTGACCGACTGGATTCGAATCTTCTTTGACCAGCCCTCCGGCTCCAGCTGGCTCGCAGGTTCGATCCTCCTCGCCATCATGGCCCTCCCCACCATCACGAGCGTGGCAGAGGATGCGATCAGTTCTGTACCGAAGGAGTATATCGAAGGGAGCCTTGCGATCGGTGCAACGCGATGGCAGACGATCCGGGGGGTGATACTGCCGACGGCCGTATCAGGCATACTGGCCGCCGTCATCCTCGGTTTCGGGAGGGCGATCGGGGAGACGATGGCGGTACTCATGGTGACAGGCAATGCAGCGATCGTCCCCGAGCCGATCTACAATGTCTTCTCGCCGATTCGGACACTGACGGGTACGCTGGGCATCGAGATGGGAGAGGTCGCATTCGGGAGCATCCATTATCACGCGTTATTTGGAATCGCAGTCGTCCTTCTCGTCATCACGCTGGGCATCAATCTCTTCGCCACCTTCATATTCGGAAGATTGGAGAGAAGAGGGGGGGAGAGGAGATCCATGGCCATGTCTTTCTGGCGGGAGTGGCTGAAGAGACGGGTCAGAATCGATCGCCTGACTGGGGGGGCGAGGGCAGTTCTGTTCGCGATCCCGATCGTTGTATTCATCCTCCTGATCTTCGATGGTGCCCCACGCATCCTTCTCATTCCGCTGACAGGCATGCTATCGTATACGTTCCTCGCCGGAACATTCGGGGGGAGGCGTCTCGATCCGAGGAAGGTGGAGAAGGCCGTCTTTGCCATCCTCACGCTGATCATCCTCCTGGTTCTCGCGATCCTCGGCATCATCCTTGGCGAGATCGTGGTGAAAGGGGCCGGGGCAATCAGCTGGGATTTCATCACCCAGGCACCCAGGGATCTGGGCAGGGCAGGGGGCATCTTTCCTGCCATCGTGGGGACTATCTACCTCGTCGCCGGTGCGGTCGCCTTTGCCCTCCCGCTGGGAATCGGGAGTGCAGTATTCCTCGTCGAATACACGAAAGAGAGCAGCATGACAAAAACAATCCGGACGGCGGTCGATCTCCTCGCCGGTACGCCCTCCATCGTCTTCGGGCTCTTCGGGTTCGCATTCCTCGTCCTCTTCCTGCGGTTCGGGATATCGATGATCGCCGGGCAGATCACGCTCGGGCTCATGATCCTTCCCACCGTCATCAGGACCACCGAGGAGGCATTGAAGGTGGTGCCCGCCTCACTCAGGGAAGGGAGTTATGCCCTCGGCGCGACCAAATGGGAGACGATCAGGAGGGTCGTCCTTCCTTCGGCGATCCATGGCATACTGACGGGCGCGATCCTCTCCATCGGGAGAGCGGCAGGAGAGACCGCGCCGATCATGTTCACCGCTGTCGTGTTCAGTACCCGGTTCCTGCCCTCCTCCGCATTCGATCCCGTGATGGCCCTCCCCTACCACCTCTTCATCCTCACCACCACGGTGCCGGATGGAACCGCGAACAAATATGGCACCGCTTTTGTACTCCTCCTCCTCGTCGTCTCCTTCTATCTGGTTGCCATCGTGATACGAGAAAGGCAGAGGAGGCGGTTCGCGTGACAATTTGTCTCGAAGAAGAGGATATCGTTCTGGAGACGAGAGCGCTGAATCTCTGGTACGGAGAGAAGCAGGCGCTGGAGGATATCACGATCAGCATTCCGAAAAACAAGGTGACCGCACTGATCGGCCCCTCCGGCTGCGGAAAATCCACACTCATCCGCTGCTTTAACCGGATGAACGATCTCATCGATCGGGTCAGGGTGGAAGGCTCCATCCTGTTCAACAGACAGGAGATCAACTGCAGGGATGCCGATATTTTCGGGATCAGGAGGAAGATCGGGATGGTCTTCCAGAAGCCCAATCCATTTCCGAAGTCGATATACGATAATGTCGCTTACGGGCCGCGAATCCATGGTGTCAATGACAGGCGGAGACTCGACCGTATGGTGGAGGAGAGCCTGAGGCATGCCGCTCTCTGGGAGGAGGTGAAGGATCGACTTCACGACTCCGCGATGGGGCTCTCAGGAGGTCAGCAGCAGCGGCTCTGCATCGCGAGATCCCTCGCGATCGAGCCAGAGGTGATACTGATGGACGAGCCCTGTTCCGCCCTCGATCCAATAGCGACCGCCAAGATCGAGAACCTGATGGAGACACTCATTGAAAATTATACAGTGGTGATCGTGACACACAATATGCAGCAGGCAGCGAGGGTGAGCCAATATACGGGTTTTATGTACATGGGGAGACTGATAGAATTCGGCGAAACAGAGAGGATATTCGAGCATCCATCCGAAGAATTGACGGAGAAGTATATTACAGGCAAATTCGGGTAGGGTACAATGCCAGAAAAATTCCACCATGAATTGAAGACCCTGAAACAGGACACCCTGCAGATGGGTCAGTTTGCATTCGACATGCTGGACAGGGCACTGGAGGCGTTGAAGACGCAGGATCTCCTGCTGGCAGAGAATGTGCAGGCGAGAAAGGTGATGCTGGCGCATTTCGACGAACAGATAGAGGACAAGTGCTTCAGGCTCATCGCTCTCTACCAGCCCATGGCGAAGGACATGCGCATCATCGCCTGCACGCTGAAGATGATCACCTACCTGACCAGGATCGGCCGATACGGAAAGGATATCGCAAAGGCGGTGCCCGAGCTCTCTGATCAGCCGCACATCCGCGAGCTCATGAGCATCCCGCACATGGGTGAAGTGGTCTCTTCGATGATCGCAGATTGCCTGAAGGCGTACGAGCACGAGGACATCTCGTTCATCAGCAGCATTTCCGCGAGAGACGACACCGTGGATGCGCTCCGGCACTCCATTTTCCGCGAATGCATCACCTATATGATGGAGGATCCGAAGAATATCACGCGCTGCACGAATTACGTGATGATCGCAAGATACCTGGAAAGGTGCGGGGATCATGCCTGCAAGATGGCAGAGAAGATCCATTACCTGGTCACCGGCGAGCGGATAGAGATAAAATAATGGGGTATGGTGCACGGGAGGCGAACGTGTCCTCTTCTGGACCTGTCTGCACCTATCAATGTTCCTGCGGTCGCAGGCGGCTCTCCTGATACAATCCAAAAGGTCGGTTGGTCACGAGCGAGCAGGCGATTCCGCTGAGGATCTCCCCCAACGGTGACCCTTTCTGGAGTTGGCGGTCTATCGACTCTGCCAGACTGCCCCGCTCAATCCTCTTCCGAATCACTGGCAGGTAGCGGAGCTCGTCCGCATTCGCCTCTGCCTCTGCCTTTCGCAGGAGCCATCCGAGCTCCTGCTTTAAATTCGCGGTTCCGCGATCGATCGCAGTCTCGAGCAGGTTCATCAGCTCCTCCGGGTCCTCCTCGATCTCCAGATCCCGGCATCTGAGAAGCGGGAGGAGCAGGGAAAGGATCGCCATATCCGACCGGATGCAATCCTGCTCGTCCAGCGCCTTTATCTCAAGGCATTCCCTGCTGAAACGGACGATCACACCCCGCGAGTTCAGCCATTCCTGACAGAGAATATCCGCTTTCGATGCACGCAGCTTCGAATAAATCCGTTCCTGTATCTGGAGATATTCACCGAGGGAGCGAAGCTTTTCAGGCAGAATATCATGGCAGATCTCGGGGATCCTCTCCTGGTTCTTCCTGTAATAGAAAAGCCGGTTGTCCATCCGATCCGTCCTGATCCCCTCGACGACCGGCGAGGAGGCGGTGAGTGCCACCATGAATGGTAAAAGCGATCGGATCCTGTTGTGGAGTCTGATCAAATCATCCTCGTTGTGATATGGAATATTGATCTGCAGGGCCTGGATATTCAGCCAGCCATGCTGTCTGATATCGAAGAGCCGGTCGTATTCCCTGTAGATCTCTCCCTCATCGTGATCCCATGCACCGGTCATATCCAGCCGGAGAAGGGGGTGCATCCCCAGCCCCATCAGCAGATAGCGAGGTGATGTGAACTGCAACAGCCTCCTCAGACCAGTCATCAGGTCCGATTCCAGGGCATGGATCTCCATCGCTGGTTTCGATGGCACCACCTCGAGGACATGCTTCTGGAGCTCCTTCGAGACGATCACCTCCCCCAGGGGGATCTCGTTCTTCAAACTGCCTCCAATCTCCGTCAGGATCCGATCGGAGATCGGGAGAGGCATGAACTGCGCATCGTTGATCGAGTACTCGTGCTCGGTTCCGAAGCTCATTCCATCTCCCGTGCGGGATGCGGGATCTCCGCCACCTTCTCGGTCTCCGGTTCGTCGATGGTGTTTATCACTCCGATTTCTGCATCCGAAAGCCTGCTCACGAGTCTGCGGATACTCCTCACCGCCAGAGCGAACTGCTCCTCATAGGCCTTCCTGTTGGATTCGAGATACGCGACGAGCGGGCAGATGCTTTTCTTCTTCAGAAAAATATCGATCACGCCATCCCTCACACCGAAGGTAAAAGGACCCGCAAGGCAGGTCTCCGGTTTATGTGAGTTCACACGGCACCTCCCCTGATCCAGCAGTATGCAGCGGCCGTCTTCGTAGCATTTCAAACGCATGTACCCTGCATATTCGAAGCAGTGATCTGTCCCCAGCATTTCCTCAATCACTCTTCTCTGTTCCCCGGTCAGTGGGGTGTGCGCTCCGATGCAGCACGCTCCCCCGCACTTCATGCATATCGCGTACTCCTCCTCCTCGAACGATGACATACGATGCTCACTCCCTCATGAGTTTGGAGATGATTCGGGCATATATGTCCGGATAGCATTCGTCCTCGCCCCCCTCCAGGGACGGGTTGTCGTTCACTTCGATCACCCAGGCGGAATGGTTGAACTCCTTCAGATCGACACCATAGAGCCCATTTCCTATCGCTCTCCCTGCATCCAGTGCGCGATCGATCACCATGGCGGGCACCTCGTTCACGGAGACGCTCCGTACCGCACAATAGACCATCTTTCCATTGATGGTCGCCTGGATCTTGAACGTCTCGCTGGGAATGATGTACTTGCATGCATAGAGAACCTCCCCGTCCAGCACCCCGATCCTCCAGTCGAATTCACTGGGGATGTACTGTTGGACAACGATCCAGTCGGAGAGTCTCATGAACTTCTTCGCGATGCGTATGAACTCATGCCCGCTGGAGACTTTTTCCACCCTGGCCGAGAACGAGGTCGAGGGCTCCTTCAAAACGAGCGGTGACCCCAGTGAATCGAAGAGCTCCTTTGCCCTCTGCTCGTTCACCTCGTACTTCCTCAAAAAAACGGTCGCGGGGATCTGGACGTTCTGTTTCATCAGATGCAGATACATGTTCACCTTGTCGGAACAGATCTGGATCGAGTCGGGATCGTCGATGACCGGAACGTCATGGATGGCAGCCATCCTCGAAGCGACGAAGCTGACATTCATCGGATCCGTCCTGCTCCTGATGAACAATGCGTCCATCCCGGGTATCTTTTTGATATCCACGGGAAAGAGGAAATAGACGAGGTGTCCCAACCCTTCCGCGGCATCCCTCAGTTTTACCAGGGAATTCAGCTGGTCGGCATTACCGAGCGTCTGCCTGTCCACGAATACACCTAGGTTTCCCATACAGACGCCCCTGCGATCATCCTCTTCAGCACCCCCCTCTCCTCCCTCGTGAGCTTGGAGTACTTCACAGGGCTGAGCGACGAGAGGTAATGGCGATCGTCTTCCCGCACCGAGACGATATTCATGAGAGGTATTCGGAACAATCGGTACACCGCATCTGCTATACCTCTCAGATCGGAGTCGCCCTGCTGGATCTCCCCGAAGATGGAGACCATCGCATGGAGCTCAGCTCCCTCGCTGATCGGCTGGTAGCAGAATGGATATTTACCGCTGTTGGTGATATGCCTGATCACCTGCCTCGCAATCCATTCGTCTCTGAGAATACTGTACTCCGCTGGATCTGCAAAGTAGCTCAGGCTGTATGCGATCGCAGGCATCCTGATATAACCGTACGAGATCTCCCATCTGCAGACTGGAATGCCTGCTTTTTTTGCCTTTTCCAGGCATATGGGGACTACGAAGGCTTCAAGCAGCTCCCTGCTCGAAGGTGCCACGCTCAGACCCTTCATCTCGCTGCAGAGAATTTTATAATATGTCTCCGATTTATAGTAATAGTCCTCGGCGACGACTCTGATGGTACCATCAGGATCTGTCAGGGCCACACACCTATCGCGTTGCATGAACCGACGCACGACCTCGCGGAAATCCTCTCTTCTGTCCCCTGGCTCTGGCAATCTCGTCTCCATCACAGGAGCCGAGAATCAATCCGGTTCCCGAATGGTGGAAATTGTTCGCTGAAATATCACTAATCATCGAATTTTCTGAATTTAAGGCTTTCCATACATATAAATCAGATTAACGCAGCGATAAGATTAGACCATGAATCTTCATGGTTTGATCCCCTCCTGTGAGCAGGAACTCGACCTCCATCGTGTTCATCGACGCCTCTCCCCTCGCCTGCCGATGCATGCGTGCTGATGCGTAGATGCTCGTCAGGAAAGAAGCCCTGAATGGCAATCTCTCGGGTATGGTCATCCGCCCGCCAGTGCCAGCAGAGATGGCGGCAGGCAATCATTAACGGGAGAGAGGGAGGGCCGATTTAATGATTCGGGGTCGATCTCGCAGGTGATGAAAGAGGGAGGTGCGATATGGACATGTGATCATGCATATACCCGTGAATGTCGATTTTGATGCATCAGCCATCCATATCGCCCCCTCAAGTGATGGGGTGGGAGAAATGCGGACCGGGGTCGGTGAAGGACACACCCTGGCGGCGTATGATGAAGAGGTATTGCCGCATAAGAAAATATTTACGCTTCCGGTTTTCAGCTTGTAAGGACGATTCAGCCGGTGGCCCATACAGTCGTCACCGAGGGCATCCGCAAAGGAGAGGATCGCAACGGAGCCTCCAGAGACCTGAACGGGAATAGGCAGAATCGGAATGGCACTGTACCCCGAATGATCAAGGCAATACTCGTCATCGCCCTGTTTCTGATGAGCACGATTCTGATGCTCTACCTGATACTGCGTAGACCGATCATCCATCTCAGATTCCGAAACAGGAAGATCAGTTTCAGCAGCTACTTTACCGGAGCCCTGCTCGCTCCGGTGCTTCTGGTGTTTTCGGGTCTTCTCAATTATTCGCAGCTGATCGATGCCATTCACGGTAATGTCCATCTCAATCCGCTCGGCATCCTTCTTCTATTCTTTTCCATGGTCTTCATGAGCATCTTCCTGGACACCTCCGGCTTTTTCGAGTTCTGTGCACGCTCAGCACTGAAATAATGCGGGCGCCAGTGGTGTGAAACTCTTCCTCGCACTCTACTCTGTCGTTTCCATCCTCACCGTATTCACATCGAACGACATCATCATCCTCACTCTCACACCATTCATCTATTATTTTGCCCGTGATGCCGGTATCGATCCAAGGCCTATCCTCTTCACCGAGTTCTTCGCGGCAAATACATGGAGTATGATGCTATATATCGGAAATCCAACGAACATCGTCATCGCCTCTGCATTCTCCCTCCGCTTCGACGAATATACATTATACCTGTTTCTTCCCACCATTGCGGCGGGGCTTTCGAACCTTCTGCTGCTGTACTTCGTCTTTCGCAAAGCCCTGAAGGTTCCGCTTAAAAAGGAATGTACCTGCGACCCGGCGGGAGCACTGACCGACAGATGGGGTGCCATTCTCGGACTGGCGATTTTAACCGGTTGCATTATCGGTCTCGCCGTCGCGCCGTATGCCGGGGTGGAGATGTGGCAGGTCTCCGTCATCTTCGCCATCGTGCTGCTCGGAATGCTCGCAGGAAGGGATATCTTGTGGGGGTTCATTCCGCGTGCAAACCTGAAAAACAACAATTCCAGCGTGAAAGCGACCGCTTACCGTCTTCCCTGGAGCATCGCACCCTTTGTCCTCTCCCTCCTCGTCATGGTGGAGGCACTGAAGGTGTATGAGATCACGAGGGCGGTCGGAGATGTCTTTGCTGCCATCTCCGGAGGCTCGATCATCGTGAACACATTCATCTATGGATTTTCGTCTGCCTTATCGGCGAATGTCCTGAACAATATCCCCATGACGATCGCATTCGTTCCTGTGATGGAAAGCCTGCATGGACGCGAGCTGCTCGCCGCCGCATTTGCCACCACCATCGGATCCAATCTGGGGGCGAACCTCACACCGCTCGGTTCGCTCGCCGGTATCATGTGGATGAGCATCCTCAGTGCGAAGGAGTGCAGAATATCCTTCACAGCGTTCATGAAATATGGAGCGATCATCACCCCGATCACGCTCATTTCAGCCCTGGGCACGCTTTATCTCGAGTTGCTGATCTTCTGAATGGATAAATGCATACATCGAATAACCACTGCGCACTGAATGCACTGAATCGTTCAGGCTCTTCCAGAGAGGATAGGAAGAGATCCCGGTGCGCCGGTCTCGAAAAAGGTTGGATTTTTTCTGCGTTCTGCAGACACCCCTCCTCTGTTCAGAGGTTCTTCAATGCGATGATATCCTGAACCCCCACCAGCTTCCAGATGCAGGACCGTTCTTCGGTGATGATCGTCTCCAGCGGGTCGGTCGGTGCATGCCCCAGAGCCGCAAGGATGTTCCTCGACAGCCCCTTTTCGCGGATCATCCGGACGAACTTCTCCCTGATGATCTTCTTCTCGATCGCGTCCTTCACCTCCTCCAGACGGCCCTGCATGGTCACGAACATATAGCTGGAGAGGTCTGCCGAATACTTCTCGACCTCGACAGATACGTACGGATTGCGTCTGAAATATGCGATCTTTTTACCGTATTTCGTGGAGAGGAAATACATGTGTGTTCCGTCGAATATATAGAGAAATGGAGCGACATACGGGTATTTATCCCCGATGAAGGCGATCCTGCTGATGTAGCCATCGGAGATGAGATGATCGTACTCCTCCTTCTCCAGTCTGGGAATTTTTACGATCTCCATGTCCTTTCACCGTTAGATCGCTCCTCCCATACATAAACCGTTCTATTCAAATGCCAGGGGTGAGGAAATAATGGCATCTGACAAAAACAACAAATGATTTAAAGCCTCATCGCAACTATCAGAGATGGGGTATTTTGGATGTTCGAGAATATTCTGAAAGGCAACAGGGAATTTGTGGAAGAGGACTTCAGAAAGAACACCGCCTTTTATCAGACCCTCGCAAAAGGGCAGAACCCGCAGATACTTTGGATTGGATGTTCGGATTCCCGCGTCGTGCCGGAACGCATTACTGCCTCCAAACCAGGGGATCTCTTTGTTCACAGGAATATCGGGAACATCGTCCCCTGCAACGACTGGAATTTTGTCACCATGGTCGAATATGCAATCAAACACCTGAAGGTGAGGCACATCGTCATCTGCGGTCATTCGGACTGCGGTGCCATGAAGGCACTGGACAAGGAGGGAGATGACGCATACATCCCGCTCTGGCTGAATAATGCGAGGGAGGCGAAAGAGCGCGTGGATCGCAAAATGGGAGTCGTTACTTCTCAGGAAGCGATGAAACAGCGCAAGAAGATGATCGAGCTGGAGAATATCCGCCTGCAGACTGAACACCTCAAAAAGTACCCGATCGTCGCCCGTGCACTGGAGAAGGGTGATATTTCAGTTCATGGAGTGTATTACGACCTCGAATCAGGTCAGATCTCCGTGGTGACCTGAAAAATCTGCATCTCTCTTTTACAAACATCGGGAAGTCGGGACTCCTGCATAGAACACCACCTGTGATCATGCATGAATGGAGGGTCTGCCTCATCCCGATCTTTTCATGAACGATAGTGATCTCTTCACAGAGGGTTCTCAGGGTGCGGTACGACGGTGTTCAGTGCCGGAATTATGCAGTTAGGCAGAAAGTGAAATTATGTCTTCTGACCCCCGGCAGCGGGAGCGAAATTGGTGTCTGAGAGCGTATCTCAGATTCACATAAAGAAAATAGCCCTATTTCGGGTGGACGCCCGTATAGGGCTATTTTTATGCTGTCCGGGGCAAGGATGGCCTTATGGAGGACGTGGCTCAAGAGTTCCTTCTGTTGGTAGGGCTGGATGTGATCAAAAACATTCGTAAATTTATTCAGGGCAAGCATCACTAATTCTTGAGTGACGGACTTCCTTTCTATTTCCTCGATCTTCTCCTCTAAAGCCTGGATGCCGGTCTCAATCTCCTTCCTTCTTTTACCTAACTGATCCAGCTTGTCTTTGAGGAAAAGGCTACTGTCTTCGCTCGCCAGGGATGTCCATTTATTCATAATGCCGTCGGCAAAATTCTTAATCTCCGTAAGCTCCTTCTGGAGGAGCGTTTTTTATTCTTTAAGTTGCGGGAGTTCCTTCTGCAATTTCTCATTGGTGGATTTGATGATGCTCTCCATGATGTCCTTTTTGGTGGAGAGCTCTTTGATCCTCTTAGGACAACTCCCTCGATTTCATCAGCAGGCAGCTTAAACTTGCACTCCATATTTTTGCAGATGTAGTAATAATACCTCACACCCCTGGCCCCGGTTCCAGAGCGCCCCTCCATCTCCTTCCCACACTTCCCACACCAGAGAAGACCACCGTTTAGGATGTAGCTATGTTTGACAGGCTTTGCCTTGTTGTGTTTCGAGACGCAATTTTTCTTTAGGAGAGCCTGCACGCTATAAAACTTT
>JARYLJ010000057.1 GCA_029907705.1 Methanomicrobiales archaeon
GCGATACGACGGCATAGCGGCCGTAGACATCGACCCCGGAGAAGCCGTCATCGCCGCTTCTGTTATAAAAGCCTGCCATCACAGGTTCCGACGGATCTGAAAGGGAAAGAATATTCAGACGATTCTCACCCTCCATGCCGGTATAGAGATATCCGCCCCGTACTGTCATTCTCCATGGTTTATTCTGTGCGTCAAGCCGGATATTGTGCAGAACTACCGGGTTGCTCCGATCAGCAACATCGATAGTGATGATTCCCACCTTTTGCGAGGCGATATACGCATAGTTTCCATTGATTCTAACATCGCGAATAGAGCCGTTGATGTTATTCACGCGGGACACAATGTGCGCATCGTCCGGTCTCGAAATATCCACGATGAGAAAATCGTTCACGCCAGCCACATAGAGGTATCTTCCATCTGTATCCAGTCCGCGAACCTCGCTACCGACATAAATCCTCGCCAGTGCATTTTGCCAGCCCAGCTGTGGTATCTTCGATGGATCCCGGATGTCATATACCCGCACCTCGCTTCCCTGGGCGGCATAAACAAAACCCCCGGTCGAAAGGATTGCAAAGGAAGGGCCGTTGGAAACATGGCCGATTGGCTGCAATCCAGAGACCAGAGCGACAGTCGCCCATAATGTCACGCCGATAAGAAAAAATGTCATTGGCCTTTTGAGAATACCAGACGAAATGTCCGTATGTGTCAACCCCCGGAGCAAGTCTTCCTTATATTTCAAAGAACAAAAGAATTTCTGTCAATCGTACTTTTTTTCTGCGGTCGGTAATTATCCCGTGACAGGCATTGTAATTATTGCCATTTGAGTCTCGATCATTTGACCATTGCAGTCTTGATTGGGATTCCAGGGGGAATTAAATCGCTTCCGGAAAAATAATGCGCTGCCATTCGAATCGGTTATGCACGAAAAAGGATATGAAATTCATTCCCCGGGGTTTTCATACGAAAATGGCGCCGATCAATCAGGAATCGGAAAAAGGGAATCCATTTTTCGGGAAAAAATCGCTGGAGATGTAACTTCAAATCCTTCCCACACTGCGGGAAACATCGCGAAGCCGCACGAACATCTCGACTTCTCCGACGATAGTTCGTAATTTATCAAACAGAACAATCATTGCGGGTTGCCAGAAAACAGACATGAGGGAAGATGAATCATTCAACGGATCCTCCGTCAAATGTCGTGGTATTTCAATCGAGGCAATTCGGCAGGAAGCAGGCTTCGATAATTTCGATCGATTACCAGATTTTCCTGCAATAACATTCAGACAGCAGAAAAAAAGATACGCAATCATCATGGCACCCGCTGGGTATTGAAGGATCGAAGGTTCATCGGCCATTTCAGGCATATATGCACATTTGTGGACCAGTCGGATTCTATTGCCCATCAGTTTTTATTCGATGAGAGTGGTTGAATCCAGGCGGAGTCGTGCGGGTAAATCTCAAATCGATCTGATAAAAAAGATGACAGAGTGACCGAGCTGGTAAGCGGTCCGAGGTTCGACGAATATCAATCAGGAATACTCATCTGCCATTAATATTAATAGCAATAGGAAATATGTACAAGGAAATGCATCTGGATAATTTTGTTAGAGATGCAAGGAATTACTTAAAAGAATGTTCCTTCAATCCCTATATCCTGATTTCAATAGTCTTTGCCATTCTTATTAGTTTCGTTGGATATGCGATCGTTTTTCAGTCACCTTCGGGAACAGATGCCTATTCGCATATGGTAAATACCATAAAAATGTCCGAGAGCACCTCTTTGAACTCATTTTATGAGAGTCAGGTCGTAAGCGGCCCCACATTGAGTGAATATCCATTTGGCCTCTGGTATTATGGATCCATTATCATGAAAGTCACAGGAATGGATATTTATACGCTCTCGATCCTGTTTCCCCTGTTGAACGTCTTCATCTCTCTGGTAGTTTTTTTTGCTTTTGCCAGATGTTTCCTCGGCGACACGGACAAAACTCTTTTTTCCCTCCTGTTTCTCATCTCCATGCCGCAGATCACGATCAGTTTTCTAAATTATTCCCCAAGCTCATTCATAATACCGATTCTCACGTTTATCTTTTTACTGGCGATAAAAGAAACGTCTATTAAGAATATTCTCATTCTTTACTCTCTCATTTTCATCCTCTGCATTACCCATACAGGGACCTACCTGTTCCTTCTGCTTTTCGTCGTTCTCTTGTTCTTTATATTTGCATTGTTCTGGAACAGGTTCGAGGTAAATTATTATCTCACTATTCTTGGGATGCTGGGCATATATGTCGTATCGGCCATCCTGTTTCCCTCGATGAAAGCCCAGTATGTCTATAAAGGAACCCTGATACTCTCCTTCAATCGAATTTTTTTTGACCATTTTGGATTGAAGGTGTTGTATGAGTTGAATCGGACCATATATGACAATATCTTCGTCTCGAACGACATTGTCTACGTGATCTTCTGGGCATGCGTATTCTTTGTCGTGGGAAAATTCCTTCAATATCTTCATACGACCATCGTCTCATCGCTGAAAAGGTATTCTATCACCATCCCATTCATCGGCACGATAGAGAACATCTCCCACTCGATTGAAGCGGCGCCATTCTGGATTGGGCCTCTTCAAAGTTTTCTCTCGATTATTGGGTTTTTCAAGCTGGATTCGAGGGGAAAAGGAATCTTTCTATCGCTGATTGCGATTACCGTTGTCCCAGGGCTCTTTCAGTCAGGCGAAGGAACCGGCGTGCTGAAGGAAATTTTTTACCTGTACCTCTTCGTCCCGATCACCTCCGTCCTCGGCCTTTTCGTGATTATTGAATTTTTTGAACGCAAATTTTCGAGAAGGAAATTTTTCATGTTCCTCCTGTATACTGTAGTATTCGCAACATCCATTGTCACCCCAGTTATCGGCAATCTCTATTACCAGCCGACCATTACCGGTACAATCAATGAGAGAGAGAATCTCGTCTGGCTGAGCACTGTGGGTGACGCCACCCAGGGGGTGGCAAGTTACGCCTACAGGGACAGGATCGATCTGTATGCAAACAAACCCTCTCCGCGGTTCTCTGCCGGGAGAATGTACTCCAGTTACGAGAGTTCTCTGCACAATATCTTTTTCCGGAACAATTCTGAATCCGACGTCCTGAAGTTGTATGGTTTCAATATCCAGTATTTCATATCCTCCGAGAGAATCTGGAAGAATTTCAATAAAAATTTTGAAGATTTAAAAATAGACTCCAATCAGCAGCTCGATCGAATATACTCGTCAGACCAGAGATTTGGCATCTATAATGCGCGGCTGATGAGGAAGGTCTCGAATCTCTCCGAGAGTGAAAAGGACCGTATACAGTATGTCGAAAGGACGCCATCGATCCAGGACCTGGGCTCGATATTCCTGATTCAAACGGATTATTATACGATCAAAATGGCTCAGACCAGTCCGAGGATCACATATCTCGGCACCAGAAAGAAAAATCTGCTTGGCCAGGGAGGAATATTCGATTATGTCAGTCTTGAATGGTCAAGACCCTATTCCATCAATGTATCCGGATTTTACCTTCATGGAATCGAATTTTCAGAGGTCTCTTACTCTGGAAATGAACTTCTCTATAAAACAGTGGTAAAGAGGAATAAGACAGAAGAATGGGCCTCCCTCTCTGTCCGCTATACTTTCTACGAGAAATCTTTCAAGAGGGACATCATCGTTTCGCACGATCAGCTGGAGAGCAAGAGGGATCTATCCTTGAAGACTTCTGTGGAGACACTCGTTTTTGCGCCTTTTTCACGCTTCAATTATACAGATATCGGCGTGGCAAAAGAGGGAAAAATCTCCAAGGCGATCTACCCGCTCGAGGATTACGTTCAGTTGAAGGATCTGAAAATCAGGGATATTTTCTTCGATCGCGGCGATTCAGGAATATTTTTGCAATATCTCCCCACCAATCCCTATCCGGGTGAAATCATTTACAGCGGCTCGACCGTTTATAATTATGGCGAAGTATACCTCGAGTCATCCTCCAAGCTCTCGTATTCCGAGCCCTTGGAGGTGACCACGTATTTCTCTATTGGAAAGGAGCCTGCAGCAAGGGCTTTTGTCCAGCAATACATATCTGTATCCCCCTCCCCTTACCCTGATGGCATTATTCCCGTGGTGTTCCTGGTCCTTCCAGGATCGACCACCTCCACGACGGACGTGGAGAGCATACTGAAGGAGCACCGTATCCCATATCAGACGGTCCTTTCATCTCAGAGCAATATCTCCCTGGCACGCCGTCTCAACCCGCTTGGTTCGGTCAGGGTGTATGGATCCGATGGATATCTTCCAATCGAAACCCAGAAACGCAACATTCAGCAGATGATCGGGTCGGTCAAGACCCGGGGGGTATATTTTGCGGATTTCATGTTCAATCTCGATTCCATCAGGGTGTCCAGTGATAATGGCATCGGATACGTCCTCGCACTTCCGATCAATCCCCCGTTCTTCAAATACAACAGGGAGGGGGTGCGAAATCCAAAAATGAGTTATCTCGAGATGAATGAAACGGGCATCTATCTCGTGCCTGTTGTGGCATCGATGGTGTCGGATTTCGAAAGCACCTATCAGATGAACAACATCCATTCAGAATGGCTGACCACAATGGAGACTGTCCGGGATTTCGGGGGGATGGCCGTTCTCATGATCCGGGCATCGGATATCGCCAGCGATGACGTGAAGAGGCAATTCACCGAAATGGTCACATATCCTGTGCAATATGGGATGACATACACGACGCTGGATGAGATCTACAGGTCGCTTCATTATCAGGAGAATATCAGCAGCAACATATCGAAGCAGGTAGATTCAGCGACCATCTGGATCTACAATAAAAACCTGGAAGCAGTAAAAAAACTGGCCTACTCGGTCAGCCTTCCGGTCATCAACTCCACGTGCCCCTACACCGCGACCAATGGCGAGAGGATTCGTTACGAGATCGATAAGGGCATGTGCCGGATGATATTTGCCACCAGCGTGGCCGCGAACGATACTCAGATCCTCATCATCGAACCGACCGAACCGAGAAACACGTTCTCCATCGACTTTTCAGGAGTTTATGAAGGGGCAAACACAGTCACGATACGGGACATGGCCGGAATGCCGGTTCCGGGTGTTACGCTTTATGTGGATTACGAAAGATACGAGAGCAACAAGAACGGAGAAATTAAATTTTCCGTCAGCAGAGGCGTGCATACCTTCACACTGGAGAAACCGGGATTCAGGACATATGTGGAACGCAGGACTGTAAAACCACTTCTGTTTTTCCTTTTCGGATGAACATCCCCCATTTATTCGTTTTCATTCGGTTCTTTATACTCAGGAGACGAATATCTCCCTGAAATATCGAATGGAAGTCATCGTTCCAAAAGGGGAGCACTTCGTCGCCCTCGCCGTCGTCCGTTCACTGGGAAAGCAGGGGATCGGCACCACCGTC
>JARYLJ010000015.1 GCA_029907705.1 Methanomicrobiales archaeon
AATCACTGTAGGATACGGGGGATTTTATTTTACATCACTTCGTGTACGCTACCTCTTTTTTTTCCCGAGCAGCCGTTTTCATCACAACTTCGAAGAGAAGTATACCCGAGAATTATCTATGCACGATATCGTTCGTGGTATTGCGACCGGGTCGACGCCAGGGCCACCTGCATGCAGTTCGCAATCAAAGAACGCACGGAATCCATGTCATATCCCGTCCGTGCACAGGATTCCCCGAAGTTCGATCCAGGACAGAACGGGGGAATCGCGCACAGGGGCGCCGTGGCATCGGGGGCAGAGCCATGCGAAGCCCCTGGAGCGTTCAATGTCATGAAAAAAACATGAATATGTGGCTGATCTCAACCCAGAAAAACCGATGGAAGCACTGTTGGAAAAGCCATCGAATCCATGGTGCTATTTTCTCGTAAAAGGAGGATGTATCCCTTTCAGTCGATCCGGTTCATATCAGAAGTTCGCCTGGTTTTGATTCATCGAGGGGGTAAAAGAGTTTCATCGGCCTCTCCTGCTCCCGAAGAACTCCATCAGCGCCTCTTTCAATTCCGGGGAAGATATGGGCTTCTGGAGGACTCTGACGACATTTCCCTCCGCCATTCGCCTCTCCCTCTCCAGAAGCGGTTTTGCGGTAAAGAGCATGATGGGTACATCGGCATCATGGCCCCCGTCTCTGACCTCCTTCATGAACTCCCAGCCGTCCATCGGTGACATCTGGAGGTCGAGAAGTATCAGATCCGGTCGGTGCTCTGCGAGGTGGATGAGTCCCTCCCTCCCGGTTTTCGCCAGATGGGTTTCGTAACCGATCCTTCTCAGTATGATGCCCATCACCGCGAGCGTGTCCAGATCATCGTCCACGACCAGGATATTATAGGCCATCGTTCACCCCTTTCGGGAGATGGATCGTAAAGGTGCTGCCGACCCCCACCTCGCTCTTCACCGTGATATCTCCTCCATGGAGATTCATGTAGTTCCTTGCGATCGAAAGGCTCAGTCCCATGCGGTTATAGCCTCTGCTCAGTCTCTCCCCATCGAGTAGATGGAATGGTTCGAAGATGTGCTCCATCGAATGCTTCTCCATGCCGATGCCATTGTCCCTCACGGAGACGAGGTGCTCCCTCTCGTTCTCCTCGTAGTAGATCCAGACCCTTCTCGGTGGCGAACTGAACTGCACCGCATTCGAGATCAGGCTCATCAGTATGGAATGCATGCAGTCCCAGTCCGCAGTGATGACGATATCAGGGGAAACCTCCAGGTTAAACTCGGCAGCATCGCCGAATCCACTCTTCCCGATCACGGAGCTGACAAGTTCGCGGAGTGGCACTTCCGTGAGATTCAGTCTGAATCTGCCCTCGTAGAGGAGGGAGAGCTCCAGCATCCGCTCCACGATGTATCTCTCCCTCTCCACGCTGTCCAGGCATTTCTGGAGCATCCCCCGCACCTCCTCACTCAGTCCGAAAGAGTCCGGGTCTTCCACGAGTATGCTCAGGTAACCGAGCAGGGGCTGCAGCGGAGTTCTCAGTTCATGGGCAGCAGTTGAAATAAAGTCCTTTCTGAAATCTATCTCCTTATCGAGCCGTTCTGCCATGTCCCTATCCTGCAGCTCCTTTGTGATATCCCTGCAAACCGCGAGATAGCGTGTCTTACCTGTATCTCCGTTTATGAAGGGTGCCAGCCTCGTGTCAAAGGCCCGCCTGCCACCCTTCAGATCCATACTCGAAACGAACCTGATCTCTCTGCCTCCTCCATCGCCTGCGAGGGGCATCTCTCCAGGTATTCCGCTCCGAAGGACGGCACCGATGTATCTCCCCTCGACTTTCGTCGACTCCAGCCCCACCTCCTCTGCACCCTTCCAGAAGAAACGTACGATGCGGTGGTCCTGGTCGAGGATGAACATCGGTTCGGGGGAGAGGGAGAGAAGCGCCTCCAGCAGTTCCATTTTTGTCATGCAGCTCGAGATCTCGCGGGTGATATCGGCGATGGAGAGCAGATACATGCCTTCCAGCACCGCCTGGACTGCATTCAGAGAGATCCATCTGCCATCCTGTTCGATGCATATACAGTTTGAGGCATTGTCATGGTTGGCCCCCGCGCAAAGGAGCATATCCTTCACTCGGGTGAACCCGCCCGAAAGATCCGTGATCGATCTGCCGATCAGCTCCTGTGGTCCTCTTTCGAGGAGCAGGCATGCGGCAGGGTTGAAGTCGACTATCCTGAGTTCCTCGGGCTCGATTACGAGGATGCCGAAACCGACACGTTCGAAGATGTGCATGTATTGAGAGGTCATGGTGGTGCGCCCTGTAACCGAATGCATCTGCAACATGATTCAGGGATAACAGGAAGCGCGGGACATCTCCCTGTCATCGTCCGCATACCGGATGGATCGGTCGGTGCCTGAAAAAATACATTCCGTTTCATCCTTTTATCGTTCTGACCTGCAATCTCCTGTCGATCTTCATTTCGAGGCGCATTCGCATGGAACAGTATATGTAAGGGAGATCTCCAGATGTAGTGTATGCGCCCGTACGTGTACGTGAACGTCGCGATGAGTGCGGACGGAAAGATCTCCACAACGGCAAGGAAGCAGGTGAGGATTTCGGGTAAGGAGGATTTCCAAAGGGTCGATCGGCTCAGGGCAGAGAGCGATGGCATCATGGTGGGCATCGGGACGGTATTGTCGGATAATCCATCGCTGACGATCAAATCGGACGAACTGAAAAAAAGACGACTGCACGAGGGAAAGGATGAGAATCCTGTCCGGATCGTGGTGGACAGCCATGCACGAACACCTCCGGATGCAGATATCCTCCACAGGGGTGCGGGGAGGAGGATCATTGCGGTCTCCAGAAGCGCCCGTTCAGAGAAGATTGCAACGCTGGAGAGAAAAGCCGAAATCCTCGTTGCAGGCGATAACGAGGTGGATCTCGCCGCACTGATGGACCAGATCGGTGAAAGAGGGGTTGAGAGGCTGATGGTAGAGGGAGGGGGCACCCTGATATATTCGCTCTTCGCTCAGGGCCTGGTGAACGAGTTCTGCACCTACGTGGGCAACCTGGTGATAGGCGGGGGATCCGCTCCCACCCCGGCCGATGGTGCCGGTTTCATGCTCGAGAAGCACTTCGTCAGACTGGAACTGAAGCAGGTGGTTCCGATGGACAGCGGCGTGCTCATCAGATGGAAGGTGAAAGGGGGAGGATTCACCTCTTGAAATAGTCAAACAGCTGGTTCATCAGTTTGTACCTGCTCCCATCCAGGTACGAGACCCAGATCTCTACTCTGTCCACACCTCTGGTGCCATCGAATTCGATCTCCGCATTCACCCTCGCCGGCAGCGTGTTCTTCAATACCTGCCCATCCGAACGGGTGACCTGCACCTCGATGGACCTGATCTGCTGCTGACCCTTACCTCCATCGAACCTGACCGTGATCTTCGGGGTGATCTGATCCCTGAGGACCGAGATAGTCACCGCCTTCTCGGGCGGGATCGTATCGGCAGAGGTCGATGCAGGGGTTGTCGTTGGAGAAGGCTGTACGGTGGTCGGTGCTGTCGTCACCGGCGTTGTCGTCGGAGTGGTCACGCCCTCCTGCTGCGGCTGCATGCAGCCAGCAAAGAGGAGCATGGCGCCGAGCGCGCATATCAGTATGATCACTTTCTTCGCCATGCATGAGAATGAGTGTGTGTCCTTATTTTTATATCGGTCTGGGAGTGTTATACCGGATCGATTCTGCATATTTTTTAAAGATGGATAAGAAACGCTCTTCCATGAATCTTCGACAACCCAACGCAAACGAGGCGGTAGGAACCTCGAATCGCTCCAGAGATGTGGTGCCGCTTTCCGGAATATGCACCAGGTGCGTGGATGGATGCAAGGGCGCATGTGACATATGGCTCTCCAGCTTCAGGGGCAGGGAAACGCTCTATCCCGGTCCGTTCGGAGAGATCACCGCTGGTGCGGATAAGAATTATCCGATCGACTACTCGCACCTGAACATCCAGGGTTACGCCTTCGGGGCGAAGGGCCTGCCCGAAGGGACCGAGATGAGTCCGGATACCGCGGTCTTCTATAGCGTGAATACGGAGACGGAGTATGGCTGGGACCGCAAGGTGAAGATGAGGCTGCCCATCTTCACGGGCGCTCTGGGTTCGACCGAAATCGCACGGAAGAACTGGGAACACTTCGCGATCGGGGCCGCCATTTCCGGAATAACCCTCGTCTGCGGTGAGAATGTCTGCGGGGTCGATCCGGAACTCGTGCTGGACAGCAAAGGCAAGGTGAAGAAATCACCGGAGATGGACAGGAGGATCGAGACATACAGGAAGTTCCACGAAGGATACGGCGAGATCCTGGTTCAGATGAACGTGGAGGACACACGCCTGGGCACGGCAGAGTATGTGGCATCGAAGCACAACCTGGAGACGATCGAATTGAAATGGGGGCAGGGGGCGAAGTGCATCGGTGGCGAGATCAAGGTAAAGACACTTGAGCGTGCGATCGAGCTGAAGAAGCGTGGGTATATCGTTCTACCCGATCCCAGCAGGCACGACGTGCAGCAGGCATTCAGGGATGGCGCTATCAGGGAGTTCGAACGCCATTCCAGACTCGGTTTTATCGATAAGGAAGGCTTCATGGAGGAGGTCGATCGCCTCAGGTCCATCGGCTTCAAGCGGATCACCGTGAAGACCGGTGCTTACTCGATGCAGGAACTGGCGATGGCGCTCAGGTGGGGGGCGGAGGCGAGGATCGATCTGTTAACCATCGATGGCGCACCGGGTGGCACCGGTATGAGCCCGTGGCCGATGATGAACGAATGGGGTATCCCCACCTTCTACCTGCAGTCGCTCGCATACCAGTTCTGCGAGTACCTGAGAAAGAAGGGCATGAGGGTGCCGGATATCGCGATGGCGGGCGGTTTCTCGGATGAGGCGAATGTCTTCAAGGCGATCGCGATGGGCAGCCCGTACGTGAAGGGGGTCTGCATGGGAAGAGGCCTGATGATCCCGGGAATGGTGGGGAAGAATATCGGCGAGTGGATCAAGAGCGGGACTCTGCCCAATACCGTATCGAAATACGGAAAGAGCCCCAAGGAGATCTTCGTCACATACGAGGAGCTGCGCGAGAAGTACGGCTCCAGATTCGAAGAGATTCCGATGGGTGCGATTGGTCTCTACACATATGCGCAGCGTTTCAAGACGGGGCTGCAGCAGATCATGGCAGGGAGCAGGAACTTCAGGATAGACAGCATCTCCAGGCGCGATGTGATGGCGCTGACGGAGGAGGCATCCAGAGTGAGCGGAATTGCGTACGTGATGGACGCATACCGCGAAGAGGCAATGGAGCTGCTGGACGGATAAAAAAAATTTCATCATTATCCTTTTTCAATCCTTCATCCTCGTCGAAGAGAACGTGCTTCGCAACCCCGTATCTGGTGGCCTGGCCACCTCCCAGCAATCTCCTCATTCCGACAATGCAGGATAATGTGCGGGCAAAGGAAATCGGGCCTTCATTCCGGTGTATCGGCGGGATATCTCCAGAGGGAAAATCCCCCGACTGGCATCCACGTTTCCTCTGATTTCCCGCATCGCCGAATCGGGTCACTCTTCGTCATCTCTATCACATGGGTGGTATATCTCCCAGAGCGTGGATCATTCCCGGATTAATTCGCAACGTTTTAACGATCCCCGAATGAACTCTCTCGCATGAGGTTGAAATGGGAGATACGCCTGGGTATACTGCTCGTGTGCATCTCCATACTGATCTATACCCTGAAGTTCCTCCTGCTCGGGGATCCGTTGAACACCTACCTGTATGTGATGAACAGTGCGGGTTTCCTCCCGATCAATGTCCTCTTCGTAACCCTGATCATCAATCAGCTACTCGCGGTAAGGGCGAGGAGGGAACGGCTGGAGAAGCTGAATATGGTGATCGGGACATTCTTCAGCGAGATGGGCACAGACATGCTGAAGCTCCTCTCCCGACAGGACAGGTCAGTGGACGAGTTCAGACAGGCGCTTCTGGTCAGATCCGAATGGACGAAGGACGATTATGCCAGGGCCGCTTCTGCGATGGAGAAACACCGTTTCGAGGTGGAGGTGGACGGCATGCACCTCTCCCTGTTGAAGGAGATCCTGGTGAAGAAGGGGAATTTCATGCTCCGTCTTCTGGAGAACCCTGTCCTGCTGGAGCACGGTCCATTCACAGAGGCACTGAGAGCGGTCTTCCACCTGAAGGAGGAGCTGGAGCGTCGCGAGAGTCTCGAAGCACTCCCGGAAATGGACCTCCAGCATCTGAGGGGGGACGCGGCGAGAATATATTCCCTGATCGGAAGGCAGTGGCTCGATTATATGCAGTACCTGCAGAGGAGTTATCCGTACCTCTTCTCGCTTGCGGTGAGGACCAATCCATTCGATCCCTCTGCGTCGGCGGTGATCGAAGGGAGGCAGGAACCACGATCTCCATCGCTAAAAATGACTGCCTCTGGCCGATCGGAATGACCGGGAGGCTCATATACCGGTGCGGATACTCTCACATATGGAAGATTTTTCGGTGCTGATAGGCGGAAGAGCGGGCGAGGGGTTGAACCGGGCGGGCCAGATCATCGCCCGCCTGCTGAACGCCCATGGTTATCACATTTATATGTACTATGATTATCCCTCGCTGATCCGCGGAGGGCACAACTTCTCGATCATCAGGGCTGCCACCCACTCAATCGGCGCCCACAGAACACATGTGGACGTCCTTCTCGCGCTCAACCGGGAGACACTGATCCTCCATTCAGGTAGACTGAGAGAAGGAGGGGCGATCATATACGACTCGGATGCGGCAAAGGCGGACGGGATCGGAATTCCCCTGTCGAAGATACTGAAAGAGGAGGGAGCACCTCCGATCACGAGAAATTCGGGCCTCATCGGTGCATTCGCGAGGGCCGCGGGCATTCAGTGGGAGGTGCTGGAGAGGATCATCAAAAAGGAGTTTCCGAAGGGGACAGAGATCAACCTGAAGGTGGCCCGCAGGGGTTTCGATGCTTCCGAGCAGAAGCTTCGAATCGATCGTCCCTCGATGAAGGGCTTACCCCTGGTTTCAGGGAACGAGGCGATCGGTCTCGGCCTGCTGAGGGGCGGTCTCACCTCGTATATCGCCTACCCGATGACGCCCACCTCCTCGCTCCTTCATTTTCTGGCCGAAGTCGAAGGGGACTTCGGACTCAAGGTCGTGCATCCCGAGAACGAGATAGCGGTGATGCTGATGGCGATAGGGGCCGCCTGCGGTGGCGAGAAGGTCGCGGTGGGGACTTCGGGCGGGGGTTTCTGCCTGATGACAGAGGGACTGGGTTTCGCAGGGATGGCGGAGTGTCCGGTCGTGATCGTGCTGGGTCAGCGGACCGGACCGAGCACCGGCCTTCCCACCTATACCTCACAGGGGGACCTCCTGTTTGCGAGGCATGCATCCCAGGGGGAATTTTCACGTCTCGTCACAGCGCCGGCGGATGCCAGCGAGGCCTTCTTCTGGTCATCCGAGTCGCTCCGACTGGCATGGAGGTTCCAGATCCCGGCGATCATCCTCTCCGACAAGACCCTCTCCGAGGGGTACTACAGTCTTATGGTTCATTCACGAGAGCAGTCGTCCGTGGAAGAAAGTGGCCCCGGAAATGAGGATCGGCCCTACCGGAGGTACAGGTTTACCGACAGCGGCGTCTCCCCGATGGCGAAGATGCCCACCAGGGGAGCGGTCGTGAAGGTGAACAGCTATTACCACGACGAGGATGGCATCACCACTGAGGATGCGGCAATGACGGCCAGCATGCAGGAGAAACTGCTCAGAAAGGGTGAAGCCCTCTCAAAGGAGCTCGGGAAATACGAGACTGTATGGACTCACGGAAGAGGGGAGGATCTCGCACTCGTCTGCTGGGGCTCCAATGGTCCCGTCTGCCAGGAGACGGCAGATATCCTCGGTGCGAGGGTCGTGAGACCGATCGTACTCCACCCCTTCCCGGAAGAGGCCTTCGGCAGAGCGCTGGGGAGTCCGGCCGCCACCGTGGTCGTGGAGCAGAACGCGACCGCACAGCTCTCATCCATACTGAAGGGGTTCGGTCACCGGGTGGATGCAACGGTGCTGAAGTACGATGGCCGGCCATTCTCGGTTGAAGAGCTCGCCACCCGTGTACAGGAGGTGCATGCATGAGGGAGGAGGGGCTGATCAGCCGTGCACAGAACACCTGGTGCCCGGGCTGTGGTAACTTCGCGATTCAGCATGCATTCAAAAACGCAATCCTCGAGCTCGGGTCGGAGGGTCTGTCGCTGGACGAAGTGGTGCTCGTCACCGGGATCGGATGCCATGCAAAGATGGCCGATTACTTCAACCTCAACAGCGTCTATGCGATACATGGGCGTGCGGTCCCTGCAGCCGCAGGGCTGAAGATCGCTGATCCTAATCTGAAGGTGATCTGCTGTGTGGGGGACGGCGATGCATATGCAGAGGGGCTCGATCACCTCCTCTTTGCGGCGAAGAGGAACATGGACATGACCATCATTGTCCACAACAACCGGGTCTACGGACTCACCACAGGACAGTACACACCCACTTCTCCGCTGGGTTTCAGGGGTAAATCCACCCCAACGGGGACCGCAGAGCCCCCATTCAACCCAATCGCACTGATGCTGAACGCAGGTGCCTCCTTCGTCGCACGGGGGTACACGCGCCGCCAGGACCAGCTGAGATGGATGATAAAAGAGGCGATAATGCACAGGGGGCTCTCATTCATCGATGTGCTCCAGATCTGTGCCACCTTCTTCGATCCGCACGAGGTCTACGACAGGATGGTGTACGAGCCAGAAGGGCACGACAGAAGTTCCATCGAGTCGGCGATGCGCCTCGCCTCTGAGTGGGACTACAACAGTGAGAGCAGGATTCCCATCGGTCTCTTCTTCCAGGGGGAAAGACCGGTCTTCGAGGATCGGTTCAGAGGTGTCCGGCCTGATATACCGTCGAGGGAGAATAAGATCGGGATGTTTCTGGAAGGGAGGAGATGAAGGCATGTCACCCGATCGAATGCGAGCATCGATCCTGCGGGGATCGCTGTATCCAGATTGTGTGTGAAGATGTGGCCGTCATCCAATAAAAAAAAATGGGGTGCTCCGTGATTTAGAGGAGAAACATAGCCATTTCCCCTTCGCTTTTTGTATGTTGCCATCGGTGAACCACCGATTACCGGGGGGTCCTCATGAACCCCGAATGCTCGAGGAACATCCGTCCGCGGCTGCAGCCTGCAGTCGGAGTTCAAAGAGGGCGACGATCTCCTGCACAAGGGCGATCTTCATCTCCATCAAGCGTAATGAGCGCAGGCCCCCCTCCTTTCCCGCAGAGGTAAAACGGTCGGCTGCCGGCAGGGCAGCAGATATCTCGATGGCATTTCAATCGATTCAGACGCTGCCGCTTCCCTTGGCCAGATGGTGAGGCCAGATATGCCGGGGAAGACGGGCAACGATCATCGATGCAGCTTCAGGACGGGTGAAAAGGCCGAAAATTCGAATGTACATGAATATGGGCGGTTGAACAGGAGGGTGGAAAATCAGCTGGCTGGATCTTTGGAAAGATGAAAAAATTTTTTCGAATGGAATTGCAGGATGCGGACTCACTCCCGCTTTCCCAGCTCCTCGTCGAGGCAGAGGAGTGCATGTCCATGTCCGGCGAGCATCTTTGTCTTATGGACGAGATCGAAGGCGTTCGCCTCTTCCTCCACCTGTTCGCTCACGAACCACTGAAGCATGTTCGCTGTCGCGTAGTCCTTCTCATCCATCGCGAGTTCGAGGAGTTCGTGGATCCAGGCGGTCACCTTCTGCTCGTGCTCGTAGATGTTCTCGACCGCCGCCAGCGGAGACTTCCATTCCGTCGGTGGTGCATCGATTGGAGCAAGCCTCACCTCTCCCCCGCGCTCGACGATATAGTCGAAGAACTTCATCGCATGCACCCGCTCCTCCCCGGCCTGCACACGCACCCATTTCGCAAAGCCATGCAGATTCTCGGACTCGAAGTAGGCGGACATGCCCAGATACAGATATGCGGAATAGAGCTCCCGGTTTATCTGTCCGTTCAGGGCATCGACCATCTTCTGGTTTATTTTCATCTCCTTCACCCTGATAAGCATACGACATTCGTCAATTAATGCTTACTGTTCGACTGTCCCCCCGGTGGCTCTTCAGATCCCAGCCTCCCGGATCCCCTTCAGACCCGACGATCCGTGGAGGTCCGTCTGTCTCCTCTCTCCTGGAACAGACGCCCTGGCCACTTGCATGCAGTTCCCGATCCTTCATAGCCCTTCCAGAGAGAGAACGGAGGATTCGCACGCAGGGGCGCCGGAGCGGCGGGTGCAGAGCCGAGTCGCCCCCTAGAGCGTTCGATGCCATCATAACCCCTGAACAGCGCCTGATGACATCGAAGATCGATGAAAGCACCTTTAAAAAAACCATCGAATCCATGGTGCACTCCTGCTCGAAGGAGTATAACGTATCCCTTTCAGCCGATCCGGTGCGTGACAGAAGTTCAATTCAGATGGACTCATATAAAGGGGAACATCCGATCGTGTGAGACGATTATTCACAAGGGTTCGCACTGAGATGACCCGAATGTAGCCGCTCGAATATCAGGCGGATAACTGTGGGGGACGTTCATGGGCGTTCCGGTAACGATTTTTCGCAGAAAAGCCGCGGAAGAAAGTCGTACAATGGGAGGGCGGCCGAATGGTGGCGAGCTGGTGCCTTCGGAGGGGTCCGAGAGGATACGATACCGTCGATGGGATTGAAAGGGTCTTTCAGAATCGCAGCGCTTGAGCAAAGGCAGAAATGTCGAGGAAAGAGGGATGACAGCCCTGACGATCAGATACGGTTTCATTCATCCCATGGACGGATCAGGGCAGTACATTCAGGCATCCCGATGGAATTTCAGGGTGATATAAAGGCTTATTAGAGGAGATCCCTGTAATTACATATATCTTTAAGTGATTGTCATGCATATTACCAAGGGTATATGCGTCGCAGCGTGGAGGGGACCGGGCATTCTCTCAAGTTCTTTCAGCGAGTGCAGAGAGATCCGGCGACCTTTCACCTGATCTTTATGCGGAATACACCCCGGCACGAGGAGCTCTGAAGATATGACCGTGAGGGTGAATGCACATCACATCATATGCCCTGGCTGCCAGGAGAAGGTCTTTCTCGACGAGCTTGTGGGGGGGCACTGCCCTCTCTGCGGCTGCGTGATGGAAGATGAGGTGGAGGATGACTATGGAGAGGTGATCGAACGCTCCGACCTCGCCTGGATCGTCTTCCAGTACCACATCTTCAGGAAGCTTTCGGAACTCGGGGTGGCCCCTCTCCAGATCATGCAGCTGCTCAGGAGGATGGAAGACCTGGAGGAGTGTGATCTGCTTCTTGAAGAGAGCCTCGAGTTCGCCATCGAGGTGCCGATGTCGAGAGTCGGACACCTCATTCCGAAACGCTGCTCAAAATGCGGCAGGATCTTCGTCGGCGGGGGAAGAAAGGTGATCCTCGCAGACCTGGGCAGGAACCAATTCAGAAAGAGCTACCGCTGTTCCGAATGCCAGGAGAAATCTCAGTAAACTCCTCCAGATCCGACAATCCATAGGCATCCACTCATCCCTTTTTTCAGGGCACACGTTTTCACCACAACTTCGATTAGAAAGCAGAAGCGGGATTTATGTATCCACGGTATCGCTCGTGTCACAGCGACCGGACAGAACGCACTACGGTTATATATTCTCAGTGTGAGCAGGGCTCGCCCGAAGTTCGATCTACGACAGATGGGGAAGATCACAGTCGGGCGCCGGAGCCGAGCGTCGCCCCCTGGAGCGTTCGATGCCATTAAAAAACATGGATATAAGGCTGATCCCGATATAAAAAAATCGATGGAAGCACCCTTGGGAAAAACCATCGAATCGACATTCTCCTGTTCTTCGTAAAAGGAGAATGAATTTTATTATGTCGATCCGGTTCCTGACAGAAGTTCAGCCGTAATCGATTCAGGGGGGTAATAACTCAGTAGGCCCTTCCGACCAGTGCGTGCGCACCCGCGGTGCCACAGACGATACAGGTGCAATTCCCCTCTCCGGACATCTCGGCGTCGAGGCATGAACCGAGCACACTCGCCCCTGTCTTCTTCTCCAGTTCCTGGGCACAGCTGTAATTTCCACACCAACCGACGATCACGACACCCTTCTCGAGCGCAGACCCTATCTCACCCAGGTCGGAAATCCGCTTTATGCAGGATCTCAAGCGCCCCTCTGCACTTTCAGAGATCCTCTCGTTGAACTCGCGAAGCAACTCCACGACCCTCTCCCGGATCTCCTCCCTGTTTAACAGCGAGCGTTTTCCATCCCGTGCCACCGCCATCACCTTCCTTCCGTCGAGATCCCGCGGTCCGACCTCGAGACGGAGGGGGACACCCCGCATCTCCCAGTGGTAGTACTTGGCACCCGGCCTGATCTCGCGGTCATCGATGCGCACGCGCAGCCCCATCGCCTCCACATCAGCTCTGATCCCATTCGCATATGTCATGATCTCCTCCCTTCGCTTCCCGATGATCACGGGCACGATCAGTACCTGAACCGGGGCGACCTCATGGGGCAGCACGAGCCCCCTGTCGTCTCCATGGATGGCAATCAGGGCGGCGATGCAGCGTTCGGATATCCCGTAGCAGGTCTGCTGCGCATACTTCTGCTCCCCCTTCTCGTCCTCGAACATGATCCCGAAGGTCATGGAGAAGTGATCGCCCAGATGATGGACGGTTCCAATCTGGAGCGTCTTCCCATCGGGCATCACCGTATCGATGGCGATGGTATAGTCCGCGCCCGGAAATTTGTCCCACTCGGGTCTCTTCGAGACGATGACAGGGACACAGAGCTTCCGGTAGAACTCCCGATAAAGGTCGATCGCCGCATTCACCTGCTTCTCCGCCTCCTCCCATGTTCGATGCACCGTGTGCGCCTCCTTGAAGGAGGTGATCTCCCTGAGCCTGATCAGGGGGCGTGTGTGCTTCGTCTCGTACCTGAAGGTGTTCACCACCTGATACAGCCTGATGGGAAGGTCCGCATGGGACCTTATCCAGAGCGCATACATCGGATAGATCGCCGTCTCGCTGGTGGGGCGAAGGGCGAGAGGCACCTCCAGTTCGTTCTGCCCCCCCTTCGTCACCCAGAAGACCTCGTTCTCGAACCCCTTGATGTGCTCCGCCTCCTTCATGAACTCGGTGGCAGGAATGAGCAGCGGAAAGAGTGTCTCCTGATGATCCCTGTCGAGAAGGCTGCGCAATATCTGATAAACCGCTCGCCTGATGGCGAAACCGTGCGGGTACCATACATACAGGCCCTTCACCGGATACCGGACATCCATCACCTCGGCCCGCCAGAGAATATCGTTGTACCACTCGCTGAACTCTTCCTTGGGGGGTAAGGAAACGCTCTCCTCTTGCATCGGCGCTGTCTCTCCGCTAAATTATAAGGTCTAACACATAAGGCGTAATAAAGGACTCGATAAATGCCGCAATCGCCACCAGCGGTATCACGATGGAGATGAAAATTCTCCCGAGCCTCTCCGCCGATTCAGATGCATCGCCGGCGCCTCTCACCTCCATCCACAACGCCTGTGCAAGGGATAACCCGAGGGCTCCGGAGAGGAGGAATGCGGGTATCTCCAGAAGCCCGTGGGGAAGGAGCGCTGCCATGATGAAGAGTGGCCCACGCTCATGAACGCTGAAGGCGATCACACCGCCGATGAGAAGGCCGTTCAGCGATATGATGAGGACAGTGAAGAGGCCGAGAGAGGTGCCGCCGAGAAATAGGAGCGCGCAGGCCTCGAGATTATTCAGGAATATCCTGATGAAGATGATGAACGGATCGTCTCCGAGAAGTCCGGCATACAGCTCACTCCTGACGAACTCTATCAGCTGCTCACCTGCCTCCCTGTTCGATGTGACGATGCCATAACCGACAGACACCGTGAGCAGCAGCACCAATCCGGCAACCGCGAGATTGAACTTCATTCTATCATCAGACATAGAGGATCATTCTCACCATATCCCTGATTCCGGGAGCGAGACCGAGGAGGATCATGACGAGGATCACGATATGGTACAGCCCGGTTTCACCCTCAGTTCTGTAACGCTCGAGCAGATATACCGCCGGGATCAGCACACCGATCTTGAGCAGGTACATGGAGAAACCGCTTCCTGTCATCGATATGAGGGTGGAACCCACCACATGCACCTCCCTGTAGGGGATCTCGTGCAGGTCAACTCCGTAGCCGGTCGCGCTCGCATCCAGCATATGCCCGAAGATCAGCATGCGGTAGAGCGTATCGGAGACGTACTTCCATCCGAGTCCATATCTGAGCAGTGCCCAGAAGGCGATGGACGAGGCGGCCGCGAGGGCCGAGATCAGGGCCAGGACAAAAAACCCGATTCTGCCCTGTGTCAGTCCGTACACGATGAGTACCGTGCTGCAGACGAAGACGCATGCGATCCCTGTTCCTGCATATATACTTCTGTAGTTCTGCACCCGGCCTTTATCCTGCAGGTAGGTGCCAGCGAGCAATGCCATGACGGCGATGAAGAAGACAGAGAAGAAGATGAGCGGCGTGACCAGCAGGAATCTTAAGTCCGAGGTGATCAGCCCCGTATCCTCGACCACACGGAGGAGTCCGCCAAAGACGACGAAAGGAATTGTGGAAAGGACGAAGTTTCTGTCCAGCGGTGTGCCCCTCGCGATCAGCCATTTATAAACGAGGTAGACGGAAACGAGGAGGATGCCCGCGTATGTTAGGGTATCCACCACGTTATAGGGATGTCCGTATCTGATGGGATCGATGTAATATTTGTATATGAACTCTCTAAACATGATTGATTCCGAATGGGTGCAGATGGTATCTCGGTACTGAAGAATAAAGGTTTTGACAAGTCGAAATGGATGCAATTCCCGCGGGATGTGGTCATAGGCCACAGGGTGCTGGACAGCATCACAGAGATCTGCCAGGATCTCGATCTCGGGCGTTCTGCACTCATCGTCACGGGAAGCAGCACATACGGGATCGCCGGAAGAAAGGTGGAAGAGCTGATCGGCAGGAGCTGTGACACCCGGGTTGTGCATACCGAGGAGATCTCCATGGAGGTGATCAGGGATCTCGAGCGGGCCGGAGAGGGATTCGATTTCTTCATCGGCGTCGGTGGGGGGCGCGTGATAGATACAGCAAAGATCGTCTCGTACAACCTCGATCGGCAGTTCATCAGCATACCGACCGCGGCATCGCACGATGGAATCGCGTCCGCACGTGCCTCTGTCCCTTCACCGCAGGGAAGCGCCTCCATACAGGCGCACCCCCCCATTGCGATCGTTGCGGATACGGAGATCATTGCGGCTGCGCCGCACCGGCTACTCGCCTCAGGATGTGCCGATATCATCTCCAATTATACGGCGATTCTCGACTGGGAACTCTCCCATCGGATCACGTCGGAACCGATCAGTGAATACGCGATCGCGCTTTCGAGGATGACGGCGGAGATGCTGATGAAGAATGCGGATATCATCAAACCAAATCAGGAGGCAAGCGCATGGCTCGTGACGAAGGCGCTCGTGGCATCAGGGGTTGCGATGAGTATCGCAGGTTCCTCGCGGCCGGCGAGCGGGGGCGAGCACAAGTTCAGCCTTGCACTGGAACGGCTGGCGCCCGGAAAGGGTCTCCACGGCGAGAGGTGCGGGATCGGTACCATCATGGCGATGTTCCTGCACGGCGGGGACTGGCGCGGGATAAGGGGGGCGCTGGCAAAGATAGGTGCCCCCACGACGCCGACGGAGATCGGTGTCCAGGACGAAATTGCGGTCGAGGCACTGCTGAGAGCGAGGGAAGTCAGACCGGAGAGGTTCACCATACTGGATACAGGTCTGACGAGGGAATCGGCAGAGGCACTGGTGAAGATGCTGTACCGGGAGTGAGCGGCATATGCCTGCACCGAAGACGAAGATCACGCTGGTCGGATCCGCCATGGCCAGGCACGGTGTGGAGTTCATCTATGAGGGTGAGCTCTCCGCCTGCAATGCCTGCAAAGTGCGCAAGGCGTGCAACAACCTCCAGAAGGGCAAGATGTACCGGGTCACGGTGGTGAGGGAATCATCCAGGCATGAATGTCCTGTGCACCTGGGCGGGGTGTGTGCAGTGGAAGTGGTCGAATCGCCACTCGTGGCGCTGATAGGCGCCGATATGGCGATCCTGAACTCGACCATCCAGTACAGTGCCCCATGCAACCGCGCAGACTGCAAGATCTTTGAGCTCTGCCATCCGGAAGGGATTGTCGAAGGGGCCAGGTACGTGGTGACAGAGATCCTCGGCAACCCTCCCGATGGCTGCGAGAGGGGCAGGGTCCTGAAACTCGTGGAGCTGCAGAGCCAGTGAAGTGGATGGCCCTGCAGGATCCCCATCCCTGCTCCCCCGCATCGATCCCGAGAGAACTCCTGTCATGAACCATATCGACAGAAGTTGAACGTTCTGTTTCTCCGGGTAAAAAGTTCAGCAGGGGATCTCCTGTTTTTTCATAGAGGATGATAAACCGGCTTTCGATGGTGAAATGGTTAAATATATCCGGCATCTTCCTCAATCGATGAACACGCCGGGGCTCCGCCATGCGATGCCCCCGCCGCTCCGGCACCCCTGCGTACGAGCCCCCTTTTGTCCAGGATCGAACTTCGGCGATCTCCTGCACGGACTGAGAATGCATGACGGAGGTGCTGCAGGGTCGTCACTCGGTAACCGCATGCATGTGGCTAGGGCGTTCGATCCGGTCGCGATATCATGAGAGATATCGTTAATCCTCTTCACCCGTACTTTTTATCCGGGGTCGGAATGAATATGCCCGCTCGGGAAAATGAATGACAGGAGGAATCGATGAAACCCCGGGGGGTGGCAAAGCTCCATGAAAGAAACGAGGTACGGGGACGGGTCCCGCGATCCCCTTGTCCAAGGAATAGAACCATCGGCCTTATTCAGGATCGGGGTTCGCCTGCTGTCATCTCCTGAATTCAGCCCTTCGACACACTCCATAAGTCCTCTGCGAGGCGCATGATCTCGTGCCTCCTGTGGAGCCCTTCCAGCAGATGTGCGGGTATCCCGTCGATCCCCCAGCAGGCACCTGCGAGCGCCCCGCATATCGCCCCGATCGTGTCCGCATCCCCACCCATGTTCACCGCCCTGTAGAGGGCATCCTCGAAGGATTCGGCATCCATCAGGTGGAAGAGGGCGCAGTGCAATGCGCCGAGGGCATCGAGGGATGGCGCTGGCCTGTACGCCCGGAAATTTTCGAGCACATGCCTCACCTCCGGGATTCTGCAGCAGGCGATTGCCTTTTTATAGGCAGAGGATCTCCGGTCTCCACGACAGAGCCGGGAGACCATCAGATTTGCGAATGCCGAAGATTCGCCGGCAACGGGATCGAGGTGCGTGAGCGAGGAGCACTCCATGCTGATGCGATAGACCTCCGTGGGGTCGCAGTAATAGATGCCGACAGGAAACCCCCTCATCACACTGCCGTTCGTCCGGCTCCCGCCGTTCCTCTGATGTGCTTCTATTACCGCCTCCCTGATCGATCCCCCCCCGGTGATCAGCCTGAAGACGGTCGAGGATGTGGGGCCGAAGAGGTGCCCGGCAGAAAGAAAGGCATCCAGCAACCTGCGCATCGCATCCTCGGCGGAGAAACCCCGGCAGACGATCAGCGATCTGGCGATCGCGATCGCCTGCAGGGTATCGTCGGTAAAGTGGCCTGCAGGGAGTCCGAACCTGCCGCCGGAGGTGTAATGCTTCAGAGGGGTCGCAGGAGGCGGACCGCCCTCCAGGGGCGCACCGAGCGCATCCCCGATCGCAATTCCAAGGAGGGATCCGAGGGCCCTTCTCTGGTTCAATATAAACTTCACCAATAAACTATATCTCTTCAGGAAAAATAGTAGTTCTTATAGAGGTGACAGCGTGCAGAAAGAGGAACTGCTTCATTTACACATGCTCCTGATTCAGATCAAAAAATACTACGAAAGTATGAACGGCGAGGAGATACAAACAGAAAAATACTCTTCTCTTCTGGTTTCCCCGGTTCACATTCACAAGAATAAAGTTCTGCACAAGAAGGCGATTCTGGCCCTCGGCGAGGAGATCGTACAGCACATCCACCAGCACGAGATGAGCAGGGTGGGATTTTTGGCCGATACGGCATCGAGCAGGGTGGCTGTCGAACACTGAGTGCATGGACACCGCCAGAACGCACCGGGAGATCATCTCCCGCCTTCTCTCCGAGTCGACCAGCGATATCCAGCACGTGAAGCTGGAGGTATGCCGCCAGGGAGGCCTCGAACGGATTCCGAAGAATTCAGAACTGCTCGGTGCCGCATATCCGGAGGAGCGAGAACTTCTCAGGAGGAGGCTGATGCTGAAACCGACGAGGACGGCCAGTGGCGTAGCTCCCGTCGCGGTCATGACCTCTCCTCACCCATGTCCGCATGGCAGGTGCCTCCCGTGTCCGGGAGGGCCCGATCATCCGTTCCACTCTCCCCAGAGCTATACGGGGGAGGAGCCAGCGGCGCTCCGAGGCAGAGAGCATGATTACGATCCCTTTGCACAGGTGACTGCCAGGCTGGCGCAGTTCGATGCGCTCGGCCATCATGTGAACAAGGTGGAACTCATCGTCATGGGTGGCACGATAACGGCGAGGCCCCGAGAATTTCAGGAATTTTTCGTCAGGCGGTGCCTGGATGCGATGAATAACTTTCCCGGCGACGCAGCAGGGCTATCTGGAAGCTTCGGTGAAGCTGCCCTGAAGAACGAGGGGGCGAAGACGAGATGTGTCGCCATAACATTCGAAACGCGCCCGGACTGGTGCAGGAGGGAACATATCGAGTCCATGCTCGAGCTGGGAGTGACGAAGGTGGAGCTCGGCGTGCAGCATCTCGACGATCGGATACTTGAAATGAACAGGAGGGGTTGCAACAGCAAGGATACCATCGTGGCAAATACGCTCCTGAGGGATGCCGGTCTGAAGGTCGGTTTCCATATCATGCCCAATCTTTATGGTAGCACGATCGAACAGGATCGGAAGATGTTCCAGAAACTCTTCGAGGATTCGAATCTGAGACCGGATTTCCTGAAGATATATCCGACACTCGTCACTCCCGGTTCAGAACTCGAGCATCTCTGGAGAAAAGGCGAATACACTCCCTACCCGGAAGACGAGCTCCTGGATCTTCTCGCCCATGCAAAGGCGATGCTGCCCGAATATGTCAGGCTGCAGCGCATTCAGAGGGATATTCCCGCACGCTTGATATTGGCAGGATCGCATCACGGAAACATCAGGCAGCTTGCACGGAACCGTCTTGAGGCCTCGGGGGGGAGGTGCCGGTGCATCCGATGCCGGGAGGTGGGGAGGAATCCGGAAACTGGCGGCGATATTGAATTCAGAATCCTGTCTTACGCCTGCTGTGAGGGCGAGGAGTACTTCATCTCTGCCTGTGCAGGGGAAAGACTCATCGGGTTCGCCAGGCTCCGGTTTCCTTCACAGCCTTTCCTTCCGGAACTTGAAAATACCACCCTCCTCAGGGAACTGCATGTGTACGGAGAGATGGTCCCTGTGGGGAGTCGGCCCGACGAGTTCGCGTGGCAGCACCGGCACATCGGGAGTGAGCTGATCGGCATCGCAGAGCGCAGGGCAGAGGACCAGGGTTTCCGTTCACTCGCCGTGATGAGCGGGGTCGGTGTTCGCCCCTATTATCGCCGCCAAGGGTACGTCAGGGCGGGGCCCTACATGCGGAAGGATCTTGGATGAAACCCGCCACCCTCGAGTTCATCAAGCAGCGCTTCACCGAGTACTACAGGGAAGGGCATCTCATCGCTCCCCCATCAGTGAGCGAGCGTGAATGGGGTTTTATGTATTTCGAGAGCCAGGCAGCAGCGATCTCCATGCACCGTCACATGGCCTTTTCGGCCAAGCGGGAACTCTTCGATTATATAAGAAACGTGGTGCCCGCGCATATCTACTACTCCTCCGCATACTACGCCGAACCGGCCGCTCCGACCATGGGCGAGAAGAGATGGTATGGCGCGGACCTCATCTTCGATCTCGATGCCGATCACATCATGAAAGGCCCCTATCACCTGATGCTGTCGAAGGTTAAGGAGGAGACAGAGAAACTGCTGGAGATGCTCACAGAGGAGCTTGGATTTGAGAAGAGGGCGATAAGGGTGGTCTTCTCCGGAGGAAGGGGCTATCATATTCATGTGACAGACATCTCCATCAGATCCTGGGGTAGCAGGGAGAGAAGGGAGATCGTGGACTATGTGCGAGGGATCGGCATCGAACCCCGCACGATATTTTCGAGAGATGCTCAGGAGTGCGCCGGTGGCTGGAGGTCGAGGCTGCAGGATGTGATGGAGGAGTATCTGGCATGGCTGAAGGAACGGTCTGCGAATGAGGCGCTGGAACACCTCACCTCTATAGGGGGTATTGGTGCCGCCATCGCGAATGATGTCATAAAGGGTATCGAAGATATGATCGGCGAGCTGCACCGCGGAGATGTACCGCTCCTGCTCAGGCGCAGGGGGGTGAAGACGATCCTCTCGGAGAAGAATCCAGAGTTCAGGAGGCGACTCGAGGAGTGTTCTGCGAGGGCGGACGAACCTGTGACGACCGATACAAAGAGGCTGATTAGAATGCCCACATCGCTGCACGGGGGCAGCGGACTCCGTGTTACACCCCTGGCAGTTCGGGATCTGCCTGCATTCGATCCTCTGATCGATGCGGTTGTCTTTGGAAGAAGGGAGGTGGAGGTCGAACCCGCACTCACCACCAGTACGAGATTCCTGGACAACGATTATCGTGTGGAGAAGGGGGTCACGGAGCGTATACCCGAAGCACTCGCTGTATTCCTGTGCTGCCGCGGACTGGCAGAGATAGCCGGAGGTAGGAGCATTGCGGCTGGATGATCTGAGGAACGTATTGCTGAGCGAGCGGGAGAGCGGCCGGCTGGTGGAGATACCCCCCCGTCTCTTCGAGGGTGCACTGGAGCGTCTGGCGGAGCTGGAGAGGGAGGTGAAGCAGATAGGCGATCCGCTCAGCGAGCAGTCCCATATCCTCGTGGAGGAGATCTACAGCATCCGGGAGACGATGCGTGACATCTTCCAGATTCGGATGAGAAAGATCCTCACGCTGGCGCTGACGAGTCTGGAGAGCACGGAGGACCGGGATGAGATGAAGAAGATGCACGCGTCGGAGCAGGGGATGTACAGCGCCATCGCCTCCGCGATGGAGAGTTGCAGGAGAGTCCTGATGGAGCCGGGCAGGATCGAACAGGGTACCGTCATGGAGGAGGAGATCGTCGATACAGGGGAGAAGGTGGCAGTTGCACCGTCCGAGTCGGGGCCTTACGATGAGGTGCTGGTCCGGATCCTGAAGGATATGGAGCCATTCATGGGTGTGGACGGAAGGGTGTATCATCTGAAAAAGGAGGACATCGTCTGTCTCCCGAGGATACATGCCGAGATTCTTCAGGAGAGCAACATAGCCTTAAATATAAATACCGGCACATAGTTATGGTATTCGGCAGACGCGACAGGTGTTTGTTTTTATGAAAATGCCAGTGAAGTTCAGGACTTATTGCCCGTTCTGCAGACGGCACGAGCTGCACGAGGTGGAGAAGGTCAAGAAGGGCAGGGCCAGCGGGTTGAACTGGATCAATCGCCAGAAGGCGAGACGTGGCGGTGTCGGGAATCTGGGCAAGTTCAGCAAGGTGCCGGGAGGGGACAAACCGACCAAGAAGATCAATGTCCGGTATCGTTGCACGGTCTGCAAGAAGGCCCATCTAAGGGCCGGCTTCCGATTGAAGAAGTTCGAGCTGACGGAGTGATACCATGGTGAGAGCAAGAAGAACGAACAGGTCTGTTTTCTACAGAGTGAAGTGTCCGGATTGCGAGAACGAGCAGATCGTATTCGAAAAGGCGAGTACATCCGTCGAATGCCTCGTGTGCGGAAGGATCCTCGCGGAACCCACAGGCGGAAAGGTAACCCTGACAGGAGAAAAACTGGCCGAGTACCAGTGATGGACCGATCGCCGTGATGCAGAGCAAAGAGTGGCCGAAGGAGGGTGATCTCGTCGTCTGTACGGTGGATAATGTACAGGATTTTGTCGCGTTTGTCCGCCTCGACGAGTTCGGCGGGCGCCACGGGCTGATACCCATATCAGAGATCGCGACCGGGTGGGTGAAATACATCAGGGATCACATCCGGGAGGGTCAGAAGATTGTCTGCAAGGTCCTTCACGTCGATCCAGTGCGCGGGCATATTGATCTCTCCCTCAAGGATGTGAACGAGCACCAGCGGAGAGAGAAGATAAGGGAATGGAAGAACGAACAGAAGGCGCAGAAATGGCTGGGGTTCGTGAGCCAGACGACGGGTGAGGAGACACCCCGGCTGATGGAGGCGATATATAAAAAATATACCCTTCTGTATCCGTTCTTCGAGGACATAGTCACGCAGAAGGAGGAGGCATTCGATGGCCTGGGACTCAGGGAGAACGTGAAGGAAGCGTTCTTCCAGGTCGCATCGCAGAATCTCAAGATACCCCATGTCACGGTGAGCGGATATATTGAACTCACATCCACGAAACCGGATGGCGTGAACATCATACGCCGTGCATTGAGGAGTGCCCAGCCGAAGATACCGGATGTGGAGATCGATCTCATCTACGTGGGGGCGCCCACATACAGAATAAAAGTAACCGCTTCCGACTACAAGACAGCAGAGAAGGCGATCGAGAAGGCATCCACAGCCGCGATAAAGGTGATGGAGAAGGCAGGTGGAACGGGTAAGTTCCTGAGAAAACAGAAGGGTGGAAAAGGGTCATGAGAGCAAGGATCAGACGCTGCAGAACTGACGGGAGGTATACGATGAAGGAGATATGCCCGTACTGTGGCCATCGAACGGTGATAGCGCATCCTCCGCCGTACTCACCTGATGACCGGTTCTGGAGATATCGCAGGATCGCAATGGACGCGGTCGTTTGATCCAGAAGGATTCGTCACCATTCTTTTACCGCATGGGAGTCCATGCCCAGGCTCTCAGTATAACCGGTCCTGTCCATCGCATTCGCCTCCGATTCCGTGTCGCCCGTGAGGGCGGTGCTGCACATTCCGGCACTGCATAAGGGTGAGCATGCTCGTCGATGCAGACCTGCATATCCATTCGCGCTTTTCCATCGGTACTTCTCGCTCGATCTCCCTGCCGCTCCTCGAGAGTGGCTGCCTTCGGAAGGGCATATCGGTGCTGGGCAGCGGGGATGCATTCCAGCGGGAGTGGCGACGCGAATGCCTCGAATATGCAGCGGAGGGGCAGGGCGTACTCCTCGTCCCGTCAGCAGAGGTGGAGGATGCCAGGCGCATCCACCATCTCATCCTGATGGAGGACTTCGATTCATTCGCATCTCTCGCCGAGTTCATCTGGCCTAGGAGTCCGAACCTCGAGAGGAGGGGAAGACCTCGCATTGAAATGGGCGGCGCGGAGATCGCCTTTCATGTCCATGAACATGGGGGTCTGGTCGGCCCGGCCCATGCGTTCACGCCGTGGACTTCATTGTATGCCGCCTGCGATTCCCTCTCCTCCTGTTACGGTGAGGAGAGGATCGATTTTCTGGAGCTCGGCCTTTCCGCTGACTCCTCCTATGGCGCGTGCATCTCCGAGCTGCGGGGGATACCCTTTCTATCCAATTCGGATGCACACAGCGCGAAGCCCCATGCGCTGGGTCGTGAATGGAACCGCCTGGAGATTGGTTCACTGGACGTCAAAGCGGTCCTGGGCGCGATAAAAAGTGGAAATATCGTGGCGAACGCGGGCCTGTTCCCCGAACTGGGAAAGTACAACCGCACGGCCTGCAGCAGATGCTACAGGCAGTATTCGCTCGTGGAGGCGATGCGCCTGCAGTGGCGATGCCCCGCTGACGGCGGCAGGCTGAAGAAGGGCGTATCGGACCGGGTGATGGAACTCTCCGATGCTCCACCTTCGTTCCGGCCACCGTACCTTCATCTGATACCACTGATCAGCCTCATCGGCATGGAGCTTGGCATCGCATCTCAGGAAAGTGTCGAAGCGCAGGCACTATACGAACGCCTCCTGGAGGCGCTGGGGAACGAGATCGGGGTACTGACCACGGTACCCATCGCCAGGATTGCGGCCGTGAATAAGGGGGTCGCCGACGCGATTCGGGCGCTACGCGAGGAGAGAATCGCCATCCATCCCGGCGGAGGCGGGCGATACGGTCGTATCTATCTCGAAAAAAGCAAAGATTATCAGAGCAATGCACATACCTGATCTCGATGCTTGTCATTCACAGGGAGATCTGCGGGTACTGCGGGGCCTGCGTCTCTGTCTGTCCGGAAGGTGCACTTGAACTGATTGATGCCTATCTCGAGGTCGACGACAACTGCATTAGTTGCGGCATCTGCACGAGGGCGTGCCCGCTGGGGGCGCTGGAGGTGAAGGATGAGGAGTGAGTACGATCTCCTCGTCATCGGAGGTGGCCCGGGAGGCGCGATTGCAGCAAAGACCGCGGCAGAGAAGGGTCTGAACGTCTGCCTCATCGAGAAACGTCCTGCCATAGGAGCGCCCGTGAGGTGTGCGGAGGGGATCGGAAGGGAACTTCTGGAGGAGTTCATCGAGCCGGACGAGCGGTGGATCTCTTCGGAGATCGATGGCGCAAAGATCATTGCGCCGAACGGAACCGCTCTTGTGCTGGAGCCACAGATGGCAGGGAACGAGGTCGGCTACATTCTGGACAGGAAGGTGTTCGACCGGGAACTCGTCTGGCAGGCGGCGGAAGCAGGATCCGATGTGATGGTGAAGACGAGGGCAATATCCCCACTCATGAAGAACGGAAAGGTGGGGGGTGCGCATCTGGAGTTCTGCGGTATCCAGAGGGATGTGAGGGCAGAGGTGGTGATCGCGGCAGACGGTGTGGAATCGAAGTTCGCGCGCTGGTGCGGTATCGACACGACGATCCCATACAGGGAGCTCGCCACGTGTGCACAGTACCTCCTGACCAATATCGATATCGAACCCAGGACAACCATCTTCTATCTCGGCAACCGCATCGCACCGGAGGGATATGTCTGGGTCTTCCCAAAGGGCGAGCGGAGTGCGAATGTCGGCATCGGCATCAGCCCGGCTGACTGCGGTCCGGGCCAGAGACCCCGGGATCTGCTGGATGCATTCGTTAAATCGAATCTCCCGACTGGAAGACCAATCGAATGTGTGGTGGGAGGCGTGCCTGTGTGCGAACCGCTGAAATCGACGGTTTCAGACGGGCTAATGATTGTCGGGGACGCGGCGCGGGTCTCGGATCCACTTACCGGCGGGGGCATCTACAACGCGATGTTCACAGGTAAACTGGCGGCCGAGGTGGCATCCGAGTGCATCTCCCGCGGTGACTGCAGCCAGAAAGCCCTCGAAAAGTACGATTCGGGGTGGAGAGACTCCAGAATGGGAAAAGCGCTCGCAAGAAATTACCGCATCAAGGAATTTTTTATAAAACTATCGGATGAGAAACTGAATTTACTGGTCGAGTCGGCCGCAAAGATAAATCTGAAGGAGTTCTCCACACTCACTCTGATCAAGGAGCTGATCGTAAGGAATCCGTCGCTCCTTCTCGAACTGAAGTCCCTCAGAGACTCAATCAGATGAACGTTTGAACTGCCTGTTCAGGAGCCGCATGCACTCCTCCTCCGACTCCTTCTTCGTGAAGACGACGAGCGTATCGTTCGGCCGTATCTTCACCGATCCGCTCGGAATGATCAGTTCGCCGCTCATCCTCCTGATCGCGATGAAGACGAAGTCCTTGACGACGATATCCCGTATTTCATGGTCGATGATCGGGGCCCCCTCTTCCGCCACGATCTCGAAGATCGAACCCCCCGGAATGGAGAGAAGCTGCTGCATCCTCGGGTTCATCGCCCAGTAGTACAGACGCGTCGCGACGAGCTCGTCAGGGTTCTCCGCAATCTTCACTCCCACTTCCTTGAAGAAATCGGAGTGAGCTTTCTGGTTCACGACGGAGACGACGTTCTGGACATTGAACTTCTTCGCCAGCAGGCAGGTCATCAGATTCACAGCATCGTCGCTCGTGGTGCATATGATCGCATCGGCCCTGTCGATGCCTGCCTCCTCGAGCACGGTTTTGTCCGTCGCGTTACCGGTAATCGCCAGTACATCGTGCTGCTCCAGTATGGCCGTGCACCGGGACTCGTCCTGATCGATCACCACCACATTGTTGCCCCTCTCCGCGGCGATCGACGTGAGGTTGCGGCCGATACCCCCCAGCCCGACGATGATGATATACATCCTAGCAGATCTGACAGTGCTCCCTTAAAATAGCTTGTGGACTTCTATTTTTTGTGATTTGTGGCGTCGACGAGGCAGGGAAAGGCGCGGTGCTCGGCCCTCTGGTCGTGGCAGGTGTCTGCTGCGGTTCTGAGGAGGAGTGCAGGAGGCTGGGGGCGAGGGACTCGAAGGAGCTGACACCCTCCCGGCGCAGAGAGCTCAGCCGAAAGATCGAGAGGCAATTCAGGCACGCGGTGATCTCCATCGAACCTGCGGAGATCGATGCAGCGATGGAGCGGTCGACCCTGAACGACCTCCTCGCCTCTGCCCATGCGGAGATCGTCAGGAGATTGAAGCCGGATGTCGTGTACCTCGATTCCTGCGATGTGGACGCCGCACGATTCGGAGGTCATGTGAAAGGGCTCCTCGGATTCGAGTGCAGTATACACTCTCTGCACGGTGCAGACAGGCGGCACCCCGTGGTGGGGGCGGCGAGCATCATCGCGAAGGTGCGGCGTGATCTCGCGATGGAGGAGCTGTGCCGCGTTCATGGCGAGCTGGGAAGTGGATACCCCTCGGATCGGATCACGAGGAAGTTCCTGGAGCGTTATATCGCAGAACACGGCGCCCCTCCACCCTATGCGAGGAAAAGATGGAGGACGATTGCCCGGATGATGGGGGAACGGGAGCAGAGGAGGTTTCCCGGCGCCTGATACGTATGGGGTGGGTCGTCTTCTCAAGACCGGTTCTCCACGAAGGGATGCTTCTCTCACTTCGGTTCTTCGCTATCTGGCATATTTTGATGAGGTCATTTCTGCATTTGAGAGATGGAAGGGTTTTCAGGGCATTGTATGAGCGTCGGTGGAATTCGCCCAAGAAGGGAGGATCGTATGCAGACCGCATGGCACCTGTTCCCACCCGAAGGGAGTGCTGACGAACCAACAGGAATTGAAAACCCTGATCGATGATTTTCTTCAATAATTCCTCATCGCAGGCAACAACGTAGAAGATCATTCTGCGAGGCCTTGAATGATGCAATCATACACCATGGGTCATGGTGCGGGGAAGGATGAGGGGGCCCAGGGGCGTTCACCCATCCTCTGGAAAAAAGGTAGCGGCTCTTTCCCAGCCATTATTTTCCCAATGAGCGCCTGAATCATCGTTGTAAAAACGACGACCAGAGTTGCGGTGACCCGATCTCCATCTCAAAATCACGCCCCATACCCATAGATATCCATGTCGATCTCTTCTCACAGCCTGTCAGAAAGGACGAGCACCCGCCCATCGGTGATCAGCATCACCCTCTCTTCCGGTATCTTTTTCCACTCCGGGAAATCTTCGGATTTCAGCCTGCTCGTGGACACGGCGATCGCATTCTCCCCCTCCCGCTCCCTGAGCGAGACGAAGAGGGGTTTCTCGGGATAATGGTTGAAGGCGTACAGCACGGATCCGTCTGAAAGGAGGAAATTGAATGTGATATTCTTCGAATAGCGCTCGAAGAGCCTCCTGATGCTGTGCTTTATGCCCGGATAGAGCCCATGGAAGTCCGACCGATGCACATATGCCTCGATGTCATCGATCATCCGCAGAAACGCCCTTTCCGAGTCCGTTGTTCCTCCTGAGAGGGTGTGAGGCGGGATATCGTCTATCGTACCGTTGTGAGCGAAGATCCAGTCCCTCTGGAATGCGCTTCTCCTGAAGGGATGGCAGTTCTCCGTGCAGATCTCCCCCTGTGTCGCCGATCTGACATGTGCGATGAAGATCCTGCTCACTGCGTCCTGTATCGCCCTTCTGAACCTCGGGCTTTCGCTCGCGGAGATCGCCTCCTTCTCGATTATCGCCCTCCCGTCCCTGTAATATGCCAGTCCCCATCCGTCAGGATTCGAAGCCGAGAGCTCGCCGAATCTGGATAGTATTGCCACCCCGTTCACCGGACTCTGGCAGCTCATCCCGAAGAGCTCGCACATCTGGCACCACTCCGCATATCCTGAATCCGATTTCCCTCGTCTATGAGTATGATCTCTGAACATTTTCTTCATTCGGGCATATCTTCCTTGGGACGCAGGCAAAGTGCTGCTGGGTGAATCGCTCCATATGCGGTTTGCCGAACAAGAGCCGACCCAGGATGATGCAAAATAAATTTCCCGCTATAAGAATGTTCACATATCCACTATTTCCCATGTTCACAAACATTTCAGGATAATACGGTGATGATGAATGGTGAATGGTTTTTAAAATCATCTCCCGCTCGTTTTAGAACCATCATCGATCTGGAGATCGTATAACGGGCGGCAGGACTGTGGATAACATCACCAAAGGCAAATTTCAGGGATAATCCTCGAATTCACTGGCATCTTTCAGACCCCAATCTCCCGTTACGCCGGGGATATGCACCTATCCGAACATATAATACCAGAGAAGAGCATCCTGACATGTCGACGGAGGGGATTATGCCACTGTTCGAACGATGGGGTGAGATATAGGATGCGGGGGATGACGGACAGCATGCGCTGGCAGATGTCCTCGAGGATCAACTCCTTCCTTTCGGTCCTGTTCGGGCTCGGGCTTCACGATATGGGACCGGATGCGGGGGACCGCCTGGTCGAGGATATCTGGTACTTCTGCGGGAAGGAGATGGCTGATCTGGCGAAGGGGTGCGGGGCGCCTCCGAAGACCGCTGGCGATCTCTCGGTGGCCCTGACAGAGGTGCTAAAGACGATCTTCGGCGGCGAGTACCGCTCGGAGATCATCGAGATCTCAGACGAGAGGGCCGTGGTGCTGATGCGGACCTGCCCCTGCCAGCTCAGGGCGATGGAGCTCGGGGAGGATCCGTCCATCGTCTTTCACCCCTGCCTCTCGGTCGCTGTCTCCCTCGTAGAAGGGTTGAAGAAGGACTACTCCGCCAGGTTCATCAGGGGAATCTGCATGGGGGACAGAAACTGCGAGATACTCATCGCACCGAAGGTGACCCTCGAAGGGAGCGACTGAGCTGAAAGGATGCTGCAGGGGCAGAATACTTTCACACCGCATCAGGATTATTAATCAAAATTTTCCTCCAATCCTCTTCTGATTATGCTGCAATCCCGCGCTGGGCATTCATTGCGTGGCATCGCGGAGAGGTGGCAGAAGAAGGTATCCAAGCTACACGAGTACGCGGTGGTGAAGGACGGAAATCTCTTCAGAGCGGGCCTCGAGAACTCCTTTCTCTTTCAAAGCGAGTATCAGGCCGCGTTGGAGATGGGGGACCGGCTCGCGGGGGAATACAGCGGCGTACCCCTGGATTCTGTATTTTCAGGCAGATGCGAGGAGACGCCGTGCGGTGAATCGTACTGCATCGAGACATATATGGAGGCGACTCCTCCGGCTATCGACAGCGGCACATTATCCGAGTCTCTGCTGTCCAGGCTGACGCTCATCCACGGGATCGGTCCTGCGATGGAGCGGAGACTGAAGGGCCGGGGCTACCGCACAATACAGGATCTCCTCCATCACCCTCTGTACAGAAGGGCTGCTGCCGCAATCCTGCATAAGATCGAGGCACGGGAGGCAGGAAGCCTGGAGGAACTGACACGGGAGCGCCTGCCACGTTCGCACCCCCTCGTTTTAAAGACCTCTCTGGTTCTCGAGCCCGAGAAACTCGTCTTTCTGGATATCGAGACCCTGGGGCTCTTTACCCGCCCCGTCATCCTCATTGGTATCGGACGGATGGAGCGCAACGGAATCCGGGTGGCCCAGTATCTCATCCGGGATCCCTCGGAGGAGCCAGCCGCACTCTGGTCGTTTCGCCGCAGGCTAGAGGGCGCATGTGATGCGTTCGTCACCTTCAACGGGCGTTCCTTCGATATCCCGTATATCATGGAGCGTCTCGCCTATTACGGGATTCAGGCAGGCTTCATGTGCCCCCATTACGATCTCCTCCAATTCTCCAGGAGGAGGTGGAAGGGTCTGCTCAACGATACGCGCCTTCGAACCCTCGAACGAAAGATCCTCGGTTTCGAGCGGAGAGACGATATCCCCAGCCAGCTGGTGCCGGAGTTCTACGAGATGTACCTGAGAACGGGCAACTGCGGGCCTCTGATTCCGATCGTGATGCACAACAGGGAGGATATCCGCTCGCTCTTCAGGCTCTATTCATGCCTGGCGGGGGAGGATGCATGGCCCTGAAGGATTTTATAGAGACGCTCACTTCGAATCCCGGTTTCAGCGATTGCATCGCCCATGTAGAGAGTTATCCGTCGAAAGCAGGGGTGAAGGGCACGCTGGCGAGGCCCCTCCATCCCCTGCTGCAGGAGTATCTCGATATGAAAGGGATAGAGCTCTACCGGCATCAGTGCGAGGCGATCGATGCACTCAGGGAGGGCAGACACACCATCATCACCACGGGCACCGCATCGGGAAAGACCCTCGCCTTCACCCTCCCTGTCTTCGAGAGGATACTGGATGTTCCGTCCACCCGTGCACTGTTTGTGTACCCGGCAAAGGCGCTGGCGAACGACCAGCTCAAAGCGATACAGGAGATCGAGCGGTACACCGGTTGCATGTCGAAGTCCGCGGTATACGACGGCGATACGGCTCAATCGAAGCGCGCCGGGATAAGAAACGAGTCGTCCATCGTGCTCACGAACCCATATGAGCTGCACCACATCCTCCCCTGGCATCACCGCTGGGGGAATTTCTTCAGAGATCTTGCATTCGTCGTCATCGACGAGGCGCACCGGTACAGGGGTGTATTCGGATCGAACACGGCCCTGCTCATCAGGAGACTGCGCCGGATATGTGCGCATTACGGTGCCGCCCCCACATTCGTCCTTTCCAGTGCAACACTGGCCAATCCTCTGGAATTCGCCAGAAAGCTGACTAGCCTTGATTTTTTTTCTGTCGACCAGGATGTCTCACCGAGGAGCGAGCGCCATTTCGTCCTCTTCAACCCGTACAGGAACGGTTCAGGAAGCAGAAATACCTATACAGCGGCAAAGGATCTCCTCGTCTCATCCATCGGCAGCGGGCTGCAGACACTCTGTTTCACCTCCTCCCGCCGTATGTCGGAACTCGTCGCCCGATGGGCGCTGGAAGATGCCGCACGCCAGAAGGGAACATGCGGCGGGTCCATCTCGTGTTACCGGGCGGGTTATCTGCCCGAGGAGAGGAGATCGCTGGAGGAGATGCTGAAGCGGGGGATGCTGAGAGGTCTGGTCTCCACCAATGCACTGGAGCTCGGGATCGACATCGGTACACTGGATGCGGTGATCATGTGCGGATTTCCAGGAACACTCATCTCGACCTGGCAGCAGGCAGGGAGGGCAGGAAGACGGGGGAAGGGATCCATCTCCATCCTCGTTGCATACGAGAACCCCCTCGACCAGTACTTCATGAATCATCCCTCCTCGTTCTTCGGCAGACCCGCGGAGCATGCAATCCTGGACGAAGGAAACCCATACATCCTGAGCGGACACATCCTCTGCGCTGCCTCCGAACTGCCGCTCGACATTCCAAGGGATCGTCATTATCTGGGCAACGGGCTGGAGGAATCGGTCCTCGCACTCGCCGGTGAAGGATTGCTCCGCCAGAGCAGTCATGGCTGGGTGTACGCCGGCAGGGGGCGGGCGACCGAGGCGGTCTCTCTGGAGAGTATCGCATCGGAGCACTTCGGGGTGCTCTGCGAAGGGAGGATCATCGAAACGATGGACCGGATGCAGGCATTCAGGGAGGCCCACCCGGGAGCCGTGCTCCTGCACAGAGGGGATACCTACCTGGTCCAGTCGCTCGATCTGGAAGAGAGGGTCATCCGTGTCAGAAGGGCAGAGGTGGATTACCACACCGAGGTGGTGAAGAGATCGGATCTCAGAGTCAGGGAGGAGCGAGAGAGGGTCATGCATGGAGAATTCGCGATCTCCTACGGCGATGTGGAGGTGGAAGAGAGTTATGTCGCCTACAGGATTATCCAGCGGGGCAGCGTGGTGAAAACTGAACCGCTGGACCTTCCTGCGGTTCGATTCGAGACACGGGCATGCTGGCTGGAGATCCCGGAGAGACTGGTCACCCTCCTGATCGAGCAGGCCCTCGAGCTGGCAGGTGGTCTGCATGGGATGGAGCACGCGATGATCGGCATCATGCCATATCATGTCCTGTGCGACCGCTGGGACATCGGAGGTCTATCGGCGGTCTCTTTCCCGTCGACCAGGAGAGCGAGCGTATTTGTGTACGACGGGTGCGAAGGAGGGATCGGACTCTCGGAGAAGGCATTCCACCTGATGGATGAGATCCTCACCAGTGCCCTCGAGCTGGTGAGGGACTGCCGATGCGAAGGAGGATGCCCCTCCTGCATCCATTCGCCCAAGTGCGGTAACGACAACAGACCGCTCGACAGGAGGGCGACGATCCTCCTGCTGGAATCGCTCTGCGGAATGCTTTCGTGTCACGGAGGCTGAATGGTATCTCACGAACCCGTATTCATCCACGGCGCCGCCCTGTACAATATCGACTGCGTAGAGGGGGCGAGGCGCCATCTGCAAGATGGCTCCGTCGATCTGATTTTTACCGATCCGCCATATGGCATCCAGAGCGACAGACTGCACCTCCATTACAACAGGGACGAGGGATATGTCCTGGATGGTTACGTGGAGGTGAGAAAGGAGGAGTATGCGGAGTTCAGCGAACGGTGGATAAAGGAGGCAGAGAGGGTGCTGCGCCCCGGTGGTTCGCTGTATGTCGTATCCGGATATACCCATCTCTACGAGATACTGCATGCCCTGAGAAAGACCTCGCTCCGCGAGGTGAACCACCTCGTATGGAGGTACAGCTTCGGCGTCTTCACGAAGAGGAAGTACATCTCCTCTCATTATCATATCCTCTTCTACGAGAAGCCGGGTGGTGAAAGGACTTTCAATGCGGAGTCGAGGTTCGGTTTCAGCGAACGTTCCGAGGACGGCCGTTCCCCGAACAGCACGGATCGCGAGGACGTCTGGATGATAAACCGCGAGTACAAGCCCGGCAGGCAGAAGAACAGGAACGAACTCCCCATCGAGCTCGTCACAAAGGCACTGCAGTACAGCAGCAGGGAGGGCGATCTCATCTGTGATTTCTTCCTCGGCGGGTTCACCACCGCGAAGGCGGCGATCGGGCTCGGGAGAAGATTCGTCGGTTTCGAGCTGTCGCCCGAGATTTTCAGGGCAAGGATCGATGAGATTCGATCTCTCGAGGAGGGATGGCTTCTCCCGAAAGTGCGGAAGCCCCACCTCTCGAGTCATGTGAACCGGCACAAACGCTGGACGGAGGGGGAGAGGGTGCGTCTGAAGGAACTCTATTCATCACTGAAAGAACAGGGGTGCTCGAAGAAGGAGATTCTGGAGATCACCGGAAGGGAGCTGGGAAGGGGGCGCTGGGGATTGGAGAGGGCGATTCGGAGATTTATCAAAAAAAAGAATCCGAACATCGAAGTGGATACTGACAGTCCCGATAAATGACTGTATCGGTAACCAATCAAGCTCCCCGAGATACTGAATTTAAAATGCTGCCCGATGCCATCTTGATTGAATCACCCATCAATTCGTAATTCCTCGAAAGCGACAGCAACAGAAGGTTGTGGTGCGAGGAACCGGGTCACTGACCATTCGCAGTGACCCATGACGACGCAATACAGTAAAAGGGGGTTGAGTCAACGATTTTTCTGATTGCGTCAAGTAACTATTTCAATTTATTATATAAAAATTTTATTATATGAGCATTCATGTGAATAATTGATTAAATTGTGTATTAATATTGAATTTCCTGGCATCTCTTTTTTAATTCGAACACACTGCAATAATGCATAAAGGGTGAAGATCCCGGTTATCCCGCAGGCCTACCGATGTCCCCGATACGGCAGGATGCATTCAGCAGTTACAATTCAGAGATCGCATCGGTGCCCCAGGATCTCTTGAATATCGCGAGAAAGCGGTATCCTGGTTTGCCAGAAGGATAGATCTGAGTTGAACAACAGCTACGATGAAAATTACGAAAAATTTTTTTCGAGGATTACTCCTCGCCCTTCTTGAGGAACCAGATCGCGCCTATGAGGCCAACCAGCATCATCGCCGGGAACGCGAGCATGGGGAATTCAGGGGCGGCGGTCGGGCATGTTTCAGGTGGATCGTAATTGATACTCATGGTCTTGGATCCCCCGCGGGATCCATTGAACCACAATGCTTCAACATCGTTCGCACCCCCCTCCTTCGTGCTCACCGTTATGCTAAAGACATGGCTGAACCATCCGTTTCCGATGGGTGCAAACGCAATCGGATCGGCGGGTGACCAACCGGTCGTGGTTTTGTCAACGCGGCCTTCCCATATCACTGTGTTGCCAACCACTGTCGCGCGTTCGCTGTCAGAATAACCGGTGATCGTTGCGCTTCCATCGGGCTGAAGCGTATCTACCACTTTCACATTGTAACCTTCATTACCTTCATATGTTACGTTGATCTCGAAAGTAATCTCCTCGCACTGCTCACTCTTGCACGTTTTTTTCACATCTATTTTGCATGCCGCAGCAGGAGCGATCATGGCGAGAAGGAAGATGAGCAGAACAACACTCACCGCAAAACTACGCTTCATCTCTCTCAATCCTCTTTTACTGTAATAAGCACACTCACATGTGCCTATCACTGAATATCCGTGATAGATAATAAATATTTCTCAAATAATATTATCCAGCTGATTATTGAAATTTTTTAGCAACATATTTTTATATAATATACATTTTTTAATATTTGTATATAAAAATATTGATATTTGAAAATGGTCGAATCGAAATTTTCCATGATTTTTATCCATTACTCCACCGATCCCATCCAAATAAAAAATGTTACATCAATTCGGGTGAAATCCGCCTTCGGCCATTCAGATGATGGACCCCTGAATAAATGGTCGGAGCAGGGTGGCGTTCTTTGAACATTTTCGCACTCGAAAATTCTAGAGAACGAGGAGCGTAACGAAACCGAGCGCGGCGCAATAATAAGAAAACAGGTGAAAATGATTGCCCAGAAGGATCCTCTTCAGAATGCGGATTGCGATGTACCCCGAGATGGCGGCGAGAGATGCGCCGATCAGCATGTATGGGCCCGTTTCGGCGGGCATAGTTCCATCGATCTTCATGATCATCGCCCCGATCACCGCGGGAATGGAGAGCAGGAAGGAGAAGCAGAACGCCTCCTCTCTCGGGACGCCCTGCATCAGGGCGGCGGAGATCGTGGAACCGCTACGCGATATGCCCGGAGCGAGCGCGACCGCCTGGAAGATACCGATGACCAGTGCAACCGGATAGGAAAGGCGCATCGATACAAGGGAGCATCTGGAGAGCTGGAGCAGGAGAGCGGTGAGGAGGAGACCGATACCCACCGCTCTGGTGCTAGAAAAGAGGGACTCGAAGAAGGGGAGAAAAAAGATACCTGCGAGGGCGATTGGAATCGAGCCGGCTGCGAGCAGAAGAAGATAGTGCATTCTGCTGTATCCTGGACCAGAAGAGGGGGTGGTGCCGAAAAGAGCAGCGATCTCCCTTCTGAAGAAGAAGAGGACGGCGACGAGAGTTCCTGCGTGCAGTGCCACATCGAATCCTACAGAGACATTCAGATCCATCAGTTGCTGAGCAATGACGAGGTGCCCGGAACTGGAGACGGGGAGCCACTCGGTGAATCCCTGGAGGATGGCGAGGAAGACGACTTGCAGAAGATCCACATCAGATATTATCGCAGATTATAATTATGAATGATTGTTTGCGGATGAAAGGATGAACCAGACTTTAAAATGTCATAGTAGGGTATCAAAATCGGCCGGCTGGCATCCTTCATCTTTCTTCTATCGAATGGGGGGGGATCGATATCACCCGATCTGCCGGACCCTTCCGACATTGCCATCTTCGATCCGGACTTTGATGCCATGCGGGTGAAAGGACGACCTTGTGAGAACCTCCTCCACCCTCCCTTTGATCAGTTTCCCGGTCCCCTGATCCCTCTTCAGCTCGATCTTCACCATGGCACCGACAGAGATATCGCTTCGCTGCCGTCCGTCCTCATGGACAATCGAACGTGACTCCCCTGGCAAGGCTGTTCCTCGCCCGTGCAGTTTCTTCACCTGAAGGTGGTGATTATCTTTATTGAAAGACATTCCTGATTCCGATATGTGGGGTGGCTCGGGTTATAAAATTCTCCTCGAATGCATTGCCTTTGTGCAGGAAAGAGAGTGCCCTTTGAACACACTGAGAAAATGACAGAGGTGCGGTGCGTTCGCCATTCAAAAATTGCATGCGTGTGGCCACGACATTTAATCTGGCCGGGCTGACATGAGCGATACCGTGAATCCTCGATTATCGCGTGTAATTTTATCCGGAGTCGTGAAAAACACGTGCGCTCGAAAGAAGAGGGGGTTACCGGATCCAGATGGATCGTCGGGTCTTTGGGGCATACAATGGAGATTGCCATCTTTCCGTAGTAAAAAGGCTCCCGATTCACGCCTGTCATACATGATACTCTGCATCGACAATCCCGCAGACCGAACAGAAAGCCACGCACAGGGTTCTTCTATGCGGCTCGCCGGGTGCAAACGGCTCCCCTTTAAATTCAGGAGCGTCACAATCCGACGCTCGGGTATCTTAAGTATACTCTGGTGGTCTGCACTGGATAAGAATTGATACCTTCAGATATGGTGGTTCCTGCGCAGCCAGTCCGTCTGAGTGCCGACGTACCTGTAGACGATATCGCACTTCTCGTCCTGGAAGCTCCAGGGGGTGACGATGAGCATGTCTCCCTCACGTATCCAGGTTCTCCTCTTCATCGTCCCTTTGATCCTGCCCATCCGGACGACACCGTCGGAACACCTGACTCGGATATGGTTCGCGCCAAGCATCAGTTCTGCACGGGCGAACTGTTCTCTCTTCCATTTCTTGGGCAGCCGTATACGGATAACGGGCGTCCTATCGGGATTTACCGCATTCTGGCTCGGATTGTTATCATTTTTCTGAACATGTTCTTCCATTAAACCAACTACGTCGGAATACAATGGCGTCTGACATGAAGAAGGTATGGCTCCTCACGTATATTCCCCATAACGGGGATACGTCATATGGCCGATATGCCTTTGTGGTCGCACTGGAACTCCGAACCATGTGCGATCATGAGGGCGTTCAATAAAGGAGGGAATTGATGAACGCGATAGATATGGGTCTTCTTCCCAGAGGCGATGCACCAGAAATCACCTGAGAACTCACCTGCGCCGGTTCGGCGAGGAATTGGTATGCAGAAAGCCCCCCGTTATATTCACGCACATGAGACCCCGATGGTCTGTGAGAGGAACTCCGTCAATATCGCGATCTCCATCGGGCATGGAAAGGAAAGGTAACGGAGGAAATCACCGGAAATGCGTCCAAAGTGATAAAGGACGAGATCGATATCACAGAGGATGCCTCAGCCCGGATTTGAACCGGGGACAGCCAGATCTTCAGTCTGGCGCTCTCCCAGTCTGAGCTACTGAGGCCCCGGATCATCATTCGACCTGTCGATTAATAAATGATCCGGTCTATTTTATTATCAGATGCGTTTCAGCAGAAAATTGAAAAATTGAAGGCCTGAGCAGGTAACGTCAGATGATTGCCCCTCTGATACTGAAGAAGAAGAACGGAAGCAGCCTCCTCGATAGTTTGAGAGAGCGACAGGTGCATGTGGTTCATCTCACACACAATGACCTCGATGCCGTGGGAGCGGATGCGATACACAGGATGGCATATGGTGGGGTCTTCTCCATCTTCACGTCGGTGAGCAACTTCGCCTCCATGCTCCAGCTGATCGCCGACCTTCCCGGAAAGGGAGACCTGCTCAGCATCACCGATCTGGGATATCAGCGCGGAGTAGAGGATGCGATGAGAGCACTGCAGGAGAACGGATGGAGGGTGGAGTGGCGGGATCACCACCGCTGGGAGGAGGGGGACATACAGAGGGTGAGGGATCTCGTCTCTCTCCTGAAGGTGGACACTTCCACCTGCGCCTGTGGCATCGTCGCCTGGGATCTGAAGAGAGGGGACCCTATGGCGGAGGAGGTGGCGAGGGTGGTCTGCGACTATGATATGTGGAGGAACGAGGATCCGAGGGCAGCGGTCCTCGCCCGTGTGGTTGCCAAAAACGAGAACCGTGCATATGTGAGGGATGCGCTGGTGAAGGGCATCTTCACCGACGACTTCATCGCCTCGGAGTCCCTGAGGATCGAAGGGGAGATGCAGGACTGCATCAGATGGAGCATCAGGCACACACGGATCTACGGGGTGCGGTACCGCATCGCGGTGGCGCCCCTCTACGGTTACCCGAGCGAGACGGCGGCAGCGATACGCGAGAGTGCAAAAACAGATATCGAGGTGCTCGTCAGTTCGAATGGCCGGTTCTCCATCAGGTCCGTGCCTCCCATCAGCCACCTCGTCGCCCGGGAGTTCGATGGAGGGGGGCACCCGCATGCGGCAGGCGGGAACTTTGGATTCTCCATCTTCGACAGGTTCGTATTTCTACTGCTGAAGTGGACGGTGCATTTCCAGCGGCTGGTGGAACGGGCAGAGATCATCGGGTCACGTACGCCCTCGATATGAGATCCGGCCAGTAGTTCTCGCAATCTCTCCTGCAATATCCTCCGACCATGATCCGGTCGGAGTCCAGATGCTCCAGTGCCTGCGTGATGTCTTCAGCATCGGGATCGAGGAGTGCGATCCTTCGGATCGAGTAACGGTCCAGGAGGTCGTTTAGAAGAGGCAGCATGGTGGAGGGCAGCATCACCTCCGGTTGGTACTCGAGGAGGAGCTCCAGATCCTCAGGTGAGGGCGAGGGCATGAAGAAGAGGCGTTTCTTCGAGGATAAAAGCTCCAGCTCCTCCTCCACGATCCTCTTGCAGAGGAGTACATGCCCATATGCACCCTGATCCCGCATCTCACGCATCAGACCGAGGTAGCAATCCGATATGGCAGAGAGGAATTCCTCCGGATCTCCGAAATGACGGTCCTCGAGGGCGAGGAGATGCGGGGCCGGAATCGCCCACCAGAGGTTCGTTCGATTCCTGCTGACGACCGCGAGATCCATGAGGACGTCCCTGCCTCTCGGCGCAGGCTCCCCCACGAGCCTTCTCCCCTCCAGCCCCTCGATGGAACAGAGCCACCTCTCGTGGTAAAATTCCCCGCCGATACAGGGGAGATCGACGCCCTCCTGGTGGTGCATGGAGAGATCGAGGAGGCAGGTGATCAGATCGGCCTCCATCCCCTGGTGCTCCCTGATCCATTCGGTAAGAAGCACCTCTTCAGGTATGGGGGCGTCCTCACCGAAGGAACGGACAGGAATTCTGACCCTTCTGACCATGCGGTATTACCTTATTTATAGCACGAGGTTGAAAAAGGTAGGGATGAATGGGCGACCGTTGCTGGTGACCTGCGGGCTCCCGTACACGAATGGACGCTGTCACCTCGGGCATCTGAGGACATATGTTCCCGCGGATTTCTATGTCAGATACCTCCGCCGGGCAGGCGAGGATGTCGTCTTCATCTGCGGTTCAGACAATCATGGCACCCCGATTGTGGTCAGCGCAGAGGACGAGAAGATCCATCCACGGGAGCTCTCTCTTCGGTATCACAGGCACTTCGAGGATACTTTCAGGCGGCTGAACATAATTTTCGATCATTTCGGAATGACCGACGGGGAGACGAACCACAGGCGGACGAGGTCGATCGTCCAGACCCTGATCGAGAGGGGTTATGTGTACAGGAAGACAGTTCAGCAGAGTTACTGCCTGAAGTGCAGGAGGTTTTTGCCCGATCGCTATGTGGAGGGCATCTGCCCGTACTGCGGGACAGGTGCGAGGGGTGACGAATGCGACCAGGGCTGCGGCCGCCATCTGGAACCGGGCGAAATCAGGGCTCCACGCTGCAGTGTATGCGGGGAACCCGCGGAATTGCGGGAACAGGAGCATTTCTTCTTCAGGCTGAGCAATTTCCGGGACTTTCTGCTGGAATACCTGGAGGATCTGAAGGGGACCGTTATCGCACGCAATTATGCGATCGGCTGGGTGAAGGAGGGCCTGCGAGACTGGTGCATCACGAGGACCCTCGACTGGGGGGTGAAGTTCCCGGAGCACGAGGATCTCGTGGTGTATGTATGGGTGGACGCCCCCGTGGGATATATCTCCTTCACCGAGGAGTGGGCGGAGGCCCACGGGAAGGACTGGAGGTCCTACTGGTGTGGCGAGATTGTACCGGTGACGCACTTCATCGGGAGTGATATCATCTACCACCACACGATCTTCTGGCCTGCGATGCTGAAAGGGGCCGGATATGGCCTCCCGGAGGCGATCGTGGCAAGTGGCATGCTCAAGGTGAACGACCAGAAGTTCTCCAAATCGAGGGGTTATGTCGTCTGGACGAATGAGGACTATCTCGACCTGGGGCTGCCACCGGATTACCTCCGCTACTACCTCCTCTCCTATACGAGCCACACGAGGGAGCTAAACTTCTCCTGGAAGATGTTCCAGGAGAGGGTGAATAACGAGATCGTCGGCACCCTGGGTAACTTCATCTACAGGAGCCTGTACTTCACATCGAAGTTCTTCGGAGCCATACCAGCCGTGGCACCCGAGCAGGAGATAATGGACCAGATATCGCGCTGCATGGACGAAGTAGACGGGAAAGTGAGGGAATTCGAGTTCAAGGGGGCGGTTGATGCGATGATGGCGCTCGCTGCTTTCGGTAATACATATATCCAGGGGAATGCCCCTTGGAAGCTGGTGAAGGAGGATCGTGCTACCTCTGAACGAGTGGTGGTGAACTGCCTGCAGATCGTAAAAGCGCTCGCCCTGATGATGGAGCCCGTGATGCCGGATTCTGCACAGAAGATCTGGTATATGCTCGGCGAGAGTGGGTATGTAGGGGATCATCCATTGAGCGAGGCACTCGTGCCCCCTGCCCCGAGGGCGCTGGATACCCCCTCCCCTCCATTCGTGAAGCTGGATGACGATCGGGTGAAGGAACTCGAATCCACACTGGAGAGGAGGATAGGGGAGGCGAGGAGGAAGGAGCAGGGGAAGCAGGTGGTATCCCCAGAGGAGTTCAGGCGCCTCGATATTAGAACGGGGAGGATCGTTGCAGTGGATGCGATAAAGGGATCGAAGAAGCTGCTCAGGCTCTCTGTTGACATAGGCGGGGAAATGAGGACCGTCGTGGCAGGTATTGCGGAGTTCTATCCTCCGGAGGAGCTCCGCGGAAGGGATGTGGCAATCATCGTGAATCTGAAGCCGGTGAAACTCTTTGGTGTCGAGAGCCAGGGGATGATCCTTGCCGCCGGCGACCAGGCATCCCTGCTCGTCCCGCTCAGAAAGGTGGAGCCCGGCACGAAGATAAGGTGAGTCAGGACGCTATACTGTTCACTCCATTTTTTTGAGGGATCGCGGGGTTTATCAGGTCGATAATAGGTAACTTCAAACTTGAAATACACCCGGTTCAATCCTCTTCGCCTAGCTCTTTGCATCAGGGTTTTTTATAATTGCTCATGAAAGATCGCAGCCTGAGAAGTTCCGAACCAGATCTGAGATGAGCATATCTCCCTGAATACTCTGGATGGCTTCCATTCCAATCCCCCCCGCTGCGGGGCCCCTGCGTGCTATACGGTATTTCGGACGGATGGCGGAAGAATGCGGCAGTGTACACCTTAAGCTGTAAATTGAGTTCCCGTATCCTGACAGGATCTCT
>JARYLJ010000016.1 GCA_029907705.1 Methanomicrobiales archaeon
CACTGTAGGATACGGGGGATTTTATTTTACATCACTTCGTGTACGCTACCAGGGAGATCCCTCGGGTGGATACGGGGATTTCGAGAGAGATGAGGATTCTTCTGCCCATGTTCATCATGTAGAACTTCCAGATGAAGATCGATCCCCACGTGATCATGATGTGGGACGGACTCGTTCTCACCCCGCACCAGCGGGAGGCGAAGAGGTCTCTGGCGCGAGGAGATATGCCGAAACACTTCTCCGCCAGATACCGCAGAGGGTGCCTCGCAGGGGCAGGATCACCCTTCTACTCATCCGGATCATCGACGGGAACGGTTCGAGGCACTTTGATTATCTCAGGGGTATGGAGGCGAAGGGTGAGGGGCCCTCAAATGAGCTTGCCGATTTTCGCGTCTCGAGAATGGTGGTCGGAAGGAGCATGCACGGGATGAGGCATGTGCGCATCGTCTACCTGAGAGGACTTTACGCAAACGTCGATACATTGAACACCCTCCGCGACGGGGATGCGGATCTCCCCACCGGCGATCCCAAGATACTCAAACCAGATCAATACCCTGGCGGGGGAGATTGAACCCGCACATCGGCCTTGCAGAGCACCTCGGCGAGGTCCTCGCCAGCGGTCTCGAAGTGCCGCTCTCTATCCACCACAATCGATTGCAGGTACTGAATGACCGCATGGCGATGCTGGTCGCCTGTCTCGCCATCATTGGAACAGCGCTCCCCGTGCCAGCACCATCGCGACAGTGCGTACATCCTGATCCTTCCATCTGCCGGTAAGCACCGTCATTCGACATTTGTTGCAAGGCGGGCCGTGAAGAGCCTGGATCTGCTGCCCAGGAGCCCGGAATGATGCCAGCGCATAAATGGCGAATCCAGGCGGCGCCCCGAATATCGCTGATATCCCCTCGGATTTGAACCGACGGGGCCGTCTCCCTTTCATCCGGTCATATCAAAAAAGCAAGATAGAGTTCTCTTCGGATCATTCCCCTTTTATACAACGCACAATTAGTAATATGAACAGGTGTCCGGATGTCCCATTCACTGGTTCAGCTCCTCCTGGATCCGGAGAGATTCTTTCAGGAGAGGGCGGAGGAGTCCCGAGGTCTGCTGTTCCCGGCGGCCATCGTGCTGGCGATCGCGATCATCGGTTCGATATCGGCCTATTTCATGCTGGGCCTGACACTCCTGCTCATGCCTTCTTCGTCGCAGGGGATGGCAGACCTGATCGTCGCCATCGGCATGGTATCGAGTATCGCTGGCGCCTTCATCGGGTGGGTGGTGGTGACGGCGGTGATATACGGCATCTCTGCCCTTCTGGGAGGAAAAGGTGCGTTTCGAGGGCTGCTGGAGAATATCGGCTGGGGATACTTCCCCCAGCTCTTTGGATCCCTCCTCTCGCTCATCTTCATGTATGACTTTGTCTCTTCCACCAGCGTATCTCCTGTGGAAGATCCGATGCTCGTCGCGGAGGCGATGACGAGGTTCATGTCGCATCCATCGATGCTGAGCATCCAGGTAATTTCGGTCGTCTTCATGCTGTGGAGCGCTAATATATGGATCTTCGGAACGAAGTCTGCGAGGGGTCTAAAGATGAAAAATGCAGTGATCTCTGTCCTTTTGCCGATCGGGCTCTATTTATTGTATATGATTTATGTTCTGATCGGCTATCTGGGGGTGTTCTGATTGAAGCTCTCCTATGCGATACTGATCATCTCGATTCTGGTGCTGCTCGCCGCCCAGCCATCGATTGCGGGCCCTCAGCTGATGGTAACCGGGACGAATGTGCAGCCGGAGGTCTTTATGAAGGGTGATACGGGCACGGTCACCCTCATGGTGAAGAACAATGGCGATTCAGGCGTGCAGGTGAACCGCGCGACGATGTATGGCGGGGCGTTCTCCGTCATGAGCGACCCGTATCCGACTGTGGGCTGGCTGGGGGCGGGCAATTCGATCTCCTTCACCTTCACAATCCGCGCAGGGAACGAAGACGGCATATTCTATCCGAGGTTCGTGCTGGAACTGACGGATGGCACGGCGATCAGGCATGTGATTCCTGTCCGGGTGGAGAGCTCCGATCTCACGATCTCCCTCGTAAAGAAGCCCGATTACATAACGATTGGGAGAACGGCCAGCTATACTCTCGAAATAGGCAATCCACGACCCAATGCGGTCTCCGGAGTTCAGGTAATTCCCGAGGGGCAGGGCTTCGAGGTGACACCCACCCGCTACTTCATCGGGAGTCTGGAGTCAGACCATACGGCGAGCGTGGATTTCCAGGTCATGCCCGAGCGGATCAGCCAGATGAGATTCCGCGTCATCTTCAAAAACGGGGTGAACGAGCACCAGAACTCACTGCTCGTCCCGGTCGTTCCTTCGGAGAACAAGAAGGCGGCGGAGATCCATGTGACGAATCTTGTAAGCGTGCAGGAGGGAGAGAGATTCAGGCTGACAGGGGACGTGAGCAATGCAGGCCTCGAGCGGGCGAATTCAGTGGTGATAAGGACCGAAGCGCCCGCTGTGCCCGTCGATCCCTTCAGGATATATGTGGTGGGATCGCTCGAACCGGATGACTTCTCCAGCTTCGAGCTCACCTTCAGAACCCCGAGGAGCACCCAGATCCCCATCGTCGTGGAATATAAGGATGCGGAGGGAAACAGGATCGCTACCACCTCCTATGTGGATGTGACCGCCGCGCCGCTCTCGGAGGAGGGGGGCATCATCTCTAAATTTGGACTGGTACTGGTCTGGCTCCTGGTCATCGTCGTCGTGATCGTGATCGTATACTCATGGAGAAGGCGATAGTGGCAGAGGGGTTCTACCCATCGAGTGGGGGAAAACAGCCGATGGCCATCGGCATACGGGCGACAGTTCTGGCGGAGGTGCTGTTATGGTGATATTCTTCGAGTTCGCGAAGAGGAACGTCCGCCTGAACTGGCTGCGTTCTCTTCTGGCCGTCATCGGAATCGTGATCGGTGTGGTGGCCATTGCATCCATGGGGATTCTGGGCAACAGCCTCTATCTGTCGGTCTCGGATACGCTCACGAATGTCGGAGACACGATCGTCATCTATCCGCATACGGGCACGGTTTCCGGGGGTATGCAGGGAGGACAGTCGCGTCTCTCGATATCGGACAGGGACATGATCGAGATCGAGAGGACGATCTCTCCGAGCAGGGCGATCCCTGTACGGACGACGGCGGACAGGATTCAGGCCGGCCGCGAAGTCACTGCCGCGACGGTATATGGCCTCAGGCCAGACGACATTCCGGTGCTGCTGAAGAGGAGGGAGGGTGCCTTCCTCCGTTCGAGCGGCGGTGCGATGGTCGGAATGCGCCTGGCGGAGACACTGAACCTGAGAGTGGGGAGCGGAGTGGTCATCGGCGAGGGTGGCGAGAGTCTGAGAATCGTCGGGATCCTGGAAGAGAGGGGCATTGGTTTCGATATCAATCCGGATTATGGAATCATCGTCACGGACAGCTGGTTTTACCAGAAGTATGGTAACAGCGACTGGAACCAGGTCATCGTCCAGGTGAAGGATCTCGCCCAGATAGAACGTGTGAAGGATGCGCTGGACCAGAAGTTCAACCGTCGGGAGAAGAAGTTCGATATTCTCGATACGAAACAGATACTGCAGACCATACTGGATGCCTTCAACAGGATATCCACATTCACCGTTGCGATCGGAGGTATCTCCCTCATCGTTGCCGGTGTGAGCATCACGAACGTGATGATGATGTCGGTCACAGAGAGGACGAAGGAGGTGGGGATTCTGCGAAGCATCGGAACGACGAAGAGGGGCATACTCCGCATGTTCCTCTACGAGTCCCTCATTCTGGGCCTCGTGGGGAGCGGTATCGGAGGTCTGCTCAGCTTCATCGGAGGATATCTCGCACTCGCCATCATGCTCCAGAGTACCAATTACCTCTTCACCCCCTCCAGCCTCCTCTACATACCGTTCGGGATGTGCTTCGGCGTGGGAGTGAGCATGCTCAGCGGCTTCTACCCTGCCTGGAAGGCCTCAAACCTGAACCCGATCGAGGCGTTGAGACATGAATGATGGCAACGGATCCGAAATGCCGCTGATACGGATGCGCGACGTGCGGAAGGTATACCCTCACCCGGCAGGGGACGTGGTCGCACTGGACGGCGTCACACTCGAGATCGGTCACGGGGACTTCATTGCCATCATGGGCCCCTCGGGCTCCGGTAAGTCGACGCTGTTGAACCTCATCGGCTGCCTGGATCTGCCCACATCCGGGGAGGTCTCGATAGAGGGCAGGAATGTGAGAGATCTCTCGGACGACGAGCTGACGGAACTGCGCCGTGACTGCATCGGTTTCGTCTTTCAGACATTCAATCTCCTGCCTCTGCTGAATGTCGTCGAGAATGTGGAGTTTCCGTGCATCCTGAAGGAGGGGTCGCGGGGGTGCGAGGAGAGGTTTCTGCCCGTCCTCAAGGCGATCGGCATCGAGCGGGATCTGTTCTCGCATCGCCCCTCCGAGCTCTCCGGAGGGCAGCAGCAGCGCGTCGCCATCGCGCGCGCACTCGTGAACGATCCCCGGCTCATCCTCTGCGACGAACCGACGGGCAACCTGGATACGAAGGCAGGGAGCCAGGTCATGGAACTGCTCATGGACCTGAACAGGAGGGGCAGAACCGTCGTCGTGGTCACCCACGATCCCAGAATTGCCGCATATGCGAAGCGAAAGATCGAGATGATGGACGGGAGGATCGTCTGATTCAAAGAGATCTCGCTTCCTGTTATTGCACGCGCATCGAACAGCGATCCTTACATATGAATCCTCCACCCCCCTTTCCATGGCAACGTCGCCGGTTGTTAAAGCACAATTTAATACCACAATGTATATTAATATACAATAATAATCGGATAGGCATGCAATCGAAGATCCTGTTGGAAGAGGACGAGATGCCGAAGCGGTGGTACAATGTTCAGGCCGACCTCCCCTCGCCGCTCGACCCTCCCCTCCATCCAGCGACGAAGAAGCTGGTCACTCCGGATGATCTCAGGGTGATCTTCCCGATGGAGCTGATCAGGCAGGAGATGAGCCCCCAGAGATACATCGACATTCCCGAAGAGGTGAGGGAGATCCTGACGCTCTGGAGGCCATCTCCGCTCTACAGGGCAAAAAGGCTCGAAAAGGCATTGAAGACTCCAGCGAAGATCTATTACAAATACGAGGGTGTGAGCCCGCCGGGGAGCCACAAGCCGAACACGGCCGTGGCGCAGGCCTATTATAATATGAAGGAGGGGATCGAGCGGATAGCGACCGAGACCGGTGCGGGTCAGTGGGGATCTGCCCTCGCATTCGCCACCAGCCAGTTCGGGCTCGGCTGCACGGTATACATGGTCCGTTCCAGCTATGCACAGAAGCCCTACAGAAAAATCATGATGCAGGTCTGGGGCGCGGAGTGTATACCCAGCCCCTCCACGAAGACAAACGCGGGCAGGACCATACTGGAGAAGTATCCGGAGACCTCGGGCAGCCTGGGAATTGCGATCTCGGAGGCGGTGGAGGACGCGGCAACGCACGAGAACACCAACTATTCCCTCGGATCGGTGCTGAACCATGTCTGCCTGCACCAGACCGTGGTGGGACTCGAGGCAAAGGAGCAGCTCGCGATGGTCGATTCGTATCCCGACATGGTGATCGGATGCGTCGGTGGGGGATCGAACTTCGCCGGCATCTCCTTCCCGTTCGCCGGTGACAAACTGACTGGCAGGAGGAAGGATGTGGAGATCGTCGCTGTGGAACCCGCTGCCTGCCCCACCCTGACGAAGGGCATCTACACCTACGATTACGGTGATGTGGCTGGACTGACGCCGCTTCTGAAGATGTACACGTTGGGGCACGACTTCATTCCAGCAGCGATCCATGCAGGAGGGCTCCGATACCATGGCGATTCTCCTCTGGTATCGCGTTTTGTCCATGACGGTGTGATGAGAGCGGTCGCATACAACCAGAACGAGGTCTTCGAGGCGGCGAAGCTCTTCGCACAGACGGAGGGGATCATCATCGCTCCGGAGACGGCGCACGCGGTGAAGGCGGTGGTGGACGAAGCGATGAAATGCCGACAGACGGGTGAGGAGAAGGTGATCCTCTTCAACAACTCCGGTCATGGTCACTTCGACCTGAGCGCCTATGACATATACCTGCAGGGGAGACTGGAGGATTACGAGTACCCGACCGACCTGATCAGGGACTCGCTCGCCCGGCTTCCGAAGGTGAGCTGACCGCCTCCCGATCAATCTGCTTTTTTATTTGACAGAGAGAGTTCATTCTCTGGGGCAAGCGCCCGGTTATTTCCACGCACGAGGGCTTCTCGGCCACAGGGGGATACGGCTCCTCGCCCGAAGGACGATTACGGGCACCTGAACCGACCGGAGTGGATGGATGATGAACGTCTCAAGAAAGGCCCGGTACGTGCGGGAACTGATATGATGGTGAATCTGGGTCTCCTGATAAATCCCGTCGCAGGCATGGGGGGGCGGGTCGGCCTCAAGGGAACGGATGGTCTCGTCCAGGAAGCGCTGATGAGGGGCGCATCACCGGGCTCCCTCGCGAGAACAGTGAGATTCCTGCGGGCGCTGCCTTCTTCGGATGTGCTCTTCCTCACCTGTTCAGGAGATATGGGGGAGGCCGCCTTCATCGAAGCCGGATACAGACGCTGCCGTGTCGTGTACCGGTATTCGGGAGAGAGTACCGCCGCCGATACGAAGGAGGCCTGCCGGACCTTTCTCAGGGAAGGTGTCTCCCTCATCCTCTTCTGCGGAGGGGATGGGACTGCCCGCGACGTCCTCGAAGGGAGCGGCGGGCGAACCCCGATCCTCGGGATCCCTGCGGGTGTGAAGATGTACTCCGGTGTATTCGCCCTGACACCGGAATCAGCGGCCGCACTGGTCAGCGAATGGAATGGCCAGTGCCGGGAGGCGGAGGTGCTGGACGTGGACGAGGATGCCTACAGAAAGGGGGAGCTGCGCACCCGGCTCTACGGATTTGCGCGTGTACCTGCGATGCAGGGGATGGTGCAGCACTCGAAAGACGTCTTCGAGAGCAGTGACGAAGAGAGCGCAAAGGCAGATATCGCGATGTTCCTCGCGGAGGTGATCATGGGGACGCCGAAGACACTGTATCTCCTTGGCCCCGGCTCCACCACCTTGAGAATCGCCAGTGCGTTCGGTCTGGAAAAATCCCTCCTCGGATTCGATGCGGTGATGGGGGGGCATCTCGTTGGAAGGGACCTGGATGAACGGGCCATCCTGGCACTTCTTGAAAAAACAGATCATGCCCGCATCATCGTCAGCCCCCTGGGGATGCAGGGTGCGGTACTGGGCAGGGGGACGCAGCAGATCAGCCCCGGGGTGATTAGGAAGGTGGGGGTGGAGAACGTGATCGTGATCGCGACACCGCAAAAACTCGCAGGCACACCGTCCCTCTTCGTCGACACAGGCGATCCCGCCCTCGACCGGGCATTCGGAGGGACGATTCGGGTGATCACGGGCTACCATGTCGCACGGAGGAGAGCCCTGCTCTCACCGGCTGAATGGGCCGGTTCATCCCTGCGCTGAATCAGATGTAATAAGCCTTTTTATTTGCGGAATCGAAAGAATTATATGGAAATTGCAATCATCGGCGCATCCGGTTATGCCGGAGGAGAGCTGATTCGTCTGCTCCTTTTGCATTCCGATGCAGAGGTCGTCTGTGCCACATCCCGAAAGCTGGCAGGAAAACCGATCGAGCATGCGCACCCGCATCTGAAGGGGTTCGTCTCCCTCTCCTTCGAAAACCCCTCGATCGATGCGATAGATGCAGACGTAGCATTTTTGGCCGTTCCTCACACGACAGGGATGGCATACGCAAGGCCGCTGCTCGAACGGGGCATGAAGGTCGTCGATCTATCTGCCGATTACCGTCTGCCGAAGGAGATCTTCGAACGCATCTATGCAGTCCCGCATTCGGACTACTTCGAGGCCCCCTACGGAATTCCGGAACTCCACCGCAAGAAGATCCGGGGAATGGACTTCGTCTCCAACCCCGGTTGCTTCCCCACGGGTGCGATCCTCGCGGCCGCACCACTGGCCACACAGGCGCACACCGTGATCTTCGATTCGAAGACGGGTGTGAGCGGGGCCGGCGACAACCCCTCGGAGGTGACCCACTACCCGAACGTGGGGGACAACGTGAATCCCTACAAATGGACCAACCACCGTCATCTCGCAGAGATGAGGATGGAGCTGGAGCGGCTCGGCTCCGGTGCGGCATGCTACTTCACCCCTCACCTCGTGCCCGTAAACAGGGGGATTCTCACCACCGCCCACATCCTGCTCCGGGAACCAACCAGCCAGCAGGAGGTGGAGGAGCGATACCGGAGTTACTACCGTGACGAGCCCTTCGTGAGGCTTCAGAACCCCGTGCTGGCGGCGGTGCGGGGGTCCAACTTCTGCGATATCCGCGTGGAGGCGGACGGCAGACGCGTCGTTGCAGTTTCAGCGATCGACAATCTGGGCAAGGGTGCGAGCGGCCAGGCGATCCAGAACATGAATCTGATGTGCGGATACCAGGAGACGGATGGCCTCCTCTCTCCGGGCCTGCTGCCATAGGTGAAGAGGATGAAGATAAAGGATGTGATGACGAGGGATCCGGTGACCATCCCTGTCGATGGAAAGGTGAGGGAGGCCGCCCGTCTGCTCCGCACCCACCACATCGGTGGTCTTCCGGTGATGGATGGCGATCGTGTGGCGGGGGTGGTGACGGAGAGCGACATCCTCTCCCTCCTCAAGGTCGAGGACGTGTCGGAAGACCTCTGGCTTCCATCGCCACTCGAGGTCATCGAGATACCGATCAGGGAGTATATCAACTGGGGCAGGACGAAGAAGGCGCTGGCCTCGATCGGGGACCTCGAGGTGAGAGAGGTGATGAGCATGCCCGCCATCACCATCGGGGAGGATGCAGATATCGAGGAGGCGGCAGCCATCATGCTCCGCGAGAATATCGCCCGCCTGCCTGTGGTGAGGGGTTCGAGACTCGTCGGCATCGTCACGAGGGCAGATATCGTGAGGGGCGTGGGAAAGGAGTACGAGCTCGTCCGCGGCGAGCAGGGGACGGATTAGATGAAGAGCATCTGCGCCATCGAGGGGGTGGAGTGTGCAGGGATCAGGGAGGGAAAATACGGACTCGCGCTCGTGCGGGCGGCAGGCACCGCCGCCGCTGTCTTCACCAGGAACCGGGTGAGAGCCGCATGCATCGACCTGATGCGAGAGCGGATAAAAAAGGGCTTCCTCGAAGCGCTGGTGGCGAACAGCGGCTGCGCCAATGCCTTTACGGGAAAAAGAGGGCTGCAGGACGCGGAATCGATGGCGATGATCGCCGGCGATGCGATGGGCATCGATCCCACCCGCGTGGCGGTGGCGAGCACAGGCGTTATTGGCAGATACCTGAATCTGCCATTGATCGAGCGGCAGTGCCGGTTCCTCGCAGGGAGGCTCGCGAGGGACGGGCAGGCAGAGGAGGCAGCCGCAGGTGCGATCATGACCACGGATCTTGTGCAGAAGCATGCACTCGCGAGGAGGGAGACCTTCGCGGTGGGCGGTATATGCAAGGGCAGTGGGATGATCGCCCCCAATATGGGGACGATGCTCGCATTCATCTACACGGATGCGTCTCTCCGGCCAGAAGACCTCTCGTCCAGCCTCCGCACCGCGGCAGAGAGGACGTTCAACCGGGTAGTGGTGGACGGCGACACCAGCACGAACGACATCGCGATCTGCACCGCCACCGGTCATGCGGGGAGAGTGAATCCAGCGGAGTTCTCGGAGGCGCTGGAGGAGTGCTGCAGGTCACTTGCGATCCAGATCGCTGCCGATGGCGAGGGTGCAACGAAACTGATCGAGGTCAGGGTGAGGGGTGCGACCGGAGAGGGGGTGGCGGCGGAGATCGCACGCACCATCGTCGCGTCTCCACTCGTGAAGACCGCCGTGTACGGCGAGGACCCGAACTGGGGCAGGGTGATGGCCGCCGCCGGGAGGGCCGGCCATGACTTCGATCCCGAAAGGGTGACGCTCTGGATCGGCGAAGGGGAGGCGAGAGTCCCTCTGGTGGAGAGGGGGGCCATCCTCGCCGATCCTGCACGTGCAAAACGTGCGATGCAGCAGAATAGGGTCGTCTTCGAGTTGGATCTCGGAGAGGGCGGCGGCGAGGCGAGCGCGTGGGGCTGCGATCTGACGGAGAGATATGTGGAGATAAACGGGAGGTATACCACATGAAGCGGGAGGACGTGCTGATGGAGGCGCTCCCATATATCCAGAAGTTCCACGGGCGGACGATGGTGATCAAGATCGGTGGGCATGCAATGGTTGATCCCGCCATCCTCGAGACCGTGATACGGGATGCGGTGCTCCTCCACTACGTGGGCATCAGGGTCGTCCTCGTGCATGGTGGAGGGCCGGAGATTACAGCGAAGATGAAGGCGATGGGAAAAGAGCCCAAATTCGTGCTTGGACTCCGGGTGACGGATGGAGAGACCCTCGAGATTGCACAGATGGTGCTGGTGGGGAAGATTAACGATGGGATCGTCTCCCTGATTGCAAAGTGGGGTGCACGTGGGGTGGGCCTCTCAGGGAACGATGGAAATCTGATGATCGCGAGGAAGATGGAGGTCCAGCGGGTGAAGGAGGGGGGCAGGGAGCGCGAGATCGATCTCGGATATGTGGGAGAGATCGAGTCCGTCGATCCCGCCGTCCTTCATACGCTCCTTGAAAGCGGTTATATACCCGTCATCGCTCCCATCGCGATAGATCGGAGCGGTGGCAGCCTGAATGTGAATGCAGACATCGCGGCAGGAGAGATCGCGATCGCACTCCATGCCTCGAAGCTGATCCACCTCACCGATGTGGACGGGGTGATGGATGCAGAGCGGCAGAAGGTCTACAGGCGGCTCTCGCTTGCAGATATCGATGCGCTCGCGAGAGGGGAGATCATCACCGGCGGCATGCTCCCGAAACTCGAGGCCGGTCTGAGGGCGGTGAGGAATGGCGTCGAATCGGCGCATATCGTGAATGGGAACAAACCTCACAACCTTCTGCTGGAGCTCTTCACCGACGACGGCGTGGGGACGATGATCGTTCGATGAGGGGCGATTCAGCCGGATCGTGAAGGTGACGTCGCGGTCCCTTTACTCTCCCTCTCCTCGATCTTCTTCAGGGCCGTCCTCGCCGCTCCCGCCACATTTCTGTACTCGTCCATGAGGAGCTTCTTCAGGGCGTCCGTTGCCCTTCCGTCACCGATCTCACCCAGTGCCCAGGCGGCCGCTGATCTGACAAAGGGCTGTGGATCCTCGGTTGCAGCCATCAGGCCCCTGAAAGCCCTGCCTGCCTTCAACCTGCCCAGGATCTCCGCCGACTCCTTTCTTATCTCCGGGTTGGTGCTCTTCAGAGCCTCGACGAGCGGGTCTATCGATGCCTCTCCGAAGCGGTACAGGGCATCCGCCGCATCTCTTCTCACGAAGCAATCGTCATTCCCCAGCGCCTGGACGAGCGGCATTATCGCCCGCACGTCACCGATCTCGCCCAGCGCACGGGCTGCACGCCACCTCACCAGTTCGTTCTGATCGTTCAGCGCCCGGATGAGTGGCTCCACCGCCGGTTCGCCGATGCTCACCAGAATCTCCGCCGCATGCCCCCTCACATCCGGTTCCGGGTTTTTGAATGCATGCAAAAGGGGTTTCACGGCGAGCGGCCCGATACGGCGGAGGGCTTCCGCGGCGCTCTCCTTCACATGCCCATCCCCGTCGCTGAGCGCCGAGACGAGCCTCTCGGCCCCCTTCGGATCCTTCACATCGCCGAGCGAGCCTGCAGCGATGGTTCTGACGCGTTCGCTCGGATCCCTCAATGCACCGATGAGTGCACCCACCGCTTCGGGAGAGGCGATCGCACCCAGTGCATCTGCCGCACGCCAGCGCTCCTCCTCGTCACCCTTCTTCAGGACAGAGACGAGCGGGCCCAGGGCCCTCGGATCTCCTACGCGCCCCACAGCGAGGATGGCTGCCTTCCTCACCCCCTCATCCGGATCCCCGATCGCCGAGATCAGGGCATCTGTACCGCGTGCATCGCCGATCTGCCCCAGTGCCCTGACGGATGCCTCCCTGACCGCGCTGTTGCGGTCTCCCGCACACTCCAGAAGGACATCGAGGGCCCGCGGATCCCCCATGATCCCGAGCGCCCGAATGGCCCCACTTCTCAGTTTCGGATCCCCTGTCCTTGCCGCTTCGAGGAGCGGGCGCAGGACCGTTGCCCCCTTGCGTGCAAGGATCTCCGCGACCGCCCTTCTCACATCCTCCCCGGGATCTTCCAGCGATGTCACGAGATGTATATGCGCTTCCGGTCCCAGAGCGTCGAGTGCTTCGGCGGCGGCTTTCCGCACCTCCTCGCTAGGATCTCCGAGCGCCCTGACGAGCACGGTCGCCGCTCTCGGATCCGAGAGCTCCGACAGGATCCGAACCGCGAGGAGCCTCACCCCTTCATCCCCGTCCCGGAGATCCTCGCCCACCCTCTGAATCAGGGGCTCCATCGTCCTCGGATCGCGCAGTCTTCCCAATGCCTCGGCCGCCCTCAGCCTGATCCGCTCGTCCTTCTCTTCGAGCACCCGGAGCAACGGCTCCAGGACCTGCTCTCCTCCGAGCCTCCCCAGTGCATATACGATCCCCTTTCTGACACCCTGATCCGGATCCTTCAGTGCCCTGATGAGCGGCCCTATCGCCCTCGGATCGCCAAGCCTTCCCAGCGTCCTCGCGGCCCTCCACCTGATGTATTTATCCTCGTGTTGCAGCGCATCCATGAGGGCGGGAAGTGCTTCCACCCCCATATCTTCGAGCTCTGCCCATCTCTTCTTCTCGATCAGGACTCTCGCCTTCTCTTCTGCACGGAGAGGGGGCTCCTCCGATTCAGGTGTCCAACCCAGGATTCTGAGCGCCCTCTCTGCCGCTGCCCTCGTTTCGCCATCGATATCCATCAGTGTCTGGAGAAGAGGCTCTATGGCGGATACATCGCCCCGAATGCCCAGCTCCGAAGCTGCATTCCTCCTGACCGCGGGATCGCTGTGCTTGAGATCGACGACCAGCTCGTTTACGCTCCTCTCGGAGGTCTTCTCGGCACGCGCCACCCCGAGCCTCTCCTTCAGCCCCAGCCCTTTTCCCGCCGCACGGATTGCCTGCAGCAGCGGGCTGGCAGCGGAACCCTCCGCGTCTTCGATCTCCCTGACCTTCAAACCCATCTCTTCGAGCGAGGCCTCTGCACTTCTCCTCACCTCCTCATCCGGGTCTGACAGCACCCGGTAAAGGGCGCTTATTGCATCCACTTCCTTGTATTTTCCGAGCACCCGTGCCGCCTGGCTCCTGAAACTCGCATCGTGGTGCTGGAGTGCAAGAATGATCCCCTGCAGATCTCCGGACTCCTCCAGCCTCCCGATCACCCTCCTTGCTCTCTCCTCCCTGCGGTCACGATCCATTCGAGAGACCCCTATTCGATGAGATTATTGTTTGGTCGTTAAGAACCTTCTCAATCTTCTTTCGATTCGTCTCGAGGTGTCCGTTCCCCGTTCAGGGGAGGTTGCCCTCTCCGCTGCATCCTCTCTGGCGCTCCTCACTCATCTCGATGAGGATCTTGAAGATCTCCTGCACGTACTCCGGGTTTACCTGTAGCTCCACGGCCTTTTCAAGTGCCGCCTGCAGTACGACTGCCCTCTGCCTTTCGTCCACGATGGGCTGCCCCTCGCGGTATTTCAGCACGGCCAGCTTCCCCGCCAGTTCCTGACGCCGGGCGATCAGCTCCATCAGCCTGTCGTCCACCTCGGCGATCTGCCGTCTGATCTCTTCGATCGTCATTCGACAAGATCATCGGCCTTTACTTCGATATAATTTCCGCTCTCCACTTTCGTTGTTTCAGAGGTAGGGGATATGAACCACCAGATGGATATACTGAGAGCAGCATGCTGGACCGAATACCGCCAAGGGAGAGAAGGGACCTCGTCGTCGCGTGGCTTGCGATCTCCGTCGCGTTTGCACTGATCTTCAGGTCTCTATGGGGAAACGCGGTCGATGCCCTCCTCGTATTCATCATCTCCTTCCTCACCGCCGGCATTGGGTTCGTCCTGCACGAGATGGCCCACAAGTTCACTGCCATCGGCTACGGTTACTGGGCAGAGTTCAGGATGAACGCCCAGATGCTACTCGTGGCCATGCTGCTGGCGGCACTGGTGGGCTTCGTATTCGCCGCTCCCGGTGTGACGGAGATCTACGGGAGTTACATCACCAGGGAGAGGAACGGGAGGATTTCCCTGTCCGGACCTCTGACAAATCTTGTGTTGTGCATCCCGTTCGCCCTTATTTACGTGATCGCGGGCGGAGGATGGCCCGCACTCCTCGGACTCGTCGGGCTCCGGGTGAATGCGATGCTCGCCTTCTTCAACATGCTCCCCGTGGGCATCCTGGACGGGAGCAAGGTCCTCGAATGGAATAAACTCGTCTTTTCCGCCGTATTCCTCCTCTCGCTGGGGGTGCTGATCTGGTCTGTGCTCTGAACGAACGAGGATGGTGGAATGAGACGTTCCATCGCCTGACCATGGATCCCATTTATTGAAAATGACGGTCAGCATACGATGCACCGCCGGATGAATCAACCCCGGATGAACTTCCGTCATGAATGCGAGGAAAGGTACATCATCGATCCGATGGTTTTTCGATAGTGCCGTACATCTATCCGGGATGTCAGGATCAGCCTTATATACGTGGTTATCCATCGGTTCGAACGCTCCAGGGGCCTCCGCAAGGCTTTGCACCTGCCGCTCCACTCATTCCTGCGATAGCCACCTTCTGTCCCGGAACAAGCCGTGAAAGTTGTCCTGTACTTGCTGAAGACATGACAGAAGTGCTCCGCGTTCGTCATTCGAAAATCGCATGGATGCGGTCATATATTCAATATGGTCGCTGTGACACGAGCGATGCCACGAATCCCGAACTCTCGGGTCTACACTGTCAGGAGTCGTGAAGAAAACATGCGTCAGAAAAAAGGTAAGCGGAGAACGATCAATCGTCGAGTCCGGAGGGGCTCGAAACAACGATCGTCGCACGGCGATGAGTGGCGGCACCATCTGCGGCTCTCTGTACGGTTCCAATAAGCGAGCCCGCGATGGCGACCCAAATCGATGGATCGATCCTGAAGGAACGTTCAAACCCGTGACGAACGGGGCGCCCGATTCGCAGACCCAACCGGCCACGAACCATCGATCGGCTTCAACTCCCTGCCTTCTTTCTGATCCGCTCGATCGCCCCGACCACCTTCCTCCCCTTCTCGTGCGCCTCCACGAGGGCGGTCGGATGCTTCCTTATCCCGCCGTATTTGTCCATATCGTTCGCGATCATATTGTCCCAGTACTCGAAACCGATGGTGTTGAAGAAGGCGGTGATCGCGGGGAAGGCGGCGTCGAAGACATGCTCGTAACCCAGACCTGCGGTCGAGACGAAGATCCCCTTGTGGCTCCTAATGTGCTCCTCGCTGAAGTAGAGACTTCGAAGGATGAACTTCCTCGCCCACAGGAACTGGGCGCGATCGATGAGGCCCTTCAGCTCCGCGGTGATCCCCATGCTGTAGATGGGGGAGGCGATCGCGAGGCAGTCTGTCCCCAGTATCCTCTCGAAGAGGTCGGTGAGATCGTCCTTCACGATGCAGTGGCCATCCCTGTGACAGGCGTTGCATCCACGGCAGGGCGAGTACGTGAGTTCGCGGAGCACCACCTTCTCTGTCGCTCCTCCTGCCTCCCTTGATCCCTCCAGAAGGGCATCGAGCAGTGTCTCCGTGTTCCCGTGTCTCCTCGGGCTCCCCGATATCCCCAGCACCCTGATCTCCGGCATGGTCATCATCCCGCGAGACGGCCCTTCATATCCGCATAGATGTTCTTGCCCAGACGATACGCGTCGGACTTCGCGGTCGGATGCTCCTCGATTTCCCCCTTCCTGTCCACGCCATTCACCATCAGGTACCTGATATCACGATCTCTGACCTCCAGCACGTGGTAGAAGCATTTGATCGACGGGATCGCCGCGTCGAAGACGTAGTCCCACTTCTGGCCCGCGCTGGACAGGAAGACCCCCATCCTTTTTCCCTTTCTCTCTTCCGGCACGATCGGGAGCTTCAGCACGTACTTCCTCGACCGAAAGACCTGCGCCCGGTCGATGAGCGCCTTCGTCTGCGCGTTGATCCCCATGCAGAAGATGGGGGCAGCGATGACGATGCAGTCAGCCTCCACCAGTTTGTCGTGGAGCGCATCCATGCCGTCACGCTGCACGCATCTGTTCAGCACCTCACAGGCATTGCACCCCCTGCACGGGTTCACATTCGCCTCCACGATCGGGATCTTCTCGATCTGCACCCCCTCCTCCCCGCCGATGGATTCGAGGAACCAGTCGAGGAGTGTTTCGGAGTTTCCATGCCTTCTCGGGCTGCCTGCGATCGCGAGGACCTTCATCTGCATACCAGAGACCTTCGATACGGGAGTATAAAACATGTTCAGAAGACGACAACTCTCATGGCCCCTCCCGAATGGATGCCGCCGGTGCATGAAGATGCAGAGCGGACGACCTGACATCCGTTCCTCCCTCTGCCACCAATCCGTCATCTCCAGGTGCTCCCGAACCCCCTCACTTTTGTACACAGCTACCCTCCTTGCGAGATCTTTTCCCGCCTCTCTGCACCATGTCAAGGGCGGACCTTCCCATGAAGGTGCTCCTGAGGATCCCCGATACGGCGAATGCCACATGCATGAGATGGCGGATCTGGTGCAGGAGTATCACCCCGGGAGAGCGATGGGTGCCTTTTGATGCCGGGCCGCAGGCCAAAGAGGCGGCAACCACACCCGCCCCGGCGGACGCCGATCTGCTCCTTCGGTCTCCGGCACGTCCAGGTGAGTACCTCATTCAGAAAATTCCCGAAGTGCCGGATGCACAAACAACCAAAAAATGTGATCAGATCTTCTTGAAGCAGAGGTACCAGTCCTTGCACTCGTACCCCTCTGAAAGACGTTTCTCCATCTGCGCCGCGGTTGCGGGTGCAGGCACGACGACCTTCTCACCGGGCTGCCAGTTCGCCGGGGTGGCGACACCGTATTTGTCGGTCGTCTGCAGCGCCTTTATCAGCCTGAGTATCTCCGGCATCGATCGTCCGTTCGTGAGCGGATAGTAGATCATCGCCCGAAGAACACCCCTGTCGTCGATGAAGAAGACGGCCCTGATCGCGGCCGTGCTGCTCATCCCGGGGTGGATCATCCCGTAGAGCTTCGCCACCTTCATGTCCAGGTCGGCGATGATGGGGAACGGTATCCTCACCCCCATCTTCTCCTTCACATTGTTCACCCATGCCAGGTGCGAATGCACACTGTCGATGGAGAGCCCGAGGAGCTGCACATTCAGCTGCTCCAGTTCGGGATATATCTGCGTGAACGCGATGAACTCGGTCGTGCAGACAGGTGTGAAGTCCGCCGGATGCGAAAAGAGGACCACCCATTTCTTTCCCCTGAAATCGGAGAGCTTCATCTTCCCATGCGTCGTCACGGCCTCAAAGTCGGGCGCCATCTCGCCCAGAATCGGGGACCGATGCTCTTCTGCTTCTGCCATTCGTTCGCCCCCCTCTCTGGGACTCACTTCATAATCTCGTCCATTGCGGCCCTGCCGTACACGTACGCGGGCATCCCCGAGAGGAGGAAGGTCACGCGGAGCGCCTCCTCGATCTCCTCCTTCTTCACCCCCAGCTTCGGTGCACCCGCCAGCTGAGCCCTGACCGCATGCTGATCACGGAGCGCGGCGGCGATCGCGATCGCGATGATCTTCTTCGTCTGCCTGGAGAGTGCGCCATCGTCCCAGATGTGCTGGTCGAACTTCAGGACCATGTCATGCATCTCGGGCTCCTTCTCCATGAGCCCCTTGAAGAAGACCGGCACCTTTCCGATCTTCTTCTCCAGGTCCTTCATCCTCTCGTTCGCTATGGGATCCTTCGAGCTGGCCTTCTTCGGGGCTGTTGTCTTCTTCGCTGCCATGCACTCACCCCTTCAGTACCATCGGCTCGCCACAGCAGACGAGTTCTCCACCGCCGACTTCGATCACCTTCACGATGTTGCCGCAGATCATGCACTCAAAGACCTGCCCTTCCTTTGAGACGTTGACCATGTGTATCACTTCGGTTACTTCAGGTATTCCCGCTTCTTTGGCGGCTTCATCGCATCCTCGGGCGTCTTGATGTCGGGCCTGATATGCGTCATCGGGAAGCACTGATACTCCTCGCAGGCGCACTGCGGGCACTTTCTCAGGTCCTGCTCGGCAGCATTCAGCTCGTACTCGGCACCGCAGTCGATGCATACGTACTTGCCCGGCCCCACTTTGGAGCCCGCCTTCATCTTTTTGGGCTTCATTTCGGCCATTTTCTCACCATTCCTTCTTTGACATCTATCGTATTTATGGCTTTGTGAAATTGCACCAGGGGCAGAGAGGTCCCATTAAATGGCTTCTTGAAGGCAAAAGGGCATTCTTCAGCCTTTTATCATGTAAGGGATCGAACCATCACATCTATATGCGGTAAAGGTGCATGTTCGTCGGATGAGTACGAAGGTGATCGGTCTTCTGGGAAGTCCCCTGTCGGAAGGGAATACCGCACAGCTGCTGGATCAGGCATTGAAAGGCGCCTCGGAGGCAGGCTGCGATGTGGAACGGATCGAGGTGCCTTTTCTTAAAATAAAGCCCTGCATGGAGATATTTTACTGCGTGGAGCACGAGACCTGCAGAATACAGGACGACATGCAGGAGATGTACCGGAAATTCAGCGAGCTCGACGGACTCATCATCGCCACCCCGGTGATGACGATGGGGGTGCCCGGTGCCCTGAAGTCGTTCATGGACAGGTTCCAGGTCTTTTTCATGGCCAAGTACCTGAGAAAGAAACCGCTCGTGGCCGAAGAGAAGCGGACCAGGAGACGGTGCCTACTCATCTCCATATCGGGGATGAACATCCCCGATGTCTTCACCGGGCTGAAGATGACCGTGCAGGCCTTCTGCCATATCGTCGACTGCCGGTACGCTGACGAGCTGCTTATCAGGGACATGGACCATATCCGCGAGATCCGGACCAGGCCCGATCTGCTGAAAACCGCCCACGACAAGGGGTTCGAACTGGGAAAGGCACTCGTCGCCAGAGAATAGCATTATTGCTACGCCCCTCTGCAGGAATGCCCCTGTCAGGAATCATTATGTGAGCGGACGTATCATTCCTCCTCATGGAGACAGACAATAATCTGAAGGAGGCATTCGCCGGCGAGTCCCGGGCGAACCGCAAGTATACCGCCTTTTCCGAGCGTGCAGAGGAGGAGGGATTCAGAAATGTGGCGAAACTCCTGAAGGCGGCCTCGGAGGCGGAGGCGATACATTCGGCGCGACTGCTCCGCGTGATGAAGGAGGTCTCCAGCACGGCAGGAAACCTGGAGAAGGGCATTGAAGGGGAGACGTACGAATTCACCCGCATGTACCCCGGATTCATCGAGAAGGCGAAATCGGAGGGTAACAACGATGCGGTCACCGCATTCACCTACGCGATGAAGGCAGAGGAGGTGCACGCGAAGTTCTACAGGCAGGCGCTGGAGCGGGTGAAGGCCGGCAGAGATCTGGATGCGCAGAAGTTCTTCCTCTGCCCGGTCTGCGGAAACATCGCACTCGACGCCCCGCCCGAACGGTGTCCCATCTGTGGAGTTCCGGGGAGCAGGTTCAGAAAAATCGAATGAATTCATCTTTTCCTGGTTTTTTTGGGCCATTTTTAAATACCGTCCGGGGAGCCGCAATCGCATCCGACCGCACCGACCCGGAGCAGCGATCGATCGTCGCGACGGGATCCCTTCTCTTCAAACCCTGTAACGTTGAGGATCCAGCCTCGCCACGCAGCAAGAGAGGCGAGCGCCCCGATCCGTTCATCTCTGCAAAAGGTTTATTTCATTGGCAGCGGGTTTCTTGCACGCTTCAACGGCGGTCACTATGAAGCGGTCGACTTCCTCCTCCGCAGAACCGGGGGATTCCTTCACAGGCACCCTTATCCGCATTGGCATATCGAATACGGACTCCCGCTCACCGGACGTCACCGATGGAGATGTTCATTCCGCCCTCTGAGATCGCCGCACGCAACCATCGACAGTCCTGATCGCGGCGATCCCGCTCACTGCTCCCGGATACCGGCTGGATGCCAGCTCGGGCATGCCTTCTACCGAAACCTCCTGATTGAAGTGCTCTTCGGAAGCCCGTGGATGCACACACCGGCGGTCGCGTCGCCACCGCACCACCCATGCGACGGCTCATGAATCGGCCCCCTCTATGGATCGATCCCGAAAGAACCATACGGAAGAGGGAGCGATCTTCTCATTCCCCGAAAATAATACGGCGAGGGATTCGATGGTTTTTCAGCGAGTGGAAAGAACCGACTTTTGATGGTAAAATGAATAAGTCTCTCGCTTCTTTCTCAATCGATGAACGTTGGTGTGTGCTCATCCCCTGCTCCGCCCCGTCGGCTCCGGCGCTTCCGACTGCGATTCCCGCTCTCTGTCCTGGATCGAACTTCGGGCGTTCCCCTGCACGGATGGGGGATATGACAGAGGTGGCGTACTTCTTTATCCTAAAATTGCATGCATGTGGCCATGGCGTTCGATCCGGGCACTGGAACACGAGCGATATCAAGGATCCTTGATGCCCGGATGTACCCATGCGCCGGAAGATACGGGAGAGGAGAACCCCGATGAATCTCCGGTGAGGCGGGAGCACAATACTCATGAATCATCGCGTTGATCGCCCTGGAAGACCAGCTTTCTGCCCAGGTGCTCCTCCACGGCCGACGCGAGTGCCTCCCTCTGCCGGAGAATTCTGCTTCTGATCGTCTTCTTCTTCTCCACCAGCTCCTCACTCTCCCGCCGGAGTCCCCTCTTCGCTGCGTCCAGCTCCTCCAGTGTTCTGACGATCTTCTGCTCCGTCTGCCACACCTCTGAGAAGTCGATCATCCTCTCCAGCCCTTCCCTCTCCCTTCGGACCCTCTCCCCCTCCTCCAGCGTGGCGATCGCCTCCTGGAGAGCGCTCCCTTCCCCCGAGAAGAGCTCCTTCTCCTCCCTCCCCTTCAGCACAAGCTGTCCATCCTCGAGGAGCTTCTTCACCTGACTGGATGCACGCATGAGCATGTCCGAGACGCATCCATCTCCCGCCTCCCTCCCCTCGAGCACGCCGATCGCCTCCTCGAGCAACGCCTCGCTGCGTGAATTCTTCTGCCTTCGCGAGATCGCGGCACCTCTCCTGAAGACCGCCAGCAGTACGGCGACGATCCGGTCCCGCTGCTGCCTGAGCGAAGACTCCGACTGACGGAGTTCCTCCACCCTCTTCTTCATCGCCGCCAGTTCGGCGTAACCATGAGAGATCCGCAGCGCCTCTCTCATCTCCGCCGTCTCCCTCTCTCTCGCCTCGATCGCCCCCGTCTCCTCCTCAATCCGGGAGATTCGCAGTTCCGTATCGCGCTCCTCCCCTTCGAGCGCCTGCAGGAGCTTCATTTGCGAATCGACGAGGGAGAGATTCTTCCTCCTCTCCTCCGCATCACGCCGCTTGCCGCTCATATGGTTGAGGCAGGCGCCCAGCGTGCTGATCCGCTCCCTCACTCCGCGCATCTCCTCCGGCAGGATCCCCTGCAGGTATTTCCCCGCGCCCTTCATCGCCGAGATGCAGCCTTTCAGGATGCCGGCGACCTCCTGGTAAAATTCCTCGCCTCTCTCCGGAAGCGGACGCTGAAGCTGCTGCTCCATCGCCTTCAGGAAGGCAGGGAGCGAGGTGCGTGCGATCTTCTCGAGTTTCGGGTGCCACGCCGCCTCCCTCTCCCTGTTCTTCATCCGCCCAACCAGGTTCGATAGCTCGCGGATCTCCCGCTCCACGACCGCTCTCTCTTCCAGAATGCCCCGCTCCAGACGCGCCTCCAGCGCTTCTCTCTCCCCCTCCACGAATGCCCCCAGGTCGGAGAACCCGATACCCCGGTCTGCCTCGTCTCTGCCGAATATGGAGCGGATTTTTTCCAGCATATGCAGCCTCTTTTCGATTCAGCGGTCAGTCATCCCCACCATATCGCGATCCCTCTTCGATCCCTGCATCGGCCCCGATACCCAGCCTCTCCCGCGTTCTGCCGGTGGGGATCCCCTGTTCGTCCCATCCGCGTTCCCGGTAGTACTCGCTGAGCAACGGATCCCTCCTCCACCCCTTCCCGCCAGCACCAGCCCCTTCCTTTGAAAGGAGCCTGTCGGGAAGCGTATCGTCCTTCATCTCCAGGCCGGCACCCAGATTGAAGAGGCGCTGCAGGTTCCATATCCTCTCGCCGATGCGCAGGAATTCCGCCTCATCGATCTCCTCGCCGAGGAGCTCCGATGCCATGTACGCATAATCCTTGGCATGGAAGGTCCTGATGGTGAAGAGGCACATGCCCAGGGAGTCGATGCATGCGGAGATATCCTGCATGTACTTCGTCCAGTATGCCTTCCCTTCCAAGGAGAGCGGGTCCAGCCGGACGGGAATGCCCAGCACCTCGGGGTACACCATGTTCCCGTACACATGGCAGGCGCCCCGCACGGAGGTCGCGTACTCCAGCCCCTGCCCCTGGAGCCCCCTGGGATCGTAGGCGGGGATCTCCTGGCCCTTCACGCTCATCGAGAGCTCCGGATGTCCGTACCGCCGCGCGAACCGGAGCGATCCCTCTGCCAGCTCCGCACCGATGCCCTCGCCGAAGGCGATCATCCGTACGAGGGGCTCCAGTACTCCCGCGTCCCCGAACCTGAACGGGTTACTGATATGGCCCCTCTCCGCCATCTCCATCGCACAGGCGATCGTGGCACCCGTGGAGATCGTATCGAGGCCCAGCTCGTTGCACAGGTAGTTCGCCCGGGCAATCGCCTTCAGGTCATTTACGCCGCAGGCGGGTCCGAACGCCCAGATCGTCTCGTATTCAGGCCCTTCACCGTCATGGCCGTTCGTCGAGGTGACCCTGCCGCAGGCGACCGGGCAGGCGTAGCAGCCCTTTCTTCCCCTCAGGATCGTCCGCTCCATCTCCTCTCCGGAGACCATCTCCGCCCCCTCGAACCTCGAATGCTGGAAGTTCCTGGTCGGCAGGAGCTCCTTCTCGTTGATCAGGTTTACCAGCGTGGCGGTGCCATAACGGTGGAGACCACCCCGTGCGATGCCGCTCTTCTCCACCTTCTCCCGAACGAACTCCCTGACCCGTGCGGCCCCCTCTTCGTCCCAGCTCCGTTCCCTTCTCCTGCCGGTCACCACGATCGCCTTCAGCCTCTTCGCGCCCATGACGGCGCCCACGCCGCCCCTGCCGGCCGCCCTTGCCTTCTCGTCGATGATACAGGAGATGAGCGCCTGGCGCTCTCCCGCCGGCCCGATGCACGCCACCCTCGCGTTCCTGTCACCGGTATCACGGCGGATCGCCTCCGTCACCTCCGCTGTACCCATGCCCCAGTAGTCCGATGCATCGTGGAGCTCTGCTCCCGCTTCATCGATCCTCAGGAGTACGGGCGATGCGGAGGCCCCTCTGAGGACAATTGTGTCCGTACCTGCCCTCCGGAGCGCGGCCCCGAACTGCCCCCCCATGTTCGAACTGGTCAGCGTGCCCGTCAGGGGGGATTTTGTCACCACGTCGAGACGGGAACCGAGCGGAACGCCGGTCCCCGTCAGCAGGCCTGCGGAGAATACCAGAATATTCTCGGGGCGGAGGGGATCGATGGCCGGATCCAGCCCCCGCGTGGCGATGCGGACCCCCACTCCGCGTCCCCCCAGAAAACCCCTCCGGATCGCACGGGAGAGGCCTGATTCGGCGATGGTGTGCCCCCCGAGGTCCACATCCAGTACGGAGCCAAAAGCCCCCCCTCCCTGCATACTCAGTCCATTGCCGCACACGATTGATAAATCTGATGCGCCTCCGGGCCAAAAGAACCCTCCACCCTGTTCACAAGCCTGAATTTTCGCTATTTTAGACCCGCGGGCCATCACTGAACATCGACAAGCATTATTATTCCATCAATCCGATGTTGCTCTATGCCCCGGGTGAGGATATACTCCACAGAGAACTGCCCCTACTGCAGGATGGCAAAGGCATTCATGGACAGGCATGGGATCGAATACACCAATATTGACGTGGGCAAGGACAGGGAGGCGGCAAGGGAGATGATCGAGCTCTCCGGCCAGTACGGCGTGCCGGTGATCGTGATTGACGACGAGGTGATCGTCGGCCTGGACATGGAGCGGCTGGAGCGGCTTGCCGGAAGCGAGAGGGGCGAAGAGGCGCAGGACGTGGTGATCATCGGTGCGGGGCCTGCCGGCCTCACCGCCGCCATGTACTGCGCCCGCAAGTCCCTCCGCACACTCGTGATCGGCGCCGACATCGGGGGGCAGGCGCTCTGGAGCTGGTCGATCGACAACTACATGGGGTACCGCATGATCACCGGCGAGGAGCTGATGAAGAAGTTCGAGGAGCAGGTGAGGGAGCTGAACATCAGGCTCGAACTGGACAGGGTCGGGGCCGTATCCAGGGAGAACGCATCCTTCATGGTGATCACCGCCTCGGGTAGGGTGTACCATGCGAGGACGCTGATCATCGCGACCGGAAAGAGGCCGCGAACGCTCGGGCTGAAGGAGGAGGACAGGTACATAGGAAAAGGGGTAAGCGTCTGCTCCACCTGCGACGGTCCTCTCTACAGGGAGAAGGTGGTGGGCGTCGTCGGCGGGGGTAATTCGGCGCTCCAGACCGCGATCGAGATGAGCGGGATCGCAAAGGAGGTGTACCTGATCGTCCGCAGCTCGATGAAGGCGGACGAGATCCTGAAGGATGCATATGCAAAGAAGAAGAATGTCACCACCCTGCTGGACACCGTCGTCACCTCCCTGTACGGCGAGCCGTTTCTGCAGGGGATAACGGTCAAAAACATGAAGTCCGGGGAGGAGAGGAAGATCGAAATGGACGGCCTCTTCCTGGAGATCGGCCTCCTCCCCAACACCGATTTCCTGGGGGGTTTCGTGGAGCTGAATGATGCGGGCGAGGTCGTCGTGGACATCAACTGCCACACGAGCGTGGAGGGCGTCTTTGCCGCCGGCGATGTGACGAACATCAAAGGGAAGCAGATCATCATCGCCGCGGGCGAGGGAGCGAAGGCGGCGCTGGAGGCGTACGAGTACCTGGTGAGGCGGTGATCCCTTCTTTCCGCAGATGGAGCGATAAGGTTACCCCACTCATCTTCTATTGCCCGAAGAGACCATTGCCAAACGATTCCGGCGCGGCATTCGGAGCCCCCCTCCCGTGCACGGCACAGACAGAAGGAACTGCCATCCGGTCATTTACTCCCAGAGGCATGGACAGAACGCTTCCTGCTGGGTAATTCCCCATCGGCATGGAGCGCGGCAGAAGCCCACAAAAACGCCATGGTCGCTCGCCCGCACGGTATGCATGTCATTAAAACCACAGAACCGCTTCCTGCGATCCCTCCTTGGATCATGCATCTATAAAAATCGCCGGCGCAGAAGTACAATCGGATGGAGACACTCACGCTCCTCACCTTCCTCATCTGCTTCGCGCTCGTCGCCGCCGGATACATCGTGGCCTTCAAAGAAGGGTTCTTCGACCGCTGTTTCTCCTGCGGCAGATACGAGGATCCGGCAGGTCTCAGGAGATGGATCGGTCTGAACCTGATGGTGATTGGCTTTCTGGCCGGTGTCTCCGCCCTTCTGCAGTTCTCCAGCCCTTCCACACATTTCTACATGTTCCTCGCCTTCGTGGCAGTGATCCTGCCCCTGATGACGCTCCGGATCGTCAGGGGTAGCCGCCGGTACCGCAGTTCGGTGCGGGCACAGGAGGCGCCCGCGAACCAGGGGTGAAGATGCGGGTGAGAGGGGGTCGGTGAAGAGATGGAGACCGGTATCCTGACCAGCATCGTCCTCATCTTCGGGCTCTCGATCATCGTGCTGTACCTCTGCGAGCAGCTGAAGATCCCCACCGTGGTGGGCCTGATCCTCACCGGCCTCATCGCGGGCCCGCACGGGCTCTCGCTCATCGGTGGTGCACAGGGGGAGGTGGAGACGCTCGCCGAGATAGGGATCATCCTCCTCCTCTTCACCATCGGGCTCGAGCTCTCCTTCGACACCCTCTGGAGCATCAGGAACGTCTCCATCATCGGCGGGTCCATCCAGGTGATCCTCACCTGTGCGGCCACCTCCCTCGCAGCGATGCTGCTGGGAAGGACGATGCAGGAGGCGTTGCTCATCGGCTTCCTCGTATCCCTCTCCAGTACCGCCATCATGCTGAAGGTACTGCAGGAGCGCGGGGAGGTGGATTCCCCTCACGGGAGCATCTCGCTCGGCGTGCTCATCTTCCAGGATATTGTGGTCGTCCCGATGATGATGGCAATACCCTTCCTCGCGGGTGCCAGCGTCGGTACCGGCGAGCCCCTCGAGATGATCCTCATGAAGGATATCGTGATCCTCGCGATCCTCATCGTGAGCGCGAAGTGGATCATCCCGGAGGTGCTCTACCAGATCGCGAGGACGAAGAAGCGGGAGATCTTCCTCCTCTTCATCATCTTCATCTGCATAGGCGTCGCCTGGCTCACCTCGCTCGCCGGCCTCTCCCTCGCGCTCGGCGCGCTCCTCGCCGGCCTGATCATCTCGGAGTCCGAATACAGTCACCAGGCGATCGGGAGCGTCATCCCCTTCAGGGATGTCTTCGCCTCCTTCTTCTTCATCTCCATCGGGATGCTCCTGGACATCGGTTTTCTCGTCGGGCATATCGTCCCCATCCTTCTCGTCATCATCCTTGTGGTGCTGCTGAAGGTGGCCATCGCCTCCCTGATACCCTGGTTCTTCGGATACCCGATACGTACGATCGTCCTCACCGGGCTCGCGCTCGGACAGATCGGAGAGTTCTCCTTCATTCTCTCCTGGAGTGGCCTGGAGTACGGTCTCATCACGCCCGAATTCTACCAGCTCTTCATCGCGGTCACGCTGATCACGATGGCCGCCTCGCCCTTCGTCGTCGCCCGCGGTCCGAAGCTCGTGGACCTCCTCTGCCGCTTCAACTTCTTCGCATCCATGTGCGGGGATCTCGCCCGCGGGGAGACCGATGCCTCCCGGATGAGGGACCACCTGGTCATCGTGGGATTCGGGCTGAACGGCAGGAACCTCTCCCGGGCGGCACGGAGCGGTGGTATACCGTACGTGATACTGGAGATGAATCCCGAGACTGTCCGGAGGGAGAGGGAGAAGGGCGAGCCGATCGTCTATGGAGACGCGACGTATGCGGAGGTGCTGAAACATGCCGGTGCGGAGCGCGCGAGGGTGCTCGTCGTCGTGATCAACGATCCGGCCTCCACCCGCAGGATCGTGAGCGTCGCCCGGGCGGTGAACCCGGCCCTCCACATCATCGTCCGCACCCGATACCTGCAGGAGATCGGGGCGCTGAAGGATCTCGGGGCAGACGAGGTCATACCCGAGGAGTTCGAGACCTCGGTAGAGATATTCACGCGGGTGCTGAAGAAGTACCTGGTGCCGAAGGACGTGATCGAGAAGTTCACCGGAGAGGTGAGGAGCGATGCCTACCAGATGCTCCGGGTCACCCCCCGCATCTCTCCCGGCCTCTCCGACCTCTCCCTTGAGGTGCCCGAGATCGAGGTCACCACCTTCAGGGTCGCTCCGGGTGCGCCGATCGCGGGCAGGACCCTGGGGGCGCTCCAGGTGAGGAAGAAGTACGGGATCACGATCGCCGCCATCCAGGGGGTGCAGGGGATCGTTGTCAGCCCGGACGGCGAGACGCCGGTGAACCCGGACGACCGGGTGATCGTCATCGGCCCGCCCGATAAGATCACGGCCGCCTCCTTCCTCTTCACCGGCGCTGGATAGACCGGGCACATATAAAAGGCTGTATGATGCGGATTTCAATGCGAGGCGACCGATGCGATACAAATCCGGCGGTCCCCTCCGGATCCATGCGGCCCCTTCCATCTGGCCGTAGAGGGGGAGACCTGCGCTCCAACCGCAGGGGTGCTTCCCCTGACCCGATCCGGTTCCCCTATATCCCCAAAGAGGGTGCTCACCGCTCCACCCCTGCCATACCGGCACCCTCCGTGCCATCCTTCTTGCCTGTATTTTTCAGAATATCATCGCGGAAATGACCACGTTCCCCTCGACAGGCTATCGGAAAAAACGAATGGATGCGGTCATCGATGGATCGCCTATGCGGCGGGGACCTTCTTCTTTCTGTCCTTCTTCCTGTACCCTTCCAGCAGCACAGAGGCGATGTGCCTCACCGGCTTATCGGTGGACTCGCTGATGTGGAACTCGCAAAAGGGGCAGGCAGAGACGATGATGTCCGCGCCGGTCTTCTCCGCCTCCTCGCGCCGCTTCTCCGCCAGTGCCTTCGCCTCCTCGGGCAGTCCAGAACGGACCCCGCCCCCGGCGCCGCAGCACCTGCTCGGCATCTCGACGAACTCCCTTGCCACCATCCTCAGCAGCTCCCTCGGCTGCTCGCGGATCCCCTGCCCCCGGAGGAGGTGGCATGGATCGTGGTATGTCGCCTTCAGGTCGAGCTTCTCGGGCGCCTCGATCCCGTATTCGGTGAGCACCTCCGTGATGTCCTTCACCTGGAAGGGTGTGCGGTAGTTGTTCTTCAGCGTGGAGCCGCAGCCGGCGCACATCGTCATCACGGTCTTTATGCCCCTCTTCGCGAAGGCCTCGATGTTCTTTCTCCTCAGCTCGTCGATGAACGAGGTCTGACCCGTCCTGAGCAGAGGCGAGCCGCAGCAGACCTGATCGTGCGGGATGATCAGCCTGATCCCGTTCCTCCTCATCACCTCGATCATCTCCAGCGCGGCCTCCGGCAGCCTGCCGTTGTACATGCACCCGACGAAGAAGCCCACCTCCCCCCGGACCTCGCCCTCGGGTTCGATCACCTCGGGCACCTGCTCCAGGAACGTGGGCTTCGTCCGCGTGATACTCCTGCCCGTCGTTTTCACCAGCTCCGCCACCTCCCTGTGCCTGGGGAGCGTGAAACCTTCGCGGTTCGCGATCTCCCGGAGCTTCTCGATCGCCTTGCCCGGGATCTCGATCTCCTTCGGGCAGACTTCCACGCACCGGTGGCAGGTGGTGCACGTGAAGAGGCCGTCCTCGATCGCCTGCGCGATCTCGACTCCCGCACTGCGCGGATCGAGCGCGATCCTCATCCGCTGCCGCATCGCGGTCGGTCCAGAGAACTTCGCCACCTCGATAGCGGGGCACTCGGAGACGCAGGCGAGACACTCGATGCAGTCCCGGAGCTCCTTCAGCCGCTCCACCTGCTCCTTCTCCGGCACCTTCGCCTCCCCCCTGCCCACGATCCCTTCCAGCGTGGTGAGTATGCCTGTCATGTCCACCACCAGGTCCTTCACCACCGTCAGCCGGAGGGGCTCGATCACCATGCCGTCCCTCGCCTCCTCCAGGCATGCGAGCACGGGTTCGCCGTTCACCCTGACCGCGCAGCTCCCGCACTGACCGGAGGCGCAGCAGTACCGGTAGGAGAGCGTGGGATCGATGGTGTCGTGGATCGCGTGGAGCACATGGAGTACCCTCGCCCCCTCGTTCACCTCAACGGTGTACTCCTCCAGGTGCGGTGCCGCATCCTTCTCCGGGTCGTATCTCGCGACCTTCACCGTGATCTGCTTCATGCCCCCCTCCGCTCGATCTTCCTGCCTTCGAGCGACTGGACCGTGTGCCCGAAGGATGAGTCCTTCGCACCCCAGGTCTGCGTCACGTCCACCCTCATGTGCGCACCCCGCGACTCCCTCCTGAGCAAAGCCCCTTCTACGATCAGGGAGGAGAGGAGCAGCATGTTCTCCAGCGTGCAGCACTCCACCAGGCTGTGCCTCGACGAAGCGAGCGGGATCAGCCCCGAGAGCCTCGAGATCTCCCTCCTCGCCCGGAGAAGACCCTCCTCGCTCCTGAAGATCCCCGCCTTCTCCCACATGAGCAGGCGGAGCTGCCTCGCCGCCTCCGCGGGATTCGTATCACCTGCGTAGAACCGCTCCAGGCGCCGCTCCTGCACCTCCACCTGCCCTCTCCCGATCCTGATCGAACGCCTCCCCCCCTTTCCCGCCGCCTCGCCGGCACGCTTCCCGAAGACCTGCGTGTCCGCCAGCGCGTTGCCGCCCAGGCGGTTCGCGCCATGCACGCCGCCTGTCACCTCCCCGCAGGCATAGAGGCCCGCGAGCGTGGTGTGGCACTCCGGCGTGATGCGCAGCCCGCCCATGATGTGGTGCGCCGTCGGGGCCACCTCCATGGGTTCTTTCCTGATGTCCACACCGAACCGGAGGAACTGCTCCAGCATGATCGGGAGGCGCTCCTCTATCACGTGCGAGGGAAGATGGCTCACGTCCAGGTGGACGCCGCCATGGATGGTCCCCCTCCCCTCGAGCACCTCCCTCGCGATCGCCCGCGAGACCACGTCGCGGGTGGAGAGCTCCTTCCGCACCGGATCGTAGCGCTCCATGAAGCGCTCGCCCAGGGCATTCTTCAGCACACCCCCCTCGCCGCGGACCGCCTCTGTCACCAGCCGCCCCCTCGCATCGTAGGGGTAGACCGCCCCGGTGGGATGGAACTGGACCATCTCCATGTCGATCAGCTCCGCCCCCGCACGATAACCGAGGGCGTAGCCGTCGCCGGTGCCCGAGGCGCTGTTCGTGGAGATGTCGTAGACACGGGTCCCTCCCCCCGTGGCGAGCACGACTGCGTCCGCCTTCACCACCACGAGCTCGTTCTTCCTGTCCAGGGCGATCGCCCCGCAGACGCGTTCGCCGTCCTTCAGGAGCTCGATCGCCACGTGCTCCTGCAGCTGCACGACGTCGCTCCTCCGGAGCTGCTCCACCAGAGTGAGAATCATCTCGTGCCCCGTGCGATCGCCCGCGTAGCAGGTGCGGGGGAACCTCTGCCCGCCGAACGGGCGCTGTGCGATCTCCCTCCCCTCCGTCACGTCGAAGACCGCTCCCCAGGCGAGGAGATCCCTCATCCGCTCCGGTGCCTCCCTCACGAGCACCTCCACCAGCGCGGGGTCGTTCAGCCAGGCGCCCCCCTCCATCGTGTCCTGCACATGGAGCGCCGGCGAGTCCTGCGCCCGGAGGACCGCATTGTAGCCCCCCTCCGCCATCGTCGTGCACCCGCCCTTCCCGGTGAGCGTCCTGGAGAGGAGGATCGTATCGCCATATTTCGCCGCCTCCAGCGCCGCCCTCACACCGGCGCCCCCGCTCCCGATCACGAGCACGTGGCAGTCCATCGCGTCGTCTGCAAGCATCTTATTAGTATATAAACGCTACATTAGATAAATACACGGAAAATTGCAGAGTGGGCCTTTATGCGACTTTTGATGAAATTCGGCGGCACATCGGTGGGCGATGGCGAACGGATCAGGAATGTGGCGGGGATCATCGGGGAATCCCACCGGCAGGGGAACGAGGTCGCGGTGGTCGTCTCCGCGATGAGCGGTGTCACGGATCAGCTGATCGGCATGGCGACGGAGGTCTCCACCTGTATCACGAAGCCCCTCATCGATCCCTACATCGCCTCGCTCCGGGAGAGGCACATGAGGGCGCTGGAGCAGGAGGCCCCCTCGCTCGTCCACGATGTGGGCGAACACATCGATTCGCGCCTGGAGAACCTCCGGAACATCCTGACCGCCATCTACAATCTCCGGGAGCTCACCCCGCGCTCGAGGGACTACGTGATCTCCTTCGGGGAGCGCCTCTCCTCCTACGTCCTTTGCGCCGCGCTCAGGGAGCGGGGACTGCCGAGTGTCGTCCTCGATGGATGCGAGGCAGGAATCGTCACCACGCCCCAGCACGGCGAGGCCCTCGCGCTCCCCTCGAGCGAGGCCCGGATTAAGGGCAGGATCGTCCCCCTGATCGGGACGACGATCCCCGTGATCATGGGCTACATGGGCTGCACGGAGGAGGGGATCACCACGACGCTGGGCAGGAGCGGCTCGGATTACTCCGCCACGATCGTGGGCGCCGCCATCGATGCGGACGAGATCTGGATCTGGACGGACGTCGACGGGGTGATGACCGCCGACCCCAGGATCATCGGCGATGCGAGGGTGATCCCCTCCGTCTCCTACCTGGAGGCGATGGAGCTCTCCTTCTTCGGGGCGAAGGTGCTCCACCCGCGTGCGCTCGACCCGGCGATGAGGAAGAACATACCCGTGAGGGTGAAGAACACCTTCAATCCCTCGCATCCCGGCACGCTGGTGCACCGCGACGAACGCGTGCACAGCCGGGTGGTGAAGTCGATCACGATCCACCAGAACGTCGCGCTGGTGAACATCAACGGCATCCGGCTGATCGGGAGGCCGGGCGTGGCAAAGACGATCTTCTCCGCTCTCGCGGAGAGCGACGTGAACGTGATGATGATCTCGCAGGGCTCCTCGGAGGCGAACATCTCATTGATCGTGGAGAAGGCCCAGCTGGACGCGGCGCTGCACGCGCTGAACGGGATCGTGAAGGACGGCATCGTCCGGGAGATCACCTCCGACCGCGAGGTGGCAGCCGTCGCCGTGGTGGGCGCCGGTATGGCAGGAACCCCCGGCATCAGCGGGAAGATCTTCACCGCGATGGGGAAGGCAGGGATCAACATCATCATGATCTCGCAGGGCTCCTCGGAGGTGAACGTCTCCTTCGTCGTGAAGGCGCAGGACGGGAAGCGTGCGGTCCAGGTGCTGCACGACGAGTTCAGGCTCGCGGAGGCGGTCGATGAGTGAGTTCACCTACCGCGGGGCGGGGGTGGACATCGATCTCGAACGCATCGCTATAGAGGCGCTGCTGCAGAAGCTCACCTTCAGGAGGAGTGGAACATTCGCGATGCTCTCGGAGATCGGGCACTACTCCGGGCTGATCGATTTCGGCGAGAAGGTGCTGGCGCTCACCACCGATGGCGTGGGCACGAAGATGCTCCTCGCGGAGCGGATGCAGAACTACAGGACGATCGGCATCGACTGCATCGCGATGAACGTGAACGACCTGTACGTGATGAATCTGGAACCCGTCGCATTCGTCGACTACATCGCCTGCGATTCTCTTTCTCCCGAGATCATGGCCCAGATCGGCGAGGGGCTGAACGAGGGCGCCAGGCAGGCGAACGTCAGCATCGTCGGGGGCGAGACGGCCACGCTCCGAGGCATGGTGAACGGCCTCGACCTCGCCGGTGCCGCCCTCGGGGTACAGGAGAAGAGGAAGGTGGTGACAGGCGACCGCATCGCGCCGGGTGATCTCATCCTGGGCGTCCCCTCGAGCGGGATCCACAGCAACGGCCTCACGCTGGCGAGGCGTATTGCGGAGGCGCACGGCGGCTACGGCCAGACCCTCGGAGGCGCCCACGGGGGCCTCACGCTCGGAGAGGAGCTCCTGAAGCCCACGAGGATCTACCGCGAGGCGCTCAGGGTCTGCGAGAAGATACCCGTGCATGGCATGTGCCACATCACGGGCGGAGGGCTCCTGAACTTCCTCCGGCTCTCGAAGTACGGCTTCGAGATCGACGAACCCCTCGAACCCCAGTTCATCTTCCATTGGCTCCAGCAGGCGGGCAATGTCAGCGACGGGGAGATGTACCGCACCTTCAACATGGGCATGGGCTTCGCCTTCATTGTGCCCGGGGGCTACGAAGACGAGGTGATGCAGCTGGTGCCCGACGCGAAGGCGGTGGGGAAGGTGGTGGAGAGGCATGGAGTATGGCTGCAGGGGATGGAGGTGAGGTGGGGGTGAAGACGAGTATCTTGATGGTTTCATCGCCAAATCCATCGATTATGAGTATATTTAGGTTTTAGACCCACATTATAAAGATCTTTTTAGTTGCGATAACTTATTTCGAGATCTTTTTACTGCGAATTATCGAATTCATACGGATATGACGATTATCGTCATCCATTTCGAAATGTTAAAGGATAACCGTACGTATTGATTCCATTATCGGACTGCATTATCATCATCCGATACATGCGAAGGAGGCTGGCGGATGACGCTCTGTTTCGACCTGCAGACCATGCAGGCATCCCTCTTTCTCCCCGAGGGGGCATCCGGCCGGGAACGACGGATGATGCGGATCGCGGAGGGGATCCGCCTGATCGAGAGCGAGCGGCGGCGGAGGGTTCCCCGGTGGGCCCGGTATTACGTGAGGCACCGCGAGAGAATGATTGCCAAGCAGAGGGCCTACCGGGCGAATAACCGCGAGAAGGTGAAGGAGTATAACCGGTGGTACTACCAGATGCGGAAAGCAAAGGCAAAGATGGCAGAGGGGGAGATGGGGGTGAGCGGGGGGTGAATGACAGTATTTTTCCAAGAGATGGGAGGGCCTGGTACGTGAGAGTGTGAGGGATGGGGGGCCGCTGCTATGAAAAATCCTCTCTCATTTTATGGGGTTTCGCAGCATGATTGCATGACAACCTCCCTTAATTTTGAATTGGTTTATCCAAAGAAGAATACCGATTTTCTCTGCAAACCCATCGTGAAACCACCGCCGGGGCGCACCTTTGAGGGCCGGCGGGACCATCCTCATGGCGGGTTGTGGGGGTGATGCCGCCCCCATTTTAATTCTTCACTACCCACTTAGATTAGTGAAGAGCCTATAGGTAGGGGTTATTTACTATGAAAATATTTATTGATATGAGTGAAAAATGGAAATAGTTATTGGAGTTCCAATAAATAAAAAATCGGGATACATTCTCAAAGAATTTTTATTAAATCAGGAAGAAATAAAAAAGACTTCAAAATTTCCTACAATAATTATTTTTTCCACTGAGGATATGGATTTCTGTGAAATACTTGAAAATCATCTTGTTCAAACGTCATTGAATTATTTGATTCTTCCCTTCAAAATTGAAAAACCCGAATGGGCGAGAGACCGCATATGGGGTCTTACACAGGCGAGAGAAGAAATTCGTAAATATTGCCTTAATCATAATTCGCCTATTCTCATTTTTATGGATTCTGACATGATATTTGATCCTCAAATTGTAAATAAGTTGGTAGATAAATCACATGAGGGGTATGATGTCGTCTATAATTGTTATCTCCTTAAAAGTGGACGTATAACCTTCAATGGATTTGGTGGAACTCTTATAAAAATAAAAATTTTAAAAGATGTTCCTTTTAGATGTTACGAAACAATTAAGGGTAGTGTAGTCGATGAAGGTTTCCTGTTTGAAATGGATTTATTGAAAATGAATACCAAAATTTTTTCAGGAATTCTTTGCGAATCAGCACATTATATTTCAGCTGATTTTTATTTGAAAATGGTCCCAAGATCCTTATCAGGATTAGAGAAAATCAAATCTTTGCAAATAATAAGGAAATTTATCTCACATTTTTCTGGAAATCCACGTATAATGATTCTGTTAGCCAAAATGGGTTATTATTTAGGAAAATATGTTTGGTAAAGGGATAATGTCGAAGATTTCGAAAAACCTGTTATTCTCAAAGAAGGGACGGACAAAATTCTCACTTGACGACTAAAAACGAATATTTTTACTCTCAAATCTCTTAAATCGCCTGTTTTTTCCTTATTTTTCTAAAATTTTTTGATAGCTATCGCTACCAGGTTCCCTTCCGTTTGAGCGTCCCTAATTGGACAAGATTGAATGAAAACGATGAAAACACATTTTTGATATGCACCCTCACATTTTTGATATGCACCCTGTCAACAGTCGTAACGAGGAGATGATCACAATGGAGGGTTCGTTTGATCACGGCAAAAGTTCGTTCAATCACCCTTCTCACTCTGCTGATTGCGCGGTTCCTGCGGTTCTCCCGGACTGCCCGGTTCATCGTTTTATTGATCGATGCACGGGGTTTTACACCGAAATATCCTTTATCGCGATACACAGTCTCACCCGGCATCGATAGGTCCACCTGGCTGTCATGGACAGATGCCGGAGTCGTCTCAATGCGCCGAATCAGGTGGTTTTCTTTATCAATGAGCACATGGAGTTTGTACCCAAAATATGATGTCTCTCCTCGTTTTGTCTAGGTTCCGTCTTTATTTCTCCGCGTTTTTCCTTCTCTCCTCGATGAAGTTTCGGATGAGGGTTTCCCGGGATCTGCAGTAATGATGGTTGCATCCTGAATGACACCCTTTGTGATTGTGAGGCCTTTATGACTGACTTGTTCCTGAAATGTATCCCAGATTTCCTGGTATTTACCTGATTGTATGAGACGTTCCCGAAAGAGCCAGACCGTCGAGAAATCGGGTACTCCATTATCGAATCCAATGAACTTTCGGAGAGAGATACGATCTGCCAACTGGCGTTCCGGTTCAGAATCGGAATGCATGTAAAGTGCCTGAGGCACTACCACCTGATCATCACAATGGGATCGACATTCGGCCTGCCTCCCCTGATGTTGTTGTGGTGGTAGAGATCCTCAAATGATGGACGAAATTGCTCCCATTCGATCAACTATTCAAATTCGATAGATGCTCTCCCATCTTTTGTAATCTCCTGCAAGCCTCGTTTAACCCAAACGTCTGAAGGGTCATTGAGAATGGTTCGATCAGCTTATTACAGCTGTTGCGGTCAAAATTGGGTATTTCGAGGTTCTCTATCATATAATTGTGTCCGGATGGGGATCAGGTGATTTTTTTTTATGGATGAATGACCATCCGATCCGGGTTTGGATCCATTGTTTATCGTGTGGTGTTTGAATTTTGATAAAGATGTATGGTTGCAAAGGTGGTGGCAAATACTCCACCACCAACAATTCATTGTAATTGTATCAATGGTTCGGTCGGATTTCCGGGTGTACACGTGAGCAAAGCATCCCTTCGCATCCCCCTACAGCCACCCCCGCTCCTTCCAGTAATAATAATCGTAGGGTGCATTCTCCCGCTCCTCCAGTACGAGGGTCGGAAGTCCTCGTGGATCTCTGCGAGGAGCACCTCCTGCTCGGGGAATCTGCGTGTGCCCCCGATCGCCCCGGCGAGGGTTCTGCCCAGCGCCCGCGCCTCCTCCTCTCCTCGCCCCATGGCATCTGGATCGCTCCGATGGGCGGCCGAGACCCCGCCCACCGCGATCGCACCGAGGAGGTTCAGGACATGGTTCAGGTAGGCGACCACCTCATCGCCTCCGGAGTCGCGCGAGGTCGAGACGGAGCAGCCGTACTTGCCGTGCAGGAGCTGGCAGTGGATCGCGCCGGCGAGGCGGTCTACGAAGTTCTTCATCATGCCCGTGACATTGTCCACGTACACGGGCGAGCCGAGCACCACGCCATCTGCATCTTCGAGCTCCCGCTGGAGCTCCATGAAGTCGTCCCTCTGGACGCACTCCCCCATGCGGTGGCAGAGCATGCAGCCGGTGCAAGGCTGGATCTCATACATCCAGAGGTCCAGGCACTCCGTGGTCGCGCCTGCCTCCCCCGCCCCCTGCAGGACCGCCTGCACGAGGCGCAGCGTCCTGCTCGCACTCCCTCTCGGACTTCCGCAGATCCCGAGGACCTTCATGCGGAAGGGTGGGGGTTCATGGTTCATATCGGTGGTGTTCTGGAGCCGGAGGAGGCGGTGTGGGACTGTTGCGGGGGATAAACACTCCGCACCTTCCATGCGTCGACTCCTATAATACCGTCTGCCATACCATCTGCCGGCCCCTCTGGCATTACAGCCGGGTGTCGTCCCGTCCGAAAAAAAAAGAGTGGGTCGGGCGGGATGGGTGCGATACTGGTGCGGGAGTTACATGTTCCCCTGGAAGGTAGACAGGAAGATGTTCCCGCCAGACGGTCACGACAGTCGTATCATCGCCCCCACGGAAGATGCCTCTTTTCCTGGATATGGGGCGGTGGCATTTCTCTTACATGGGGAGTAGAAGAGAGCCGCCCATCTTTGATATGGATCTACGGCGAAACGCCACTTTTGTCCGGACCGATCGCCTGTGAGGGGATTCAACCGGCATCGAACCAAGATGCATCATGCGGGTTCTCGAGGAGGGATATGGGAAATGGTGGAAAAACAACGGGATCCTGCCAGATGGCGGAGATGGACGCATCGCTGTGCCGGGCAGAGGCGGGATAACCACGACCGGAATATGCATCGGACAATCCAGCGGGAAAATATTTGATATTGCATGCGGTACCGCGGGAACCGCAGTGATTCGAGATAAATTGTGGCGAGAGTTGTCCGCTCTCGCCTGAATGGATAAACTCAATGAGGTTGAAGTCCCATCCTCTTCGGAGGAGAATGCATCAGGAGATCATCAGGTTATGTGCTTTTCTGGCGATTGCTGGCCTCTGTCTGCTCCTGTGTGGTTGTACCGAATCTCAAACCCCATCGGAACTGGAGAGGGACCGTTCCGATGCCATCCCCGGCCATGCGATAAAAATTACTCCCGATACCGATTCCTTTCCTCCCGTCCTTCATTCTCCTGATTTTTACCCTCCGATTCCCCTTCCCGGCGATGTGAATACTGCCGGGGCGGAGGATTCACCCTTCATCTCGTCCGATGGGGAGACCCTCCTTTTCTTCTTCACTCCGGATCCCTCGATCCCATCTGAGAGGCAACTTCTCGACCGTGTCACAGGGATTTACCGGTCCACCCGCGTGAATGGCACCTTCGGACCGGCCCGAAGGATCCTGCTCCAGGATCGGGGAAAGCTCGCACTTGACGGTTGCCCTTTTCTGCAGGGTGAGACGCTCTGGTTCTGCTCGGCACGGGAGGGGTACGCGGGTGTGAATCTCTTCACGGCGACCGGGCGTGAAGATCAGTGGAGGGACTGGCAGTATGCAGGACTGGCAGTATGCAGGAGACTGGCAGAGGACGTATGAGGTGGGTGAGATGCATATCACCGCCGACGGAAAGAGCCTGTACTACCATTCCTCCCGCACCGGTGGGAAAGGCGGGCTCGACATCTGGGTGACCCGGTTTGAAAATGGCGAATGGCAGGAACCGCTGAACGTTGCAGAGGTGAACACCCGGGAGAACGAAGGCTGGCCATATGTCACACCGGATGAAGGCGAGCTCTGGTTCACCCGCACGTATCAGGGATCTCCTGCCATCTTTCGCGCGAAGATGGTCGACGGTGGCTGGGGGAGACCCGAGCTGATCCTCTCATCGTTCGCCGCGGAGCCGACGCTCGATGCGCAGGGCAACCTCTATTTTGCCCATCATTACTTCAGGAATGACAGGATGGTTGAGGCCGATATTTACCTGGCCAGAAGGAGAATATATTGAAAAGGATGGCACTGCGCCATTGTTTATCCGAAAAATCCGCAGTTGATTTCAGCACCACTGACAGGTATTGAGGCGTATCACCTGCATATCAAACACAGCATGACCTTCTGGTCTTCGAATGAAAAACCGAGCATTTATGAAGCGGCAATGATCTTTCCTGCCGGCAGAACTGCCACGTCGAGTATTCGGAGATGGCCCCCGTCAGGGATTTTTACAGCCAAAAAGGTCCTTTTTCGGAACCGGCCTGGATCGAGCTCCTGGAGATGAATAAGACCAGGCAGACCTGCGATGAGGCAATGACGGCCCTCATGGAGTCAAAAGGTGAGGCCAGGCCTGCAGAAGAGACCAGGATGGGATGGAGAGGCGCGAATTCGTTCCACTGAGGGAGATCGACCCGTGAGGGGAATGCGCACTCAGACGGAGAAGGATGGATCGCCTAAATACCTTCAAAGAGAGAGGCGGGAGAATTATGAGAATGTCACTGTTCAGTCCCGAAGACAGCAGCTGTCTCAATGGTGCTGGCGATGGGGAGGGACCGACGCATCCTGACAGCACGGGGCTGTAAGGTGCGTACCACAGGCACCTGAACCACATAACAGGGAACAACCAAGGGTATCGACTCACCATGTGCGTACCACAGGCACCTGAACCATACATCCTCTCGAAAGGAGATCGAGGTGGAAGGGTGAAGCTCATCGATCCGATGACGATCGGGAGGGTCCATTAAAAATTCGGGCGAATCTAATGGTTCGGCGATGAATGAACCTGAATCACTCCCCCTCGAGATACGGAAGAGATACCTCGAGGAACTTTTTGAGATCGCCCATATCCCCCTTTATCGTACAGTGGATTCGCTCGTCCTCCACCTTCCAGTACCGATGAATCAGCAGATTTCTGAACCGGGCCATCTGCTGAGGACGAATGGCCCGATCGGGCGGAATCGATTTAACTTCCTGCGCGGAATGTATCGGCATCATCCCCGGGTGCCCTTAAATCGGGATGAGATGGTCCGCTAGGCCGATGGCTACCTCTCTCGCCACGATCGGGTGGTACTTCGTACTCGCCATAAGGTGCGGATCCTTCAGGAGATCCTCTCTTCTCATCCGGCCCGGTTCTTCGAATCTACCCATTGTGCCCATCAGCACACCTGCACGCGTGGTCATCCTTTTCTCATCGTACGGGATCAGGCACCTCCCTACTGTATCTCTTCCGGTAATGCAGGAGATCATGATGCCATCATATGCGGCGTATATCCTGCACTCGAAGTCGCTCCTGGCACGCTCGTCGCGTGAAAATATCTGCTCCCCCTGCGCTATCATATTGAACGAGGGGGAAAGGTGCCGCATTCAGTGCTTTTTCATCGATGGGCAACGTGGTGCACCTCGCGAGATCCTGTTCCATTCCGAGCTCTAAGCGGTTATTGTTCTCGATCTCAACCGCATCTGGAATCAGAATGGCGATGTCGATGTCTCTGAACTCCTGACGGGGAAAGGAGCCATGTACATAGGCAGCAACGATCTCCTCCGGTGATTCCGAGCCCCTCCGCGATGCACGCCCGTATACGCCTTCTCCTCCCCATCGGGTGCAAGGGAGCGCATACCGTGTCATTTCGGATGGCTCCATAGAGAAGTCCCTATGATGAGAATGCTGACAACCGGTGAACCGCTGATACTGAATGAATTCGTTCGAACCACAGGACCCTGATCGATCCGTTGTGTCGCATCCTCCCGGCGCATGATCGTTGAATTCAAACTCCATCGATGCACCCCATCGGGAGAGTATGGCATCGAATCGTATTCCTGTACGAACCGAAAGCGGAACCATTGATCTGAGTGGTGCTGCATCACCCAATTACTCCTTTCGGGCGAATCTCTGGCTCTGCCTCCCCCTGATCGGGATATCCCCGATCTCCCTCACTCACCCACATGGAAGATCGAAGGGCCCGATATTGCGGGGATACTCGCGGGAATGCGATCCAGGGGAGACAGCTGAAAAGATGGCGATACATATGAGGCATATATATGACCAGAGATCGATCGAATATCTGTCTGTCAGACCGTTATGTACATAACGCATCAGTTCTATCTCTCTTTCGTCCACGATGATGTTTTCACCATATCCGTTCACCTCGCCTGGAATCGCGACATCTCTTCGGGTATTGTTATCAACTTTCTTTCGGGTACCCTCATCTGAGCCAGATCCCATTGCCGGTGAGACTCTTTGTGGAAGG
>JARYLJ010000017.1 GCA_029907705.1 Methanomicrobiales archaeon
TGTGCGTTTTAAGCTCTTAGATCTTTCGGTTTGTGTTGAAGTGCGTAAGTCCTACCCATTAATAAATTCATGATGCTTTTTTCAACATAATAGGGATTTTTTCCGGATTTGACTTTAAATGAGGCTAAAAATTGTTCGGAGACCATACAATTTTTATCCAGTGTGCGGTGCCACATTTAAAAGGTGAAATTTCGAGGGCAACATATATCTGTTTCATTAGGACACGCTCGGCTTCAAGATCAGCTCTAAATAATAATTGACCTATGATTACTATTTGCATTTTTCAGTAGAGGTGGACGATGAAGAAGGTCTCCAAACCAGAGATGATTCGGGAGAAGCTCGCGTGTTCAGCGCTCGAGAGGGCGAAGCTCGCGCTGATGAATCCCGAGCTGATCAGGAAGAAGGTGGAAGAGAGGACGATCGACGAGCTGGCGAAACCGCTGATCGCAGCCAGCCTGAGGGACGGGGTCGAGACGGTCTGGGACAGGTACGAGCAGCAGCAGCCGGAGTGCAAGTACTGTGCGGCAGGCACCTCATGCGCCAGGTGTGCGATGGGCCCCTGCCGGATCATATCGGGCACCAGGGCGCGGGGGGTCTGTGGTGCGGATGCGGATCTGGTCGTCTCCAGGAATCTCCTCGATACAATCGCGACGGGCGCGGCGGCGCACTCCGACCATGGCAGGGACATCGTGGAGACGCTGTACATGACAGGCACCGGCGAGGCAGAGGGTTACACGGTAACAGACGAGGAGAAGCTGAAGCGGATCGCCGCCGAGTACGGGATTGCCACAGAGGGCAGGGAGATCAGGGATATTGCCCGGGAACTTGGTCGCGCCCTTCTCGAGGAGTTCGGGACACTCAAGAACTTTCTGCAGTTCTCCATGCGTGCTCCTGCGTCGACGCGGGCCATCTGGGAGGAGATGGGTATCATGCCCAGGAGCGTGGACAGGGAGATCGTGGAGTCGATGCACATGGTGCAGATGGGAGTCGGCTCGGATTATGTGAACATCCTGCTCCAGGGAATGAGGACCGCACTCTCTGACGGGTGGGGGGGCTCCATGATGGCGACCGAGATCTCCGATATCCTCTTCGGGACTCCGAAAGTGAACGAGTCGCGGGTGAATCTCGGAGTGATCAAGGCCGATCATGTGAACATCGCACTCCACGGGCACAACCCGATGCTATCGGAGATGATCGTCAAGGCAGCACGCGAACCCGATATGCTCCAGCTGGCAGGTGACGTGGGGGCGAAGGGGATCAACTTGGTCGGCCTCTGCTGTACGGGCAACGAGATCCTGATGAGGAAGGGGATACCGAATGCCGGAAATCATTTCAATCAGGAGCTCGCGATTCAGACCGGCGCGCTGGAAGCGATGATTGTGGATTATCAGTGCATCTTCCCCTCCCTCCCGAGGACGGCCGCCTGCTACCATACCCTGATCGTCTCCACGAGCAGCAAGGCAAAGATGCCTGGCTCGCTCTACTTTGACTTCAGTATGGAGAATGCACTCTCCACTGCGAGGGCGATCGTGAAGATGGCAGTCGAGAACTTCCCGAACCGCCTGAAGGATCGGGTACAGATCCCGGGCAAACCCGTCAGGATCGTGAGCGGTTTCTCCAACGAGACGATAAAGGCGGCGCTGGGCGGCAGCTTCAAGCCACTGGTGGATCTGATCGCAGCCGGCAAGATCAGGGGGGCGGCGGGTATCGTAGGTTGCAATAACCCGAAGGTGAAGCACGACTACGGTCACGTAACACTCGCGAAGGAGCTGATAAAGCGTAACATCCTCTGCGTGGAGACCGGTTGCGCTGCGATCGCCTGTGGAAAGGCAGGATTGCTCGTGCCGGAAGCGGCCGATCTCGCCGGGGATGGGCTCGGGGAGGTATGCCGGTCCCTCGGTATACCTCCGGTTCTGCATATGGGCTCGTGTGTGGACTGCTCCCGAATACTCGTGCTCCTGGCAGAGCTGGCAAATACGCTCGGTGTGAGCATCGATCGCCTGCCTGTGGCAGGAGCGGCACCCGAATGGTATTCGCAGAAAGCGGTCTCCATCGGTTCTTATTTCGTTGCCTCCGGAGTGTTCACCGTGCTGGGCGTGATGCCGAAGATCTCGGGCAGTCCGAGCGTCATCTCCCTCCTGACGGCGGGGTTGAACGACGCGGTCGGCGCTGCGTTCGCCGTGGAGCCCGATCCCCTGAAGGCGGCCGATCTCATCACCGAGCATATCGAAGAGAAGAGAAAGGCGCTCGGGATCTAGATGCACCACCACGCGGAGGAGAAGGAGATCCTGGAATCCCTCGCGACTTCCATCGGGGATCGGGAGATCCACGATGGCGGGGGATCGAGGATCTTCGTCACGGGCAAGGGTGGCGTCGGAAAGACCCTGATCTCCGCCCTCCTCGCGCATCTCTTCGCGGAACAGGGTTATTCCGTACTCGCCGTGGATGCGGATCCACAGCAGAATCTCGCATATACGCTGGGATTTTCACCAGATATGGCGGAGAAGATCGTTCCACTAGCGAATTGTGCCGATTACATCGAGGAGAAGACCGGCGCACGGCCAGGTGCAGGATATGGGGGGATGCTGACGCTGAACCCTGACGCCCGCGACGTGGTGGATCGTTTCGGGATCGATCTTGGCAGGATCAGGTTGGTGGTCATGGGAAGCGTCAGACAGGCATCGTCCGGCTGCATGTGCCCGGAGAACGCCCTGCTGCATGCGGTTCTCCATGCACTGGAGCTGCGTGAGGGGGAGATCGTACTCATGGATACGCAGGGAGGCCTGGAGCACTTTGGCCGTGCGCTCACCGACGGATTCGATCAGGGGATCATCGTCACCGAACCGACGTACAATGCGGTCTCGATCGCACGGAGGTGTATGCTCCTTTCGAGGGAGCTGGGTGTCAGGCACCTGCACCTGGTGATGAACAAGGTGAGAGGGCGGATCGAAGGCACACCGGCGGAGCGCTTGACCGGAGAATGCGGATACTGCGACTCCATCATCACCCTCCCCTTCGACGACCGAATCGCATTCGGGGCGCAGGGGGTGGACTCGCTTTTTCGGGTGAAAAGCGAGTTCGCCGATGGTTTGAAGAGACTGCAGCTCGCGATCCGGCAGGCGGGTGTGAGATGACGGTGCAGTCACCTGCCCGAACGGTTATCGACCCGCGTGCAGTTCGATCGACCGTAGCCAAATTCATATGGACGCTTCAAGGGCCGCTTTCTGACTCTGCCTGCACGTGAGGGCGATATGCGTTGGGATTCCGCGCATCCATCCTCCAACGGGATAACGTATCGCGTTCGCCTTGTGGTATAAGACGATCGACTGCACGCTAAATCAGGCCGAGAGATAGGGAGACGGCACTTCATGACACCAAGAATGCGAGGGCCGCATTCTCCCCCTATCCTTTTCCTGCGGAGCCGTCGAACGCCCGGATGGCGTAGGTGATCACGCGTCTTTTCATGCCATCGAAGGCAACATCCAGCCTGAAGAATTGGTCGGCCCGTCAATCATCTGACGCCATGTGGCATCTCTCGATGCCTGTATATGGCAGGAGAGATGAGGGAGGGTGCAATCGCATGGCCGCGATAACGGATCAACGCGGGGGAGGGGATGCATGGCACGATAGTATGAATCGCCATCGGAGCCATCAGCCAGATCATTTCCGGGAAAATATGGAAAAATCGGTGTTGAAACCGGAGGATTCCCTCAGAGCACCACAGATCTCACGGTCAGGAATACCGGGCCCCGGACGTCCACCTTCTTCTTGTTGTCGGTGATGAAGCGCATCGCATGCTCCGCCACATGCAGGTTGATATCGGCAGGAGATCTCGCCATCTTCACCTGGACGACCGTCCCCTCTCCGCAGCGCGCCGCCACCTCGATCCTCGCAGACGCCAGGGCAGAGACCGCATCCAGGAACAGGATGCCCGTGCTCACCGCCTCCTCTCTCATCCGGGCCCACTTCTCCGTGGGTGGGATCCCCAGTACAGAGCCCTGGTGTACACACACCTCATTGAAACAGGCCGGACCGCATAATTTCGCCCCCTCCTCTTTCTCCTCCACATAGACCTCCACCTCTCTACCATGGATCTCACCTCTCCAGGCGGCGAAGGAGCATGGGCCGGGTGCCGTGGCATGCGCCTTCGCGGTCCCGCTGATGGAACGTGCGAGCGACCTCCCCTCCGCTGTCGCGGGCTCTTCTTTCAGTGTCACCGCCCTCGCGATCTCCCGGTCAGAGAGAATAAACGGATATAACTGCGGATAGGTCAGGACCCTGACATCCTCCCCCTCATGGATGATCATCGCGAGCCTCTCCACCCCTAACCCCAGGTTCATGACCGGGACACCGATCCCGTACTCTGCCAGGGCTGAGGGCGAGTAGAGTCCAAAGGTGGCGACCTCCACCCATCCGTGCTTTGGATGTCTCGCGTACACCTCTGTCTGTGTCTCGGGGATGTAGTATTTGGACCTCTTCTCGTCCGGCTGGAACCTGAAGTCCGAAAAACCGAAACTGGAGAGCAGCACCTCGCTCACCGCCTTTCCCTCCTCGTTCGTCACATCCTCGCCTGCGACGACGCACGAAGCGGAGTGGTAGCTCATCAGGCGGGTCGGCCCCTCCGCCTGCTCCCTCCTGAAGCAGCGATCGATGGAGAATAGCCTGATGGGATGGGGGGACCGATCCCACATCGCACCGAGGGTGATGAACCATCCGCTCGTCATATGGCTCCTCAGCGTCATGCGCGATGATTCAGGGGCGATATTCCTGAACTCGTGGAAGACCTCCTCCAGAATCCTGACGACCGCTGCATCGTCCGCCTTCAGCACGAATGAAATCTCGTGGACCAGATCATCGCCATCTATCTCGGCCTTTTTGTATGCATGAAGCTTTTCCCTCAACCCCTCTTCCGCATCGTCCGCAAGCGCCCTCCCGAGGATCCCCTCTATCTGCTTCATCTTCTCTCTGGAGATTCCGATATTGGGACGGGGCAGTCCGCCGAGATAAAAAACACGGTCGAGGACGGCCATCGCCTCCGGACCGAACTGCCTGTAGACCTCCCTCTCCTCGACGATGAGGGGATTGCAGCACTCCTCGAAGCCGATGCTGAGGTATAACTCGCGGAGGCGTCCTATCGTGCTGAAGACCGGATGCTCCTTTGCCCTCCTGTAATGGTACCTCGGATACGTCATCTCCACCGACGGCGGGGTGATCACCCGCGGACCCTCGTGCCAGGCACGCTCGCGATCCTCCCTCGTCTTGTTTCTCCATTCGTTCACATCGAATCTCATGCACACCTCCGGAGCAGAGCGACCCTGCTCTTCTCGTTCTCATCTGCGATACAGTAGTCAGCGTACTTCGATATCTCCTCTGCGAACCGGCGGACCTCATGATGCTCCGGCATATTCTCTCTCCTCATCCGTCTTCTACTGAATCCGAGATACATGTAACCCTTTACTTCGACAAACATGGCGCCGGAGTCCTGCACCATGGCGGCGTACCGTTCGGGGCTGCAGTCATTGATGCCATGGATGAGTGTGATCCGCACGGCAGATCTCCGCCCACCCAGCAGGTCCAGGCTCTCCTGCACCCTCTCCCAGCTCTCGGATGCGTCACTTTTCGGCCGGCAGAGCCGGCGGTAGATCTCCTGATCAGGTGCCGACAGGGAGAGATACATCTGCGTGGGGCGGCAATGCTCGAGGACCCACGGTCTCGTCCCGTTGGAGACGAGAAATGTCGTGCAACCTTCATGGTGGAAGAGATCGATGAGTTCAGGGAGATGCGAATAACAGGTCGGCTCCCCCGCGAGGGAGATGGCCACATGCTTCGGTCTCGCCGCTTCGGAGAATCGCTCCAAAGACACATCCGAAGAGACTTTAAAGCCTGCAATCGCCCTCTTCTGGAGATCGGCGATGCGGGAGACGATCTCCTCCGGGGCGATCTCCTCCTCTGAGGTCACCTCGTGCTCGAACGAGCGCCAGCAGTAGAGGCATCTCTGGGTGCATCTCAGCGTGGGGGTCATCTGGACACACCGGTAACTCTCGATACCGTAGAACTGATACTTGTAGCAGGCTCCTCTGCTCCTGAGGTCAGATTTGCACCAGAGACAGGGTTTAACCGCCGCCGAAGAGCGTGTGGAGAAGAACTGGTACCCCTGTCTTCTGAGCGCGTCACATGGAACTGAGAGCATCGATCCCGAGTGCCTCCAGCGCTTCACGGAGCGCATTCCGCGTGGCGAGGACGAGTGTGAGCCGGCTCGCCCTCGTGGGTCCTTCGCTCTTCAGGACGGGAACGTAACGGTAAAACGTATTGAACAGGTCGGCCAGCTCCCTCGCATAGGCGGCGAGGAGGTGTGGTCTCAGTTCATGCATCACCTGTTCCATGACGAAGGGGAGCTTTCCGATCTGCTTCATCAGCGCCACCTCGAATTCGTTCGTCAGCTCGTAAGCGGGAGTGAACTCGCCCGCCTTTGCGAGGATGCTGCAGGCCCGCGCATGCGCATACTGCACGTAGGGGCCGCTCTGCCGTTCGAAGTCGAGCGCCTCCCTCCAGTCGAAGACCGTGCTCTTCTCAGGAGATACCTTCACGATGTCGTAACGGATCGCGCCGATCGCGACAGATCTGGCGATCCGCCATCGCTCATCCTCTGGAAGATCCGGCCGCCGCTTCGTCACCTCCCCGAACGCCTTCTCTGTCACCTCCCGCACCAGATCGTCGGCAGAGACGAACTTCCCTGCCCTCGTGCTCATGGAGCCCTCGGGCAATGAGACGAACTCGAAGTGAAGAATCACGGGGGGCACCTCTCCAAGAAGGACGAGTGTGGCGATCAATTGGGTGCCTATCAGTTTGTGATCGGCGCCGAGCACATCTATCATCCTGTCGAAGTTATGCCCCTTCCAGATGTGGTACGCGAGGTCGCGGGCGGCATATACGGTGGTACCATCGCTCCTCTTCAGCACGTACGGCTTCTCAATGCCTTCTGCCGAGAGGTCGAGATAGAGCGTCCCGTCCTCGTGGCATTGCGGCAGCCTCTTCACCCGTGCAATCACCCTCTCCACATCTCCGTTCCTGACGAAATCGCTCTCCCAGATGAAACGGTTATGGATTACATTCAGAGCCTTCAGGGTCTCATTTATTCCAGCGAGGCAATCCTCCACAGCCCGCCTGAAGACCGCCACCGTTGCAGGATCCCCACGTTCCACCTGCTGCATGAGCCGGTCTATCTCTTCTACGGTCTCCTCTGATTGTTCGAGCAGCCGGTTCGCCGCGATGTAGACGCGGGCAATGAAGTGATCGCCCTTCTCGCCATCCATCCTCGCGATACCGGTCTTTCCCAGCCCGAAGACGACGATGGCGATCTGCCTGCCGATATCGTTCACGTAATACTGTGTCTCCGCACGATAGCCCATGCACCGGAACGTCCGCGCAAGAGAATCGCCAATGATGGAGTTCCTGATATGGCCGACGTGAAGTGGTCCGTTTGGATTCGCACTCGTGTGCTCAACGACGAGTCGCTCTTCCTTTCTCTCCCCTTCGACGAATCTCTCCCTTATCGCCCTCGAGAGCACCTTCTCCGCATAGGAGTCCCCGAAATGAAAGTTCACATACGGGCCCTTCACCTCGATGCGCATATCCCCGATATCCGGGTGCTTCGCGATCCGTTCACCCAGTTCGCGGGCGATCTCCATCGGGGATCGCCGCTCGATCTTCGCGAGCGCGAAGGCGGCGGATGTGGCGAGGTCTGCATGTATGCCCCCATCCTCCACCTCCTCCGCGCCGGTGATCTCCCTCATTATCCGTGCGATCCTCGCCCTCTCCTCGTGGAACATCAGTATCCCGTCCTGAAGCGGAGGATCGCTGCCACGCCCCCGAATGCGTTGAAGAGCATCGCCCCCTCTTCAAAGTCATCCGAGATGATCGCGACGGCACTTCCGCCCGCCTCTGCCATCTTTGTCAGTTCCTCCACCAGATCGTCCCTGCTCATGACCTCCAGGGGTGCACTGCAGGCAGGGCAGCTCCCCTGACCCGATTCTGAAAGCTCCTTCCCCGGCTCCTTCACCAGTGTCCTTTCCGTTTCGTATCCACAGCTCTGGCATTTCAGGCGGAGACGGACCTTGCGAAGATTCCCGGAGAGCAGGAGGGTGTCCACCGCCCCCATACCCAGGTTCTTCCTGACGCTCTCCTCCCCATAGGCGGCGAGTCCATTCTCCTTCACGAGCTCCTGCAGGAACCTCCCCATCAGCTCCTTCTCCTTCATCACCTCCACACCCTTGAGGGCATCTTTCGCCGCATCCACGAGCTCTGCAAGTCCGCTCTCGTTCGTGTACGCAACATCGAAGAGGCCGATGATCCGTTTCTGCACCTCATGATGGAGGTAATTGCCTGCCTCGAACTCCTCCTTCGTGGGGCTCGGACCCCCGATAAGCAGCCCCTTGAACCGCTTGAAGAAGTCTTTCTCCGCCAGAAACGCCTCGCTCGCTCTCTCCCCGACCTTCTTGTAGAACTCGTTGATTGCAATCTCACGAAGTCTCTGGAAACGGACACTCGACTGCCCGCCCTTCCGCTGCTTCCCAGGGACCGTGGAGGTGACGCCGTTGACAGGCTCTATCCTGTTTCCGCGCAGAAAACCCCAGTATGCCTCCCTCCGATCGATGACGAGGAGGCCGTACACATCTTTCTCCTCCAGCATCTCGAGGAGGGGATCCAGCTCGAAACGGGAGCTGCAACGGTACATGTAGAGGTTCAGCGGCTCGGGTGGCTCGATGATCATACACTGGAGATCCGTCCTGTCCCCGCCGAGCAGGACGGTTCCGCAGAAGACCGCCATGCCGTTCGGCGGTGGACTCCTGTAGTACTTCAGCCTTGCGAGTATCGAGGAGATCGCACTCTGCACATTCGTCCGCGTCTGCTTGCTTTTAATATTGGAGCACTGGCCGTACTCGTCACGGAGCTGACCCACCACATCGTGTATCTGCTTGTCGGGCGGTATATACAGGGTGATCAGTTCCGTCCCGCTCCCCTCCTTCGCCATCAGCTCCTCCAGCTGCCTCTTGAATTCGTACTTCCGGCGTGCGGGGTCCATCTGAGTCGACTCGGCCTCGGGATCGGTCATGAATCTCCCCTATCTCTCAAATCCCACATATTTTCGTTCCGATGCTGATAAAACATGATGAAGGGGCATCGACGCGTCACAACATATAATTCAATGTCGATCCCAGACAGAGGTGGACCAGGCATATCGTCTTCGCATCGCAGATCTGCCCTGCTTTGATCATCCGATGGATCTCCTTCTGCGGTAACCTCACCACCTCGATCTCCTCGTCCTCGTCCCTCTCGTACTCGGATGAAGGCACAAGATCCCTCGCCTCGAAGAGGTGAAGTCTCTCCGTCGTGAATCCTGGTGTCGTATAGATAAAACCTCTCGGGATCAGTCTGCTTGGACATAAGCCGGTCTCCTCGATCATCTCCCTGTGGGCCGTCTCCTGAGGCTCCTCACCCGGATCGATCGTTCCTGCTGGTGCCTCCCAGAGATATGCGTCGATGGCAAAACGGTACTGCCGGAGCAGGTAGCAGTACTCCCCCTCCACGGGAAGAACGGCCACCGCATCCAGCGGTCTCACTACGATCCGCTCCTTCTCTGTTCCATTGGGGAGGCGAAAGATACTCTTCTCAATCCTGAGCCGCGGTCCACGGTAGATCTCAGTCATGCCCCTCATCCTCGTACCGGAGTGGATCCTCGATACCCAGCTCCCGGAATGCGCTCCTCCTGAAATGGCAGGAACCGCATCTTCCACATGCGAGATCTCCACCCCTGTAACAGGACCAGGTCTGACCATAGGGGACGCCCATCGATAACCCCAGCCTCAAAATTTCGGTCTTGTTCATCTCGAGAAAGGGTGCGATGAGACGGATATGCGTTCTGGGGGATGTGCCCAGATCGATCGCCCGCTGGAATGCCTCCATGAACTCCCTCCTGCAGTCAGGGTATCCGCTGTAATCCTGTGCCTGCGCACCGATGAATATCGCCTCTGCTCCCCTCGCCTCGGCAAGGCTCGTGGCGATGGAGAGGAGGTTCGCATTCCTGAAGGGCACATAGGTGGTGGGCAGATCCTCATCTGAAGGATCGTAATCCTCCACCTCTATACTCCTGTCCGTCAGGCTGCTCCTCCCGATCTGGAGTAGGTAACCGATATCCACCTCCATGAACTCTCTCGCACCGAGAAGTTCTGCAATTGTCCTCGCGCATCTCCTCTCCCTCTCCTCCGTCCTCTGGCCGTAATTGATATGGAGCCCGATGATCCCGAAACCCTGCCTCTTCGCGAGGTACGCGGCGGTCGTGGAATCCATCCCCCCGGAGATCAGGCAGACCGCCAGCCTTTCATCCATCATCTCACCCCGATCAGTTTGTGGAGCTGGAGCTGGAAACGGACCGGGAGATCGTTGCGGATGATACGCGCCACGATCCCGCTGAAGTCGGTGCCATGGACCGGGGATATGAAGATCTCCCCCTCGATCCGGTGCGTTCCGATCACACCCTCCGCATACTCCATATCGTTCGAATCGAGGACGACGAACTTCACGCTGTCCTTTGCGGTAATCGTTCGGAGGAGACCGAGATCGCTCCTCTCTCCCGAGGAGGGGCATTTTACGTCCATGCATATGCGAGCGAACCTCTGAACACTCGAGAAACCCTGTGTTCCATTCGTCTGGATCTCGATCTCCCTCCCCTCCATTGCGAGGTCTTTTACCAGCGGCACCAATTCATCTGACTGAAGAAGCGGCTCCCCTCCGGTAATACAGATCCGGTGCCCACCCAGCGAATTGATCCCTTCCAGCACCTCTTCTGCGGTCAACTCGGTACCTCCTTCCTGCGCGTACGGGGTATCGCACCACCTGCACTTCAGGTTGCAGCCTGCGAGACGGAGGAATGTGCAGGGGCTCCCCTGCATCGTACCTTCACCCTGTATGCTCCTGAAGATCTCACACACTCTCATATTCGATCTCGGCGCAGCAGGTGGAGGACTCCCAGACCCTTATCTTCGTGATCCGTGCATTAGCACCGCTTTTGATGAGCTCATATTCCAGCATATCGTGGATGAGGATCGCGATCGCCTCGCTGCTCGGATCCCCTGCAGTCGTGATCACAGGCTGGAACCTGGAGAGGCACTCAGCTAGAGGGTCTTTTTCATTGAGCAGAACCTGATGATCGAACCGCTCCACCACATCCCTGATCTGATTGTAATCGACGATGATACCTGTAGCGCTGTTCATCTCGCCATCGCACCAGATCTCGACCTTCCATCTGTGGCCATGGAGCCGGCGGCACTTCCCCTCGTAATTCATCAGGCGGTGTGAGGCATCGAAAAAAACACTCTTGTATATGCCCTTCTTCATCATACATCTCTCAACAGCGGACCATATAAGGCTGACATCAGGCTCTCTGGGGATCGGGGGAAATTGACGGCGAGAGATAATATATAAATTCTTTACGCGCGTTTGTTATTATCTCAGTAGAGATATCTGTAGATCTGAGAAATCGAATTAACGAGGACCTAAAATGGGACAGGGGAAGTTTGCAGCGAGAAAACTGAAGCGCGACGCCCAGAAGTTCCGGTGGAGCGACAAGAGATATGCACGCAGATTGCTCCATCTGGATGAGAAGGCAGATCCGCTGGAGGGATCTCCTCAGGCGAGAGGGATCGTGCTGGAGAAGATCGGTATCGAGGCGAAGCAGCCCAACTCTGCCATCAGAAAAGCGGTCAGGGTGCAGCTGATTAAGAACGGGAGGCAGGTGACCGCTTTTGCCGTCGGGGACGGGGCGATCAACTTCATCGACGAGCACGACGAAGTCGAGATCGAAGGCATTGGGGGGCGCCTGGGCCGATCGATGGGCGATATTCCGGGTGTCAGATACGTGGTCACGAAGGTGAACAACGTATCCCTCCGCGAGCTGGTGGTCGGCAGAAAGGAGAAGCCACGCAGGTGAGCGGATGGTGGAGACAGGAGAGAGCATGAAGGAAGGTGCGGCAGAGGAGAAGACCCAGTGGCTTCTCTTCAACCGCTGGGATCTGAACGAGGTGCAGATAAACGATCCGAGTCTGCAGAGGTATGTCAATCTCAAATCTGCCATCGTCCCGCATTCCTCGGGAAGGCTGACGAGGCAGCAGTTTGTGAAGGGGGAGATGTTCCTCGTCGAGAGGCTGATCAACCGGCTGATGCAGACGGAGATGAATACCGGAGCAAAGCACAGGGCGATCCGGATCACGAGGGAGGCCTTCGAGATCATCCAGAGAAAGACGAAGAAGAACCCGGTCCAGGTCCTCGTCGATGCGATCTCGAATGCAGGTCCGAGGGAGGAGACGGTGAGGCTGAAATATGGCGGTATCAATGTCCCGAAGTCCGTCGATACCGCACCGCTCCGCCGCGTGAACACCGCCCTCCGTTTTATCGCCGAGGGAGTGTACAGCGCCTCGCACAAGAGTAAAAAGCCGGTGAGCGAATGCCTCGCCGACGAGCTGATTGCAGCGGCGCGGGGGGATTCGAAGTGCCACTCCATTACGAAGAAGGAAGAGCGTGAGAGGATCGCAATCGCGTCCCGTTAATCCATTTTTTCAGTAGAATTCGAGGTGAATAATGGCCAGAGCAGCAAAGATTGTAGAACGTGTCACTGCACTGATGGACAAGCCAGACCGTATCAGGAACATCGGCATCGTCGCCCACATCGACCATGGAAAGACGACCCTCTCCGACAATCTCCTCGCAGGGGCGGGAATGATCAGCGAGGAACTTGCCGGCAAACAGCTCTTCATGGACTCCGACGAGGAGGAGCAGGCGCGTGGCATCACCATCGATGCGAGCAACGTCTCGATGGTGCACGATTACGAAGGGGGCTCGTATCTGATCAATATGATCGACACACCCGGTCACGTGGATTTCGGAGGAGATGTGACACGTGCGATGCGGGCAGTGGACGGCGCGGTCGTGGTGGTGGATGCGGTTGAAGGCCCGATGCCGCAGACCGAGACGGTACTCAGGCAGGCGCTCAAAGAGCAGGTGAAACCAGTCCTCTTCATCAACAAGGTGGACAGGCTGATCAACGAGCTGAAGGTGGACGAGATGGAGATGCAGATCCGCCTCGGCAAGGTGATCGACAAAGTGAACAAGCTGATCAGGGGAATGAACGAGGACCTCTACAACCAGGGGTGGCGGCTGGATCCGAAGAACGGCAGCGTTGCATTCGGATCGGCACTCTACAAATGGGCGGTATCCGTTCCCTTTATGAAGAAGAGCGGGGTATCCTTCAAGGAGGTCTTCCAGAAGTGCAGAGAGGGCGATATGAAGTGGCTCGCGAAGAGCAGCCCGCTCTATGCAGTCATACTCGACATGGTCGTGAAGCATCTGCCGAACCCGATAGAAGCGCAGAAGCGGCGTATCGGCGTGATCTGGAAGGGAGACAAGGAGACCCCAGAGGGGAAGGCGATGATGAACTGCGACCCGAACGGGCCGATAACGTTCATGATCACCGACATCAGCTTCGATCCCCATGCAGGCGAGGTGGCGACCGGCAGGCTCTTCAGCGGCTCTTTGAAGAGGGGGATGGAGCTGTTCGTGATGGGCACTGCCGGAAAGGTGAACAGGCTCCAGCAGGTCGGGATCTTCATGGGGTCCGAGAGGGTCGAGGTGGAGCAGATCCCGGCAGGCAATATCGCGGCGGTCACCGGCCTCCGGGACGCGATAGTCGGCTCTACCGTGACCAATCTGAAGGAGATGACGCCCTTCGAGTCGCTGAAGCACTATAGCGAACCCGTGATGACCGTTGCAGTGGAGGCGAAGAATATGGCCGATCTCCCCAAGCTGGTGGAGGTGCTGCGGCAGGTGGGGAAGGAGGATCCCACCGTGAAGGTGACGATCAACGAGGAGACCGGCGAGCATCTGATCAGCGGGATGGGGGAGCTACATCTGGAGATCATCACGCACCGGATCAAGAGGGACAAGCACGTGGAGATCGTCACCTCGCCACCGATTGTGGTGTACCGGGAGACCGTCAGCGGGAGTGCAGGCCCCGTGGAGGGGAAATCTCCAAACAGGCATAACAGGTTCTACTTCGAGATCAGCCCGCTGGAGCCGGCGATCGTCGATTTGATTCGTGGGGACAGGATCTCGATGAACATGATGGAACTGGAGCGGCGCAACATCCTCATCGCTGCCGGCATGGAGAAGGAGGAGGCGAAGGGGGTCAGGGACATGTTCGGAACGAACCTCTTCATCGACATGACGAAGGGTATCCAGTACCTCTCGGAGACGATGGAGTTGATACTCGAGGGATTCCACGAAGCGATGGAGGGCGGACCGCTCGCGGACGAGCCTGTGATGAACGTGAAGGTGAAGCTCGTGGACGTGAAGCTCCACGAGGACGCCATCCACCGCGGTCCCGCACAGGTGATACCCGCCGTGAGGGCGGCCATAAAGGGTGGCATGCTCCTCGCTGGCGCAACGCTCCTCGAGCCGATCCAGAAGATCCAGATCAACATACCTGCGGAGCAGATGGGGAACGCCACCTCCCAGATACAGGGTCGAAGGGGGCAGATACTGGACATCGCGAGCGAAGGGGATTCGATCGTGGTGGTGGGGAAGGCGCCGGTGGCAGAGCTCTTCGGGTTCGCAGGCGATCTCAGGTCTGCCACTGAAGGCCGTGCGATGTGGAGCACCGAGTTCGCCGGCTTCGAACTGATCCCATCCAGCCTGGCGAAGGAGGTCATCCTTGCGATAAGAAAGAGGAAGGGCCTGAAGCACGAGATGCCACGCCCGGACGATTATCTGGAGAGATAAAGGAGTCTCTCTCGTTCGATTTTTTTATCACCTTCGTCGGTTGGAAGCGTTTTCCGGATATCTTGCGGCTCGATCAATCTGCGTCTCCCGTTCTGCTGTCGCAATGAAATCGCCGTTCCTGCGATCCCAATCGGATTGCATGGGGTCTCTCAGATCCAGTTCGGGATGATTGAATCGATGCCGCCATTTATCGTGACGATAAGAAAATTGACGATGTTCCAGCCCCATATACTGCGGCCCGGCATCCACCTTCGTGGATTTGTTCGTTTAACCATTCCTGACCCGGCGACCTATCGGAGTCCTCTTATCTTTTCTTTTCATGAGCAGACGTTTTTATCACGACTTAGAATAAAATTGAATCCATGAATTCTGTATTCACGATGTCGCTCGTATCAGAGTGATCAGATCGAACATTGTGACCGCATGCATTTTCCATATAACGAACGCAGAGCACCTCTTCTCATGTTCTCATTGTGTGGATGGGGATCGCCCGGAGTTCGATCAGAAAGAGAACGGGAATCGCACGCAGGGGTGCCTGAGCGGCGGCGAAGCCATCCGGAGCTCAATAGAGCGTTCGAAGGCCTGAAAAACCATGGATCTGCTGCTGATGACATCGAATCTCGATATACGGCACTTTCGAAAACCAACCTTTTTTGGTCGATCCGTTTCATAAAAAATTCATCCGGAAATGATTCGCGGAGGGTGCCATCGTTGGGTGTCACATACCTGATGGATGGCGATAGACATGGTTCTCTCCACCTCCAGGGGGTGAACCATGCAAACATCCATCTCCCTACTGGCTCGTTCTTCATCGTGTCTTCTCTGTGGGATGCGTAAAACCACATAATCGACAGGTTGATGCCCCACGGCGCTGCGTTCACATCCCTACATTTATCAGCGAGCAGTTTCGAAAGAGAGATGTCGGTGGTCGCGATGGGATTCACCGAAAGGATACAGGTGACGATTCATGAAGAAGCATGAGGTCTACGAGAGCGTTCCGGGTATTCTCCGGCCTTTCAAGACATTCATCGAAGGGCTCCAGCTGAAGGAGCATGCACAGATCGTTTATTACGGAGTCCCCGGGACATGTACGCCATTCATAGAACTCCTCGGATTCGCAATCCGAACCCTTCCTGTGAAGCAGATTTATGTTCCCACCATTGACGAATCGAAGGCGAAGGTGATGGTGCTGGAGAAGGATGTCGGTATGCAAGTGGGCAGAGAGGGGATCAGCCTGAACCCCTCCGTGGTGGTTCTGATGGGTGGACTTTCGATGCCCAACTCGGGTGTTACCGCGCCTCAGGTGAAGGCGGTGGTCTCCAGGTACAAAGTACCCTTCGCAGGCGTCTGTTTCATGAAGATGTTCGAAAAGACAGGATGGTTGAAAGAATTCGATTTCGATCTCCTCATTGATGCGAATATCGCGCCGGTGGATGTCTGGAGGTAATTATCTCTCCATTTGATTTTTTTATCTGCGGCAGGACCGCCGAACATTTCAGGTAAGAGGAGAGATATTGTTATGAACGCATGAACGAGGATCTTCTCTCTCTCCTCGATGGCGAAGGGGTATCGAGCGAGGAGCTGCTGTTCCTGAAGGGTATCGCGCCGGTGGACGCGTTCGCTTCTCTTCGCACACCGGAGGCAAAGAGTTGCCTCGATGGACTCTTCTTTGTATACACGACAGCAAACGCGGGTATCCGGATATCCGGAAAGGAGATGCCCGCCGGTCTTTCGCTCGATCCACTGATCCAGTCAGGCCTTGTGCGGGAGAACGGCGAGATGAAGGATGCAGAACTCAACACGACGCCGGTGGGCGAGGTCCTTGCCAGCACGCTGAGCACTGCACGGATGAGGCGGGCGATTCATGCGTATACACCCTCGGGTACGCACCCTCTCGTTCCCATCCTTCTGGCAGGCAGAAGGTCGGGAGGCCGGCTCGTCAGGACCTTTCCTGCCGAATGCGGTCAGAAAACCGAAACAGCAGATATCGCGGCGATCCTTTCGGAAGAGACCTTCGGCCAGTTCAGACGATTCTTCCTTGCGATGATCGAGGCGGGCTGTGCAGTTATTCTGCCGAAGTCCGATGAAAGGGGGTCGATTTTCGTTTTTCCGCCAGAGATGGCGGTGCTGTTGAATGGTTTGATCGAACAGATGGGGCCGGAAGAATATATCGAATGGTCGGGAAAGGCATCGCACATTGAGGGGATCCTCCAGCTGATGGACACCCTGTCAGCGAGAGGTGAGGCCTCTGTCAACACTGACCTCCTCTCTGGAGTTGAAGGAGCATTACAGGCCGAGTCGAAAGAGGCGCTCATGTTCGAAGACAGGGGAGCCGGTGAGGGAACTCGTATCATCCTGAAAGACAGGGGGCATTGGGAAAGGCTGAAGAGGAAATGGTTGAATTCGCTCGGAAAGGAGATCCAGATGTATCTTTCAGCCGGTGAGATCGGAATGGCAAAAAAACCGGAGGTTCAGAAGCGAGAAAGTCACGTCGAAACAATAACGGCATCCTCCTCACCAAACAGAACTACAGTGGAGGTGCATGCCGCTCTTCAGGTGGAACGGAAAGAAAAAGTCGTTCAGATGCATAGAAAGGGGGATCTGAGTGTCTTTCTCGGCCATTCGGATGCAGGAGATGCGGTGTCGTGGGTGCCGGCAGCGTACAACAACGGCCACTTCATCATCATCGGAGGTTCCGGTGCGGGAAAGACGGAGACGCTCCGGGTCATCGCCACCGAACTGGAGAGGCAGTACTATCCCGTACTGATGATCGACTTCCACGGGGACATGCTCCCGAAGGAGGCCAGGGCGATCACCTATCGCATCAGGGAGGGCGGGGAGTTCTATTTCAATCCGCTCGAGCTGGATCCCCTTTTTCGTGATATCACGCCACTGCGCGCCACCTCCGACTTCGTGGATGCGCTGTCCATCAACTTCCCCACTCTGGGGATCCAGCAGCGGCGCAAGATCAAGGAGATCGTGAAAGATGCATACCGGCGGCATGGAATCACCCCTGATTCCGATACCTGGCTCCAGGAAGTTCCGTTCGATGCAATAGAGGAGGGCATCATGTCGAGCGATGACGAGACCCTCGCCGCCTATCTCGAGGATATATTCGATTACCGCCTTTTTTCAGGGACGAACCGGCTCTCGATAAAGGAGATCCTCCATCGGGGAACGACGCATATCCAGCTCAGTGCACTGCCGGAGAACCTGCGGTATCTGTTTGCCGATCTCCTCCTGAGGAGGCTCTTCTACTCGCTGCAGGCGCTGGGGGAGATACCGCGGGATAAAGTGGAGGCAAGGGATCGGTTCAGGCTCTTTGTCATCGTGGACGAGGCAAAACTCCTCGTGAGCCAGAAGACCGGGCAGAAGCAGGTGATAAAGGCGGTATTGAATAAATATGCAACGGAGATGAGGAAGTTTGGTGTGGGCCTGATCCTCGCCTCTCAACTGATAAGCCATTTCAACGACGAGATACTGGCAAACATCGCGGTGAAGTTCTGCATGAGGACCGAGAACAGGAAACAGGCGATGGAGAACAGCCGCTACTTCGAGATCAGCGAATCCGACCTGATGAACTTCATTCCGGGTGAGGGCATCCTGATATCGGGCAGCAGGCGGACGAGGCTGAAGATACTGCCGCTCTCGATGAGAGGACGTTCAACGATGCCGGTGTGAACCTGAACGTGGATGTGGAACAGGCAATCGGTATCCATGTTTGTTTTAAAAACCTTTGGTGCTGGAATGCTCTGTCTGCGGAGGGGAGAACGTGTCGGCGGTGCACAGTAGTCGTCGGCATGGAACCAATCCGCGGCTCGCCCGGTAAAGGACCATGATCCACGGCCATCTCCATCGAGAAGTGGTATCCACGTGCATCTTCTGGGGGATCGAAAGGCCCTTCCTACGTGAGATTACGAAGGGAAAAACATCCTCCATGCATTATCAGAGGGCAGATGCACCTATCTTAACCAGCAGAAACGGAAAAGCCGCGTATCTTCAGGGTTCAATATGGGGGCGCCATACAGGATGCAACTGCATGCGGAGCAATCGAATCGATCGTGCTGCCCTCTAGATACACTAAAAAAAGTTCAGATGTAGGGGTTTCTGAGACCCTTGTTCACGCCGTAGCTGGCCCTCTCCTCGATATACTTCTTGTTCTTCGTGATCTTCTCGTTCGCCAGCTTCGTCACGAGCTCCAGACCCGGCTTCACCTGGTCGATGGGCGTTGTCTCGAAGCAACCGGCAGCGATGGCGCGGTTCCAGATCTCCTCTCCCTTCTTCGTTCTGATGAAGACGGTGCTCCATCCATCGGGGCTGCCCACGGACCCTGTGGAGATATCCCCGAGGTTCGCGACATAGTCGAGGCAGACATGGCAGCCGGGCTGCTCGTATTTGTGGGTGATCTTCAGGGGCAGGGAGACCACGTTCCCCCGCTCCGTGTACACCCAGAATTTGCCCTTACCGATCTCCATCTTCTTGACAGCCTGCATCTTCTGGCCGGCGTGATCCTCCACCAGCTGCTGGATACTCTTGTATGGGAAGTTCTCCATGCAGAAGATGCCGATGGCGAGAGCGATCTTGTCGGGCACTTCGCGGAGCCCTATCGGGTAGAGCTGCCCCTTTCTGATCGCCTGCATCTGGCAGGGTGTGCCCACGATACCCACCTTGTCGAGTCCGAAGCTCCTCGTCGCCTCCTTGATCCAGGAGATGTTCGGGCTGATATTGTACTTCGTGCCCCTCGCGGCGAGGATCTCCTCCTTCGTGGTCGCGATGTACGGTCTGGGCTTCCATGGCCTGTCGCCAATGCCCGTGACGATCGCACCGTCGATGTAGCCATTCTCCAGCGCGAAGACGAAGAGCTGGGTGACGATACCGCCATCCTGCGACTTCTCGAGGATCTCCTTGTCGGTGCTGCGCGCCGAGACCACTGTCTTGTACTTTCCGAGTACCATCTCTCTCACCTCACTTCATTGCCCCGTCGATGAGCTCGAGGATCCCTTCGAACTCGTTCATCACATCGAAGCTGTACCAGCTCCTCGGGCACTGGTTGTAGCACGCACCGCATTTGATGCAGAGATCGCGCTGCCCCTGTGGCTTGCCCCATTCGTGCGTGATCGCACGTACCGGACATGCGGCCGCGCAGGAGCCGCACCCCATGCAGAGCCCCTGGTTGATCACTTCGTACATCAGATCGCAGAAGCACGCAGTGGTGCCGCGCTTCGCCGCATTCATCAGCGGCTTCAGGAACTTGGCCGCCAGCGTCTTCTGGTCCTCTGTGCCACGGAGCAACAGGTATGCGGCCACGCACACATTCCTGATCATCTGGGGCGTGGGCGCACATGCGGGGATGTAGACATCCACATCGATGAGGTCGCCGATCGGCACGAATGATTCGTGCTGCGGCTGGTTGTGCTGCCCGCCCCGTGCAAACCGGGTGATGTTCCCGTAGCATGCGCATGCGCCGAGTGCGACAACGATCTTTGCCTTCTTCCTTGTCGTCTTGATGTCCTCCACCGACTCGTGATCCTGAATACAGACGGACCCCTCGACGAGCGCCACGTCCATCTCCGGTATGTGGCGGACATCGGCGAGGGTGAGCCCGTATACCAGATCCGCGTAATCATCGAGGATCTTCAGCAACCCTCCGTAGTTGTCTGCCAGGGACACGAGACAGCCGGTGCATCCGCTCATATGGACATGTCCCACGGTAATCTTGTTTGTCACAGACTTCTCCTCCTTCTTCGTCGTTTCTGCTTTTGTCTCCCTCTTCATCTCAGAAGGCGCTGCTGCCGATGGTGCGGCAACCGCCTCCTTTTTAGGAGGCTCCTCCCTCTTTGGGGGCTCCGGTGCCACCTTCTGCGGCTGCTCCCTCTTTTTGAAGACAGAATCCAGCAGTCCCATAGGTTACTCCTATCTCCTCCAGTACCATTCGTACTGCATCTGGAATGGCATTTCTGACCTCTTCTGTGAGTCCAATCTCGAATTCCATTACTCTCTTCGGCTGACACCCGATGATCGTGACCTCGACCTCGTCCTTTAAGCGCTGCAGAGGCTCTGCAAGATCCCACGAATGCGCATCCCTGTAGGTGCCCGGCGGGAGATCCTCCACTCTGAGCCTGGTTAAGCTCCCCGGCTCCGCTCCGAAATCGGCAATATCCACGATGACAAGCTTCCTCGTCACCCTCTCATCGAGCAGCGTGAATACGAAGTGCGGACCGCCGAGTCCTGCATCCAACACCTTCACCTCGGGAGGCAGTTTTAGTTTCTGCAGCTCCTCGATTACCGCAGGTCCGAAGCCGTCATCCGCAAAAAGCGGATTTCCGCAACCCGCCACCACGATCTCAGGGTACAGCATGGAATCGAGACTCACTGGATCAGTTTCTGTGCCACAATCCTGTTCTCCTCGTTCACGACGATCATATGCGTGGCGCAGGAGACGCATGGGTCGTATGCACGGACCACCAGTTCAGCCAGCTGCCACGGTGCCCCCGTCAGTGCACGGCTGCAGGTGGGGAAGTTCCATGTCGTGGGAACCAGCATCTCGAACCACTGAACGCGACCGTCCTTCACTCGTGCGAGGTGCACGTCCGTGCCTCGCGGTGCCTCGTTCGCCGCCCATCCGAAGGAGCCGTCTCCCTGCGGGATCTTGTCGGCGAGGACCTTCGCAGAGGGGTTCAGCTCGTCCAGGCACTTGATGATCGAGTAGAGGCAGTCCGGATACTCCATCTGTCTCGCGATGTGCTGTCCGATGGTGCCCTTCTCATCGTAGTTCTTGAACAGGACCAGACGGGCACGCGGACCGACTTCCACAGGCTGGCCGTCGTAGGTGGGAACACCTGTGCATGCCTCCATCTGCGGCCAGGCCTTCGTGCCTGCCTTTGTGGTGCCTCCGATCGGATACGTTGGATCCTCGAAGTCGATGGTGACCTCGCCCATATACCAGTCCCAGGGCCTCGTCTCGAGCCAGCGCTCGGGCTTCCAGGTCGGGTCCTCGTCGAGACTGCTCGTTCCATAGACCGGATGGGTCGCCATGTAACCCTGGTTGTGGTACCCCAGATCCTTCGGGATCGGGATCTGCTTTCCACCGACCTCGGTCCAGTCGCGCTTCTGGAAGTTGCGCAGAACCGCGATCATGAACTCCATCTGCTCGTGCGCGAGCACGAGACCCTCCTTCGCGAGGTCGTACATCTTCCATTTCGCCCGTTCCGTCACGTTCCTGTACATGCCCCCGACGCGGGGGTTGCTCGGATGCACGGCCTCTCCACCGGCGATCTCTCCGATGGTCTGGCCTATCTCCCTGAGCCTCTGGATCCTCTTCGCCACACTCCTTACGGGCTCCTCCTTCGTGAAGGGATTGATCTTCTTGTCAGTCCCCGGGATGTAGAAGTCCGGCAGGATCAGGATGTTGTGCAGCGCAATACTGTGTAATCTGTTCGCACACTGGAGGATCACGCGCAACAGATGCGCATCCTTCGGGATCTCGCATCCGATCGACGCCTCCATCGCCTCGGTCGCGGCAAGGGTGTGTGCTATCGGACAGATACCACAGACCCTCGAGGCAATCTTGGGCACCTGCTCCATCGTCTTTCCTATGGCCAGCTTCTCTACGCCCCTCACAGGCGTGATGCTGAGCCAGTCTCCGCGCTCGACGATTCCAGCGTCATTGATCTTGAGGACGAGCTTGGAGTGCCCTTCATGCCTCGTTGTTGGTGAGATCTCTACAACTTTCGACAACGATATCGCCTCACATTCCAACGGTGTTCGCACAGCGATACATATAATCTGCAGTGGTTGAAGTTCTCCCACGACCCATCACGGGTAAAAATTCGTGGATCATAAAAACTTCCCATTCATCCTATTTGTTGTTTTCTCTTCGGATCGAAATATGGGGCAATTCAGGGGCAGATCATTCATTTACTGGACGAATCAGGATAGATGGGGGATCAGAATGTTCATTAAAACCCACGAACTCCCAACTTTTTACGGGTTTTTCAATTCAATTAACATAAACACGATCTTTTCATCCTCATACTGCTTTTTTAATCGATGCCTCGTATATCGCTTGAACTCCCTGGCACCCCTGCACGCCTGCACACGAACCACCCGTCGAGTGAGAAAGAGGGCAACGTTCAGGGTCCTGTTAACGGAATATATAAGCACTCTTCATGGCATGACCGGCATCACCCATATGAGAAAGGCAGCCCCTCATTCACACGCCACGTTCATTGCCCCCAATGGGGAGTGACGGAATCCTCTGTTTTTGACACTTCCATGATTTTTATGGCGGCAGCAGGTGGCTCTGATGTTCATCCATGCGAGTGGCCGGTTCAGCCGGGAACTTGCGGATCCTCCAGATCAGATCTTCCTCGTGAACTCGAAAGAATGAACGCCTGAAATGTACCTGACATGTTATCGGATCGTCTACCCACTCCTCACCGGTAAGAGAATCAACCTTAAAAACTACGTTCAGCCTTCCTGGATCTCCATCCTGAGCTCCGCGAGCGTGGCGCGCCTCTCTGCATATGCATCGTGCTGATGGATACTCTCCTCGTTCGTCTGTCTGATGACAACGACCGCATCCCCTGGCAGATGACTGAACTCGTTCACCACCTTTTTTGCGATCTCGCGGACGCAATCCTCCACGAATCTCGGATTCTTGTGAGCTTCGAGCACGACATGGCTCTCGTCCCCGCGTTTAAGGAGCTCGAAGATCCGTGCGCTCATCGAACCCTTCAGTATGTCTATGATCTTCTCCAGGCTTACATAATCCACGTCGTCGGTCTCCAGGCAGAGGAACCCCCTCCCCCTCTGGTTGTGGGTCGCCATCGGCACCTCCTTGAGGAACCTCTCGATCTTCCCCTCCTCCATGCCCAGTTCACGGAGCGAGGTGATCGCCCTCTCCTTCATGATGTTCTGTGCGCAGGGGCAGGCGGTCATGCCGGTGACCTCTGCACCGATGCTCTTCCTCACGTAGGGCCTGGGTTCGTTTCTCACCGCCACCGATCTGGCATGGACCATCACCACCTCGTGGCACCGGGTCTGGCTCACAGGCGTCTCCCGCTTGATCATGAACTGGCTCTTCATCAGCACCTCGGTTCGGTCCGCATATTCGTGCCGGTCCAGCAGTTTGATCGCCACCTGGCTGCAGAGCTGCTCCACCTCCTTCACCTGCCCTTCGATCGCCTCCTGCAGCACCTCGTCGATCACCTCGAAGTTGCGCGACAGGTTGGCACCCTTCAGGCTCTTGGGAAGATCCACATACACATCGAAGTTCGAGATGAAGATGATGGGGCGTTTCTTCGGACGGCTCACCTCGATCAGCTTTTTTACATTCTTTACGCCCACCCGTGTCAGGTTGATGCGGACGCTCGGACTCGAGGACTGGACATCGGGGAGGATCGGAGCACAAGCCGGTGCTGTCATCTGGCTGCTTTCTTCAGGCATCTTCATTCACAGAAAGGATGGTTGGTTACAGTTTTTCTCTTTCATATATTATTTATGCCCTCTGTGACAGATATGAAACGTATGATATGTGAGATGACGCGATACTTCGAGGAGGATGCCGATCTCGACCTTCTCAAAGGAAAGAAGATAGCGGTGATCGGTTATGGATCACAGGGTCGGGGTCAGGCACTCAACCTGAGGGACAGCGGTCTGGATGTGATCATCGGTGTCCGCGCAGGGAAGAGCTGGGAGAGGGCGCATGAGGATGGGTTCGAGGTCTTCAGCGTTCGGGATGCGGTCAAAAAGGCGGATCTGATACAGATCCTTCTGCCGGACGAGCAGCAGCCTGCGGTGTACAGAACCGAGATACAGCCGAATCTGAAGGAGGGAAACTGCCTCATGTTCTCGCATGGCTTCAACATTCACTATGGTCAGATCGTACCCCCCGCACAGATCGATGTCGTCATGGTGGCACCCAAAGGGCCGGGCCGAATGGTGAGAAGGACATACGAGGAGGGTAACGGTGTTCCTGCACTCATCGCCGTCCATCAGGATTACACGGGAAGGGCAAAGGATCTGGCACTCGCCTATGCGAAGGGCATAGGGGCGACCAGGGCGGTGGTCCTGGAGACGACCTTCAGGGAGGAGACGGAGACGGATCTCTTCGGAGAGCAGACGGTGCTGTGCGGCGGTGTCACATCTCTCATCAAAGCGGGCTTCGAGACTCTCGTGGATGCAGGATACGCCCCGGAGATGGCATATCTGGAGATCCTGCACGAACTGAAGCTGATCGTGGACCTCATCTACGAAGGGGGCCTGACGAAGATGAGGAGCTCGATCAGCAATACCGCGCAGTACGGTGACCTTACGAGGGGCCCCCGTATCATCGGCCCCGAGACATACCAGGCGATGGCCGAGATCCTGGACGAGATCCAGAGCGGGGAGTTCGCGAAGGAGTGGATTCTGGAGAACATGGTGAACAGGCCGGTCTTCAATGCGCTCACCAAAGCGGACGAGTGCCACCTCATCGAGGAGGTCGGGAAGGAGCTTCGTGCCCTGATGCCGCAGTTCAGGGGCAAAAACCCATCCTGATAAAAGGATAGAAGAATTCCGAATCTTTTTTCCTGATTCAAGGTCAACCCCGGCACGGTTCTATCGTGGACCGAGATCCGTTCATCTTCGTCTTTTATTGCGCCCGGTCAGAAGAATTTTTCCCACCCGGGCGAGAGGTGAACCGCACCGACGCGCACGTTTCCCATTGACATGGTCGGGTGGGATCGGTGGATTCAGGGGTGTCATGCCGATAGTGATGGTGGCGATCGGCAACTGATACCGGTTTGACAGTGCCTGCCCCTCCTGCCCCGATCCCGCATTTCAGGCCATTTTTCTTTCATAACGCTTGCTTCATGATGATAGACGAGTTCAAATCGCACGCAAAATACGCCAGATCGGTGATGAAAACTGTAAACTGCCTATTGGCAATGACTCATGACATAACACGGCCTGAGACGTTCCGCACCTGATCCCATATGAGCACATCCTGCTGAACGCTCAAAGGGGCTCCGTTTCACCCAGCTCTGCGGCTGGCACCCTGATTATCGCGAGGTATCGCGTGCCGGTCCGAGAAGACTGCAGCCGGATGTCCTGTTGGCTCCTGTTAAGCAATTACCTGTATTTATCCGATAATCATCGAACTGGAGGTGAGAACCATCGGCTGAGCTCAAGACGCTATTACCACCTGCCTTTGCAGGAACGCCTCAATATCTCATGAGGGATGTGAGCGACCCCCTCGCTCTCGTGAGCTCTTCATGGTCCAGTACGATCGAACCTGCATCAGTTACGATCGATAAACTCTCCCCATGGATCTCCCCTATCACGGCAAATGGCAGATCGTGCATATCCGCCTCCTTCTGGAAAGAGACGAGGAACCTCCCATACGATTCGGAGAAGAGCGTCTCCAGCGGTTCGCCGCTGATATTGATCCTCGCCCCCATCGGCAGGGAGGCGAGAGCGCCCATCAAACCTCCCTGGGAGAGGTCCGTCGCCCATTTCACCTGCCCCTTCTCCACCAGGCATCTCACACGCTGAATGATGGAGATATCCGGGACAGGTGGGGGTACACCCCCGCATCCTGCGACTGCATCGAGGATCGATCCGCCGAAGTGTCGCCCCGTCCGGCCGACAAGCGCCAGCTCTTCTCCCTCACCGGGGGGTTCAGGCCTTCGGAGCTCCCCACTTCCGATCATCCCGATCGAGGGTGTGGGTTTGATCTGTGTCCCCAGTTCGTCACTCTCGTTGTAGAGGGAGACATTTCCGCCCACCACCGGGATCTCCAACCTGCGCGCCATATCTCCAAGACCTCTGACGCACTCCTCCAGCTGCCAGAAGACCTCGGGATGCACCGGGCTGGCGAAGTTCAGGCAGTTGACGATGCACAATGGCGCTGATCCGGTACAGGCGAGATTGCTTGCGTTCTCCACCACTGCATTCGCGGTTCCTTCGTATGGTGAGAGGTATATGTGCCGGGGGTTGCACCCGCAGGAGAGAGCAAGCGCTCTATCTTCGAGCCTGAGTACGGCCACATCCCCTCCGATCGAGATCGTCCTGGTCTGGACATCGTGGTCGTACTGCTCGTACACCCACTCCCGGGAGGCGACCTCCGGATGAGAGAGAACGGCGATAGCGAGCGCCTTCAGAGGGATGTCTGGTCTTCGGAAGGGCTTCGTCGCCTCGTAGGCACGGCTCTTCCACTGACAGAGCGGTGCCCCCTTCGTGAGCATTTGGATGGGGATGTCTGCCACCACCTCATCCCTGAACATCACGATGTAGTGTGGTTCGGCGATCACCTCACCCACGTCGCTCCATGCGAGATCGTACTTCTCTGCAAGGGAGCCGATGAGCGGGACGTCGCCTGTTGCGACCTCCAGCAGCATCCGCTCCTGCGACTCGGAGAGCATGATCTCCGCCGGCCTCATCCCCTTCTCTCTCAGATGCACACGGTCCGCATGGATGAGGGCGCCGAAGTTGCTGCACATCTCGCTCGAGGCACCGGCAAGTCCGGCGGCCCCCAGATCCTTGCATGCGAGCACTCTGCCCGTATCGGCCATCTCCAGAACCGCATCGATGATGAGCTTCTCTGTATAGGGATCCCCGATCTGCACGCTCGGACGATCCTCCGTCGAGGCCTCTGCCGAGAGATCCCTCGATGCAAAGGACGCACCCCCCAGACCATCCCTCCCGGTGGAGGACCCGACAAGCACGAGGCGATTCCCCGGTGAGCGTACTCTGCCCGTCAGATACCGCTCCGGTGCGACTATACCTATACAGACCACGTTCACGAGGGGGTTTCCTGAGTAACCCTCGTCGAAGACCACCTCTCCCCTGGTGACAGGCACGCCTATGCAGTTTCCGTAATCCCCGATTCCGCTCACCACATGTTCGAAGAGATATCTGTTCTTCTGGTGGGAGAGAGGGCCGAAATAGAGGGGATCCATGAGGGCGATCGGTCTCGCCCCCATCGATACCACGTCCCTGACGATCCCGCCGACACCGGTCGCCGCCCCATGGTATGGATCGACATAACTGGGGTGGTTGTGGCTCTCCATCCCGACCACGATGGCACAGCTTCTGGAGAATCTGACCACCGCCGCGTCGTCGCCAGGCCCCACGATGACATCCCTTCCAGCGGTGGGAAGTGTCGAAAGCAGGCGCTTCGTCGATCGGTAACTGCAGTGTTCGCTCCAGAGATTCTCGAAGCAGGCCCTCTCCACTTCGGTGGGCTCCCTCCCGAGGCTTTCCCTGATCACCGCCAGATCCTGCGCTGAAAGCATTTCAGGTGAATAAAAGGTAGTTTTAAAAGATAAGTATGCCTGTACGGGATGCCTTAATAACGCAGGGATCATACTGGTAATGGATGACCGGGTCGTACGAGGAGCTTCTGAAGAAAGCCTATGCAAATATTACAGAGATTGGGTCCTCCCACAAGAGGCTCGAATTTCCGGAGGCGAAGGTATTCGTCGAGGGGAAGACAACGGTCCTGGAGAACTTCTCCGAGATCATCGACGTGGTCAACCGGAGCCCGGACCACCTGATGAAGTACCTCCTGAGCGAACTGGGGACGGCCGGAAAGATCGAGGGCGGGCGTGCAATATTCAATGGAAAATTCGAGAAGACCTACATCAACGCGCTCGTCAAGAATTATATCAAGGACTACGTGATCTGCTCCGAGTGCGGTAGCCCCGATACGCACCTCGTGAAGGACGAGCGGGTGCTGATCCTGAAGTGCGATGCATGCGGTGGCCACCGCCCTGTCAAGAAGAGGAAGGTCCGCGCAGAGGAGAAGGTGGAGAAGTACGTGGAGAACACAGAGGTCGAACTGGAGATCCAGTCCATCTCCAAGCGCGGCGATGGTGTCGTGAGAGACGGCAAGTTCACGATTTACGTGCCCGGAGGAAAGCCGGGTCAGAAAGTAAAGGTGAGGATCGCAAGGATTGCAGGATCGATCATATTCACCGAACGCCTTTGAGACGTGCCCTTCAACAAGGGTTGAGGATCGCTGGAGGGTAGTCCTGCCGGTGTTCAGCTTCCAATGGAAAAACGGGCCGGAAAAGTGTACTCACTGCTGTGCCTGGGCCCTCTTTGCACTCTCCAGCAGCGCATCACAGTAACCGATGAGCCTTTGGCAGGCATCGCGGAGCACGCTGAGCGGATCTTTCTTCCCAGTGGTGGTGATCAGCAGTTCAGGGTCCGAGAATTGAAACTCCATCGCATATGTTGCCACGTCAACCGCGGGATCCTTCAGAACCTCTTCGGCGAGCATGTTCATGAACGTATGCCCTTCACCTACGAATACGAGCCGCGCCTTGTTTCCGGTCAGCTCCAGAACTTTGATATCCATGCGCCTGATCTCTGGTCTTTTCGAGGCTATATAAGTGTTGTCAGTACCCTTCAGATCTCGAAGGACTCCATATCCATCGCCGTGTGGGGGAGATCCCACGGGATCATGTGACTCATATGGACGCACCGGAACTCACGGGCACGCACCTCGTGTGCAAGTTCGCACGCCTCCCTGTAATTCATGTGTTTGCTCAGATGAATATCCGGAGGGACGATTGCATCCACCAAAAGGAGGTCGGCTCCCTGCAGCAGCTCCATGCTCCCCGCAGGTATGTCCCTCCTGGTATCAGAGGTGTACGCAAAGATGCGCCCTGCCTCCTCGATGCGGATGCCGTATGTCAGTGCAGGGGGATGGTTCACCGGAAAGATCGTTGCCTCCGACCCGAGGATACCGAATGGACAGCAGGGTTCGATCTCGCATTCCCCGAACTTCAGGAAGCTGAAGAAACCCGCACAGTACTCCATCACCTCTTCAGCCGCGTAGACCGGAGGCGGAGGCTGGACGCGATAGAACTCCCCGTATCCGATATAATGGTCGTAATGCCCGTGAGTCCAGAAGACCGCATCGATCCTTGGGGAGCCGCATGCCAGCAGCTGCTGCCTCAGGTCGGGCGAGGTATCGATCAATAACTTCCCTTCTTTCAACTCCACCAGAACCGAGGTTCTCAAACGCGAGATGCCCCTCTCTCTCGCCGTCCTGCACTGTACGCAGCTGCAGCCCACCTTGGGTGTTCCCGGTGCGTCACCTGATCCCAGCAGGGTGATCCTCACCGGTTCACTCTCCGGCTCTGATCCGATTCCGGTTCTGTATAAGTGAGAGACCCCTCTGGATATCCTCCATTCCAATCCTCCCCGAACTTCGCGAGAGTGCGGATATGAGCCCCTCCTTCACCATCACCCGTAGATCTGCCCCTGAGAAACCCTCCGTTCTCACCGCCAGAATATCGAGATCGCAATCGTGCTCCACATTCTGGAGGATCTTCTCGAGGATCATCCTCCTCGTCCCTTCATCGGGCATCGGAAATTCCACGACGTCGTCGAAGCGGCGCCATGCCGCTTCATCGAGCAACTGCGGGTGATTGGTCGCAGCGATGAGCAGTACCCCGTCCCTGACCAGGCTCGTCCTGTCGATATTCTTCAGGAGCATATTGACTGCCCTTTTCATCGCGCCGTGGTCATCCGTGATCCGGCTCTTCGCCACGAAGTCGAACTCGTCGATGAAGAGGATGCAGGGGGAGATCCTCTTCGCAAAATCGAAGACGCGGTCGATGTTCTTCGAGGTCTCTCCGAGATACTGGGAGGTGATCATGGAAAGCCTCACCTCCAGCACCGGCATATGTAGCTCCTTCGACAGTGCGAGTGCGAGGGAGGTCTTTCCGGTCCCCGGAGGACCGACGAAGAGCATCTTGCCAAGTTCATAGATCCTTTTACTGCGAAGAAACTCACGATGTGCCAGTGCCACCCTCAACTTCGCGATCGCCTCTTCCTGCCTCTTCGTGCAAACGAGCTCATCCAGGCGCTGGTCCACCTCTTGCGGGGCGCTCGCAATGAACAGATCGAGCGCATTCTTCAGTGTCTCGTCCTCCTTCAGCAGATCGGCGACCCTCCTGTCGAGGGACGCCCTGCTGTCCCCGATCGGGGGATTGTCTCTCCTGATCTGTTCGTATGGTAGATCCATGATGCCATGATGCGAATAAAAGAAGGCGAGCACCGGATTGGACCGGATGAACGCCTCCCCTCCCTGGGAGAGGAACCACTTTGCCGCCGGATCGAGTGCGGTGATGCAGAACCTCTGGCCGAAATCCTCGACCTTCACGAATGGATTTCTCCCCAGCAGCTTTTTCGCGTCCCTGATACCGAATGTACGGGCGATTCCGCTTTCGCTCACGGTCACGGGCCTTTTCAATTCTTCCGCGTCCCCGTCCACACCAAAGAGCACCCGCATCACCGGTGTGAGATCGTTCGCATCCAGCTGCTCATGGTGGTTGAAGATCTCCGCCGTCAGGAGAGCTTCCAGCACCTGCAGCATATCCCCTGCAGAGCCCTCGTCACGCATATATTTTAACAGGTTATTTATCTCGCAGAGCAGGATAATTGTATCTCACCGGGTGGTGACGATGGCGCCATCCTCGGTCACCACGAGCGTGTGCTCATGCTGTGATACGAGGGATCCGGCGATATCGTGCAGAACAGGATACCCCCTGATCACGCCCGCATTCAGCAGGGAGCGGAGCGCGAGGTCGAGCTTGTGATCCTGGAGCCATCGCTTCGCAAAGGGCATGCCGCGTCTGCTCCTGATCGATTCGAGGAGACTTCTCGCTGCAGGAAAACGGACGGGTTTTATGGCGATCTGCTGATAAATCTCTGTTCTTGGCCGCTCTGATACCACCCCCATACCGGTGCTTGCGAAGGGCTCTATCGCAAAGACCATTCCCTCCCTCAACACAGGACCTCCACTGATCCCGATATTGGGGACCGTGGGGGATGTGTGGATCATGAACCGATCCAGCCCATGACCGGTCAGGTTCCTGATCGGGTGGTATCCCTGCGATTCGATCGCCTGCTGGATTGCACCACCCAGCGCACCGACCGGCGTGTCCGGTCTCACCATCGCAATGGCTGCCTCCAGTGCGTCCCGGGAGGAGGAGACGAGCCGGCTGTGGTCCCCCAGGTCGACCGTGACGGCAATATCTGCGATATAACCATCGATATGCACACCCAGATCGAGTTTCACAAGGTCTCCGCGCCGGAATACCCTCCCGTCACTGTGCATCGCTGTGTCATGCGCGGCATCCTCGTTGATGGACAGGTTCAAGGGGAATGCGAGGCCTGCACCCTCCCCCTCCACCACATCCTGCTCTATTGTGGTCACCGCCTCCAGGAGAGATCTCCCCTCCATGATCCTGCCCTTTCCGCGCGAGAGAACCCTCGCCGCGATCCTGCCAGCCTCCAGGTAACTCTCGAGCACCTCTTCCTTCAAACGGCACACTCCTCTTCGAAGAGGGTGAGAAGTTCGAAGCCGTTCGGGCGGACGATGCCCATATCCTCAAGCCTCACACCCCCGACACCCTTATAATAAAGGCCGGGCTCTACCGTGATGACATTGCCCGGCTCCAGCTCATCGCCCCTCGGCCCGAGAACCGGATGCTCGTGTACCTCGAGCCCTACCCCATGGCCCAGGTTGTGAATAAAACCCTGCGAATCGCTCTCGAATCCCTGTGCGGAGAGGTAATCCACCACCATCTGATGGATGTCCGATCCCCGTTTCCCTGCCCTGATCTCTCCGATCGCGATCGATTTCGCCCACTTCACCGCTGTATACATCTCGAGTATCTCCGGAGAAGGCTCACCCCTCACGACCGTCCTGCTCATATCCGCATAATACCCCTCCTCGTTCTGGGGAAAGATGTCGATCACGATCGGTTCGTCGGCGAGGAGCACACCGCCGCCGGTATGATGGGGTATCGCCGTATCTCTACCGCAGGAGACGATCGTATCCCTTCCCGTGCATCCCCGATCCACGAGGCTCCTGTGAATCGCTGCCTTCACACGCTCCGATGTGAGCGGTGATTCGTCATATGAAAGCTCGCCGTTTCTGATCTTCGAACGGGCGATCATGCCGACTGCCACCCTCATCGCCTCCTCTGCTGCCTCCTGTGCCCCTTTTATCGACCGGATCTCGTCCCCGTCCTTCCTCGCCCTGCATGCCTTCACGACCTCCTTATCCTCGATGCTCACCTCGCATAACGCCGAGAGCTCCTTCGCGATGGAGAACGGAAAGTACGGAGGAACCATGATATGCGCTCCACCGAGCGATGCGATCGTCCGCGCCATCGCCCGATCTCTGTGATCCCCCTCCTGGCTCAGGTATTCGAAGAAGCCGGCCTCTTTCCGTGTCATCGCCCTAACCTTCGCCTCCTGTGCCGCCCTCTCCAGCTCCATCGACGAGACCACGATGAACGGGGATTCGTCGTATCTCTTCATGTACAGAATCGCATCCGAGGTTCTGAACCCGCTCAGATACCTGATATCCGCGTCGCAGTTACCCGAGCCGTATGCTGCATATGCCTTCGCATTCTTCTCCGCCATCGCCCTGTCGAGTGGGTCCATTCATACTATCTTCCACGGGTTCGCACAAGTACTTTTATTATCGCATTCAAATATTCATGAGATGGACGAAGCCAGCCGGCAGGAGTTCAAAATCAAGTTCATGGTGCTCGTGGTACTGCTCAATGTGGTCATCCTGATGTATGCACTCGCCGTACTGCTCTTCCTCCTCCTGAAAGGGGATATGAGATTACCGGTCTCATCCCTCCTCTTCTTCGGTGCGGTCTGCCTGTCGTATCTCACCTGGCAGAGGTACCATCAGACGAAGAAATGGCTCGATCAGCACGCAGGCCAGAAGGCAGATGCCTCGCAACAGGCAGATTAATGTAGCCTGTCTATCAACCCTGCTTTGATATGCTGGAGAGGGTCAGGAGCGAGGTCGAGCTGCTGGGCAGGCATCTCAGGGTCCTGAGTGCCGTGATGGAGCACCAGCCGATCGGGATCATGCGACTCGCCGAGCTGCTGGACCTGCCCTATCACCGCATACGGTATTCGCTTCGTGTTCTTGAGCAGATGGGCTACATCAGGGCGTCCCAGGAGGGTGCGATTGCACTGGAACGCGCATACGAGCTGAACAGGGAGCTGGACGATGAACTGGATGAGATCCTCGCCATGGTCTCCTCGATGAAAAAGAAAAAATCCCATAACGTTTAATAGGCCTCACAAACTACGTATAAAGACGTAAAATTCTGCCGCCATAACTCAGTTGGTAGAGTGGCTGGCTGTTAACCAGCATGTCACAGGTTCGAGTCCTGTTGGCGGCGTCATATTTGTAAATTTAAATCAAATCATCAAAAATAAGGGATGAATTATACATTTAGCAATATAAACAACAGTTTAGAGATAATAAAAGGCTGTCCTCAGCCATTGAGCCATTGAACTCTTCACCCTCGTTGCGATACAGGTCAAAAACAGGAATGTTATGTATCCCATAGGTGCTGCAATCTTATTCTGGGATTCTTCTGCAGGCATACATTCACACAACATATTTATTCCAAAAAATGCAAGATTATGCTTGCATTCCGACCATTGAACAGGGCAATTCGTCTGTTTGTCCCTGTCGGATCGTTTGTCGGGGGCCCGTAGCTTAGTCCGGTCAGAGCGCCCGGCTCATAACCGGGCGGTCATGCGTTCAAATCGCATCGGGCCCATCCTAACAGCATCGCACCACCATGGTGTGCCGCTTGGCGATCCTGTTCACAGATGCAAAAATATCTTTTCGGAGAAGATGCCAATAGACCCCTATGAAATGCCCCGTCTGCGGCAATGACTGCATCAGAGATGCCCACGAGATCATCGGGATCATGCCCGAGGTCTTCGCCCCATGTCCCGATTGCACGCCCCTCGTCATGAACAAGGATGCTCCTCCACCTCCGGTATCGCTGGATGTCTGTTCCTGCGGCAGAAGGTTCCTGGACGTGGTCTGCGCACATGTATACCTTATCATGGTGGAGGAGGGGGATCTGTTATTGAACGACCCGCTGAGAAGGATCGGCTCGCCGATGATCCACCCGGGTTTTGCGATGGAGTCCGCCCCATTTCTGCCAGAGAAATCGCTCGTGTTACTCTCACCCCTTGTGAGCCGTGAGTCCGCCGAACGGATCATTAAAGAAGTGCCTGAGGCGAGGGGGGTCGTCAGGTCGGGCGACTTTATCCCTGGAGAGCTCGATGCGAACCTGACCAGGGAACCCCGCACCTACGAACTCCTCGCGGGCTGCGATGTCAGGGCAGATATCTTCTTCACGCAGACGAGCCCGATCGTGCTCTACAAGGAGCAGTCGAAGATACATATCGAGTTCCCCCGTGGCTACGATCCGAAGATCATCGCGGTGGGTGTCCGGGTCAGGCGGCACAACCCGAGAGTATTCGTGGACGCATGCTGTGGTGCAGGGACCCTCGGTATTCTCGCCGGCATGATCGGAACACCGCACGTGGTGCTGAACGATGCCTGGTACGCCGCTGCCTTCTGGACCTCATACAACCTCAGGGTGAATATGGAGTCCATGCTCCTGGAGCGGGTGGATATCAAAAAGGATTACACCGCGCTATCGAAGAATCCGGTCGTCAGAGAACCTGCGGTTGTGGCGGTAGCGGAGGGCGAACAGACAGTGGAGGTGTACCAGGGGGACTTCTTCAGGCTGCCTCCGTTCCTTCCGAAGGAGCGGCCGATATTGACCGTCTTCGATCTCTTCGAGAAGAAGGATCGCCCACTGAGAGAAAGGATCAGAAAGGAGTGGCTCGAGTCGGTCGGCGGGGATATATTTATCCCGTAGGGCGCATATTGTTAGCGGGGACTAGCCCGGGTGGCTCGGCGTCACCTGTCACCCGAAACCGTCGGTATGCGGGGGGCGAAGTTCGAGGACGGTTCTTCCGTACCGCGGGAGTCGTGATTGCTCTGACGTAGAAGCCTCGTCCCATGAGGTCAGTGGACAGGGATCGAGACTCCGGAGGGGGTGGAGACCTGTTGCTGCGGGGACCGGCCCAGGCCCGGAAGGGAGCAGGCTTACCGTGGACAGCTGGCGCCCATGGGGTCGCGGGGTGGAGGAAGGGCGGTGACGTGAACGCGGATATGTGGTCCCAACCGAGAACGTGTCCCCATATGCGATAGACATGGCGAAGGTTGCGATTTTTGGTGCAACAGGAAGACTGGGTTCATACACAGTCCATGCAGTATCCCATATCCCGCATGTGAGTGAGATACTCATCCTGGGGCGGAAGGGAAGAGAGGATTATCTGGAGGGCCTCGCGAGGGATTATATCGAGTCGTTCGCGGCACGCGGCATCGATACCACCATCGACTGGAGCACGGATCTGGAGGCGGCTGAACGGTCGGCTGTTGTCGTATGCACAGCGGGAAATCCGAGGACACCGGATCGTACACGTCTGGAGCTGGCATACGAGAATGCGATGGTCGTCGCACCGTTTGCCAGACAACTTCTCGAAATCGCGCCACGCTCGATCCTCCTCATGGTGACGAACCCCGTGGACGTGATGACGTCGGTTGCACTGCATTATTCGGGTTTCAGGATGGAGCGGATCTTCGGTCTGGGCACGCATCTGGACTCGATGCGGCTGAAGGCGCTGATCGCCGAGAAGCTGAATGTCCATGTGAGCGAGGTGCACACCCGTATCATCGGCGAACACGGAGACAGCATGGTCCCGCTCTGGTCCGCCACCTCGATAGGCGGAATACCCATAAAAAACCTCGAACTTGCGAGCAGGCTCGATCTCCCGCGGCTCGTGGAGCAGGTGAAGATCTCCGGTGAAGTGATCATCCGGAAGAAGGGCTCGACCGTATACGGCCCCGGAGAGGCGATTGCCACACTGGTGAGGACCGTCCTCGCCAACGAGAACCGGATTCTGACAGTGACGAGCCATGCGGACGGAGAGATCCACGGTATCGGGGATGTATGCATCGGCATTCCGGCGAGGATCAACAGAAAGGGCATATATCCCGTCTCCATTCATCTGGAAGAGCAGGAGATGGAGGCCTTCACGGAGTCGGCCAATAAAATCAGGGCCTGCACGAGGCAGGTGATGGAGAGGCTGGGTGCCCGGAAATAACGATTCTTCAATCGCGTAATGTTGTATTTATTTTATCCATCCTGATCGCTCATAGTCATCCGAGCTCGTTTTGCAAGTACTCTCGAAATACCATCGCCTGCAATGTGCAAACAGACTGAAACGAACGATCCTCCTATGGCAGAAGAGAGATGACCCATCCATGGCGGTGGCTTTGAAGGCGGGTCTCCAAGACATCATCTCATGGGATACCGATAAAAAGTTCCACTTTACCATTTCGCACATGTGGATAGGCATGAAGCGTTCACCAGCATACCATCTCTCTCGCACAATCGCCGCCGGCGCATCCTTCGGGAGTTTTCAGGGGGCATCGGACGCCGGACCAACCTCTTAATAATGATTCGGTTCATCAATTCCCCTCGTGCATGATGGCCACAGCGGAAAAAAGCATCCATCCATACCTGCTCGCCCATTCGCCCTTCTACTTATCTGACGGTAACATGAAGGAGCTGAATGGTGATCAGGATTTACCCGAAGGATGAACCGTATATTCAGATCCCGTTGAAATATTGTCAGAGAGCGTTCAGAGCAGACGGTCCAGATCGATGATCTCCACGCTCGCCACATCCTTTACAGAGGCGATGCTCCCCTCGATCGCGTCTGTTCCGCCCTCTTCATCGCCGACCACGACAGCCAGCTTGATCGCCTTCAGGCCGAACGCAATTGGCTCTTCCGCCACATCCCTGATCTGCGGTACTCTCCTCCTGAGCTCTGCTGTCAGGCCCTTCAGATCCACATCCACGGAAGCGGGCATCACACGCATAATGGCGAGGACCTTTCCCATCTTCAGGGCCCCCGGAAACTGCATTTACGGCAGACATAGGGGACACTCTGCTGCCGGCATCTCACGCACCGGCACAGGGGTTCTCCGCATTCCGGGCATCCGAATTCCACTGCCCCCTTCTCCACAGCCGGTGCACCGCACGAAGAGCACTTCATCATACTCATTTTTACCCTCGATCCTGATGATATCCTATTACCTTGCTCTCGGATCAATTAAAATCTTGTATCCAGCCTCGTGCATGGAACGGGAATGCCTGCGAAAAAACCCTCCAGCCTACCCTCCTCGCGTCCATTCAGAATGGTCGCCCTGATACCGTGCGCCAGCACGTAGGAGACGAAGATCGGATCCACCTCGGGGGTTTCGATCGGCCCCTGAACATTCGTAAGGAGATCCCCATCCCTCGTGAGGCCATCGACAGATTTCAGGACGAGGAGTTCCAGGCCGAGTGTACCTGCCACCCATGCGGAGATCGTGTCGGAGGTGACACTCCATGAGTGAGGAAGCGGGTCCATCTCTCTCATCAGCCGGTACGGAAGCAGTACGCTCGTCCCCCGCGGTATGATCAGCGCTTCAGCGATCGGAACCCCGAAGGAGGCAATGTACCAGCCGTACTGCTCCATAGCCGCCACCGCCATCCAGTGTGCCTCCTCTTCGCGCGGCGCCAGTTTCCTCACCGTATTGGCGAAGGGCCCGCCCCCCGGCACGATAAGTGATGGATGCCTCTCATCGCGCAGGATCTCCAGTATTCTGGGAAGGCAGTCGATCAGGCTTCCCCCCACCTTCACGACGACAGGGCCCCTCATCTCTCATGAATCGGGCTGCCGGCTTATAAAAAGGATGAGGGTGAAACTGATACGATGCGCCGGTGTGCACCGCTCATCCTCATCGCCCTCCTTCTCGCTGGGGAGGCCATGGCATGGCAGATCGTGGAGTTCTGTCCCGATACGTATCTTCCGAACGACGCGGACGAGTACATCGTGCTCGAAGGTAACGGCACCCTCGATGGATACTTCATCTCCGACGGGGAGGGCAGTGTCAGGTTTCCCGGCAGCACACGTGCGGATGGCAGGATCGTTGTTGCGCGCGAGGGTGATGCCTTCTGCAGAACCCATAGCAATCCTCCTGATTTCGAGCTCTTCAACACGAGAAGCGAAATACCGGATGCGATAAGGGTGGGCAGATTCCAGCTGGCGAACACTGCAGACGAACTGATCCTCTATCAGGGGGCCACGGTATTACAGAAGGTCTCATGGCCCGCTGATCTGCGGGCGAGGGAGGGTCAGGTTCATTATTTTGAAAACGGGATCTGGGACCCCCGCCCACTCTTCCTCGGCCAGACGAGACTGGAACCATTTTCAGTAAGCAACGTGACACTGGTGGCATTCGTCTCACCCGACTCTGCATATCCAGCGTTCGCTCAGGCCATTGGAGGCGCAAAGCGGGAGATACTGGTGAACGTCTATCTGTTCACGAATGGCAGGCAGGCAGAAGAGCTGACTGTCGCCGCCGGTCGAGGGGTTCAGGTCAGGGTCTTGATCGAGGGAGGACCTGTCGGTGGCATACCTGCAGAGGGATCGATCACCGCAGGTCTTCTGATGAGGAGCGATATCCCCGTCCTCCAGATGAAGAAGGCAGGGGATACGAGAAAGCGGTACCGTTTTAATCATGCGAAGTACATGGTCATCGACCGGGAAGCGGTTTTCATCACGAGCGAAAACTTCGATCCGAACGGTTTTCCTCGCGAGGGCGAGAGGGGGAATCGCGGGTGGGGGGTATATATTCGATCTCCCGAAATGGCCGGTTATTTTGCAGATCTCTTCCTGGCGGACAGCATGGGTTACGATATCTCGCCTGCGGAGCCGATCGATGGAGAGATACCGTACTTCAAGGATACGCCTTATACACCGGAATTTCCCGCGATATCGTTCACAGGCGCAAATATCACCGCGGTCATCTCACCTGACACGAGCCGCCTGATCAACGACCTCCTCGAGGATGCGACATCCTCCATCGAGATCGAGCAGGCATATATCCAGAACTGGTCGGGAAACTCGCCGAACCCGTATCTGGAGGCGGCACTGAATGCAGCGAGGAGAGGGGTGCGGGTGCGGATCCTTCTGGATTCCTACTGGTTCAATACAGAAGGCGAGATGGACAATGACGAAATGGTCCCTTTTCTCAGGAGGGTGGCGAGGGGTGAGGATCTCCCGCTCGAGGCGAGGCTCGCATCGCTCTCCAGCTCCGGCATAGAGAAGATACACAACAAGGGAGTGATCGTGGACGGTCGCCGTGTGCTCATCTCCTCGATAAACTGGAACGAGAATTCGCCCCTGTACAACCGCGAGGCAGGGGTGATCATCGAATCACCAGAGGTCGCGCGGTATTTCCTCGGTGTCTTCGAGGACGACTGGAGGGCTGCTGAGTCCGATAAAGCGAAGGGGCCCGATATGCTGAAGATCGGGGTGGCCGCCGCGGTGGTCTTCCTCCTCCTCCTTCAATATCTGGTGAATCGTCGTCGGTGAGAGTGGAGAAGACCTTTCGTGCATTCGACAGATCCCGCCTCACCGCGATGTACGAGCGCAGGAACGATGATATAAAAAGAATTATTCTTTCCGATTAATCCGAGACAATGAATATCGGGGGGGGCTTTTCGATCTTCCAGAGGGAAATCAGGAATTACTTCAACAAAACCATCTGGCCAGACGATATACTAGATTGCGATGGGGTTCTCTCTGCTGAAACGCGGGACTTCACCATCCCTCATTGAATGGTGTATCTCCAAAGTCAGTATCTGGAGACAGTCCCATCATGATGCAGTAAAATCCGGATTCATGTCTCCTCGAATGGGAGGGCGTACAGGATCCTTCCGCCGGAATATGTACCCCTGATTCACTCTAGAATTCACCATGCGCCTTGAATTGCAGGAAATCGATGAATATGATGACATTTTAAATTAAAGAAGGATAATTTTTCAAATGATAAAACGAGGAGGCGGTCTCTCGAATACGCGAGAGTTTCATCATGTCATGAATTTTTCCTGTACTTTCGGCACGCGATGGGGAACCGCGATGTATTATCAGATACAGTCGTCATTCTGTCGGCGCAGATCACCTCTCAACATCATAGGCCTCTGTGAACCGGAACGGTTAATACCAAAGGAATTCAATTTTCTATCCGCCTCTGGCATCTGGGCTCGTGGTCTAGTTGGCTATGACGTCGCCTTGACACGGCGGAGATCTCGTGTTCGAATCACGACGAGCCCATCCTGAATCCCCGCAATAGCATTATCGCCCTCGTAAAAAACCCCTTCGCGTTCCAATAATGGTCTTTTCCATCGTCTGATTCTCAATCGGGCCATGATGATCCGCTCTGTCCGGAGCGCCTGCCATCGATAGTTCTGCAATTAATATCTGATATCCTGAAAAGCGGTCTCAGATTCATAAATAACCGAATTTCCATAATATCCAGATGTGAAGATGGCACGCTTCTTTCTTCGAAATATCTTTTCATGTTGCCAATCCGGGAGACGATAGGACAATTTTTTTTCGGAGTCATTTCATTCATCATATTCATAAAAAATTTCCAGCGCATCATCGTAATTTGAATAATCCATGTCTCATGCAACTTCTCAGTTTTCAAAAAATATTTCCCTCGACATGCATCAGTGACAGAATATTCCATGAGACTCTGATCCATTGTGCATGCCGCTGATACTTTTACGATCGAATGGTCCCGCGATATTCCCTTCGATGAAGGAAAACGTGATCTCGACGTATCTACTCCAGTAAAGAGTTTTCCATCGGGGAACCGAAATGGGTCCAGATGGAACCTGCCAACGTTCCATCCCTTTTCCCACGAGGCA
>JARYLJ010000018.1 GCA_029907705.1 Methanomicrobiales archaeon
GGTACTACGACCATTCTGGATTACCAACCAAGGGGGGAGGGAACGTCGATAATCATGGATAATACCTCCCATTTCGACGATCCATCGTGTTCCGCCTATGTGCTCTCTCCTCGGGCAGACGTTTTTTTCAAGACCTCGGATAAAGAGTACATCCGGGAATTCTCGATTCACGATATCGCTCGTGATATAGCAATCAGATCGACCGATCCAGCCAAATACATGCAATTCCCGATCGCTCGAAGTCTGTCCGGAGAAGGAACGGAGGAATCGGACGCAGGGGCCCCATCGCGGCGGGGGCGGAGGCATGCGGAGCCACCTGGACCGTTCGATGCCATAAAAAAACGTGTATATGTGACTGATCCTGACATCTGAAAAATCGACGGAAGCACTTTCGAAAAAATTGGAGTCCATGGGGCACTCCTGCTCCGCAAAAGAAGGACGTATCCCGTTCAGTCGATCCGGTTCGTGACAGAAGTTCATCCGGGATCGATTCATGGGTGGGGCAATCAGGGAGTATGACCGATTATCGTTTATGTTTTAAAAATACGGATGGATTCTGCGGCTATCGAAAGGAATCATCCAGCATCGCAGATCCTGTTCGACCGTTCATGCCATTTCCGTTCACGCTCCCGCACTTCATGAGGGCGAAGCAGACCGGGAGATACCGGTCCTCATCAGGATGTCATCCACATCCCACTCCTGCTGCAGCTCGTGGGAGGAGAGACTCATGATATCCGAACCGGCAGGCAGGATCTTCAGGGACCTCGCCCTCACCTCGCGCATGATCGCCTCCCGCCAGCCATCATTCACGAGCGAGGATACGCGCGGATCATCGATCTCCACATCGGCGAGGATGAAATCCTCCACGCTCAGGTTCAACTGCCGCCTCATCTCCTGCAGGCGCCTGATCACTTCCCTCGCATATCCCTCGCCCTCGAGCTCTGGAGTGAGGCGTGCATCGACATAGACGGTGGCGTTCTTCATGTTGGCCGATGTGAAGCCTTCGGGGAGGACCTCGTCGAACGCCACATGTGCCGGACCGATCCTGACCGCCGTATCCCCCACATGTACTTCCGTCGCCCCGTCTCCCGCCAGCACCTCCCGGAGTACCTTTCCATCCGCACGTTCGATCGCTTCTTTCACTCTGGGTGCATCCTTACCGAATGCGGGCCCGATTGTCTTCATCTGCGCGATGGCCCTCCACCCCAGCCCCTCCCACGGAGAATCCGCAAGGATCACCCTCCGGCTGTTCGCCCTGCAGGTGCAGATCCTGTTCAGTCTGGCGATCGCCCTCCTCACAATCGGATCACCTGTGGAAACGATGCACTCCGCCACCGGCCACCGGAGTTTCCTCCTCGCTGTCTGTCTTGCGGCCGCCACCGCATCGTCGAACTGGCGCACCACCTCCATATCCTCCTCGAGGACCGGATCGAGGAACGCTTCGTCCGGCCTCATCCAGTCGAGCATGTGGACGCTCTCGGGATCATGGGCCATCTTCAGGTTCATGTACATCTTCTCCGCCAGATACGGCGTGATGGGGCCCATCAGGAGTGCGAGGTATCTGAGCACGTAGTAGATGGTGCGGTACGCCTGTCCCTTCTCCGGGACATCCTCCTCCAACCACATACGCGATCGGATCAGTTGGATATACCAGCGCGAGAGATCCTCGAGGATGAAGTGCATGATCGCCCTTGTCGCCCTGTGGAGCTCGCATGACTCCATGTAGCCCTCCACCTCGCGGACGAGCGAGGCGGTCCTGGAGAGTATCCAGCGATCCTCCTCAGGCAGCCGGGGGAGCTCCTTCGCCATGGCCATACAATCCCATACCCCTTCTGTCATCGCAGGTGGGGAGAACCGATCCAGAATCATATACGGAAGTGGAAAACGGTATACATTCCAGAGGACGTTCAGGGTGCGGTGGATCGTGCGCACGCCCTCCAGATTGAACTTCAGATCGTCCCAGGGTGCATTCGCAGATAGGACATACAGCCTCAACACATCGGCGCCGAACTTCGAGATGATCTCCTCGGGTGTGACCATGTTACCCAGGCTCTTGCTCATCTTTCTACCCTCTGCATCCAGTGCAAAGCCATGCATGAGCACGCTCCTGTATGGGGAACGGTCGAAGGCGATGATGCTGGCGCCCAGCTGTGAGTAGAACCAGCCTCTCGTCTGATCCTGCCCCTCTGTGATGAAGTCGGCGGGCCACAGCCGCTCGAACTCTTCCCTCCTTGCCGGGAACCTGAGCGTGGCCCAGGAGGCGACCGCGGAGTCGAACCAGACATCGAAGATATCCTGCACGCGTTCCATCGTCCCACCACAGCGGCAGGGGACGGTGATTCTGTCGACATATGGTCGGTGTGGATCCCGCACCTCCGTGCCAGAGGCCTCTGAGAGCTCTGCGAGGGTGCCGAATACTGTGTAGCTATGGCAGCTCCTGCACTGCCAGATGGGGATGGGTATGCCCCAGTACCTCTGTCTGGAGATACACCAGTCGCGGGCCTCCTTCACCCAGTCATGGAATCGGGCACTCCCTGCCCACTCGGGGAACCACCTGACTCTCTCTATCTCCTCGAGCATCCGTTCACGGAGCTCCGATACCCGCAGGAACCACTGCTGCGTCGCCCTGTATATGATGGGCGTTTTGCAGCGCCAGCAGTGGCCGTACCGGTGGACGATCTCCCCGCGGGCGAGGAGGTGATCGCCCAGGTCAGCAATCACAAGCCCGTTCACCTCGTGGACATCCCTTCCCGCGTATGCGCCCCCCTCATCTGTGAAGTGTCCCGATTCGTCCACAGGGCAGAAGACCTCGAGGCCCTCTTTCAGGCCAAGCACGTAATCTTCCCACCCGTGACCTGGAGCGATATGCACTATACCGGTGTTCTCCATTGCGACAAAGTCCGCCATCACCACGCGGTGTGGTATCTTCTTCTGCCTGGGCACCCGCATGGCGAGCGGGGAGAGGTACTCCATCCCTGACATCTCCGAACCGAGCACCTTCGAGAGGATGCGGAAATCGGAATATCTCCCTTTCCTGAGCACCTGATCGACGAGGTCGTCTGCCATCCAGAGGATCTCCTCATCTCCTTCCTTCGTCGCGGCCACCCTAGCATAGACGAACTGAGGATTCACCGCTACCGCCACGTTCGCCGGGAGCGTCCAGGGGGTGGTGGTCCAGATCACGAGGTACTCGTCCTCTTTCCCCTTCAGCGGAAACTTGACGAAGATGGAGGGATCGGAGACATCCTCGTACTCCACCTCCGCATCGGCAATCGCGGTCTCGCATCGCGGGCACCAGTTCACCACCCTGTAGCCCTGCTCCAGTACCCTCTTCTCGTCCGCCCTTTTGAGGGTCCACCATGCCGCCTCGATGTATTCAGGGGCGAGTGTCTGGTACGCATCCTCGAAGTCGAGCCAGACACCGAGTCTCCTGAACTGGTCGCTCATCACGTCCTTGTTCTTCAATGCGAACTGCCTGCACTCCTCGATGAATGGTTCGATCCCGAAGGCCTCGATCTCCTTCTTCGTCCTGAATCCGAGCCTGTGCTCCACCTTCACCTCGATGGGGAGGCCATGCATGTCGTAGCCAGCGCGGTCGAGCACGTCCAGCCCCTGCAGCCTTCGGTACCGCAGGATGCAGTCCTTGAGGATCTTGTTCCACGCGGTACCGAGGTGTATATAGCCCGTCGTATATGGAGGGCCGTCCACAAAGAAGTAGGCCCTGTTCCCGCTCCGCCTCTCCTTCGCCTTTCTGTAGATCTCCTGCCTCTTCCAGAACTCCTGGACCTCCTCCTCCACATCGTTGCCGCTGTACGTGCTCTCCACGTTCTCCACGCTGTCCACTCCTCCCTGTACCTTTGTTACTACCTACGCAAATGATTTTTCAGACCGGCTCAGGTTCGCCCAGCTTTCTATATCATGGGGTGCATGGGGTTTTATCCATGCCCCTCTGCGCCGCCGAGATATCTGATTGTACCCGTGCTACCCGTCTCGTAGCCACCCATTCTGGCGAGAGCATCCTTAAAAACGTCCGATCCCACACATTCGCACAGCCTCTGGATCCTGTCGTCCTTCAGTGCATCCCTGTGCAGCACGAGCTCGTACTCCTCTTCCGCGAGCCATACGAATGAAAGGCCGAATAACTTCGCTGCGCTGAAGGTGCATACGCACGCATCCGCCTCACCCATGGCGACGGAACGTGCCGCAGCGAGATGTGTGGTCACCTCCCGGGTATAGCCCGAGATGGACGAGGGTTCGATCCCCTTCGTCTGAAGGAGATGATCGAGGAGCATTCGTGTGCCCGAGCCCTTCTGTCTGTTCACGAATGTGTGTGCCGGCATCTCCTCCAGTGTAATCCCGCTCTTCGAGGCGATGCCCTGCGCTCTGCCCGCGACCTTCAGCAGTGCCAGCTCCTCGCCGGGAAGGTGCCTTCGCAGGTAGTATGTATTGTAGCTCCCATCCGGTGCGAGCAGGTGCATGGGTGCGGCATGGCAGTATTGCCCCTTCAGTGCCAGGAGCCCCCCCATGCTACCCACCGGGACCGCGTGCATCCATACCCCTTCACCTGTCAGCAGGTCGGCGAGGTAATCCAGCGACGGGTCGTGGCTGCCGGTGATGATCAGGCGGGTCATCGCCGCTCTCTCGCTCATCCAGAGGCGCACCTCGACCTCATCACCCGCGTTCTGGCCCTCCCGTTCGGCTGCGATTCTCACACACCCGTTGCTCCTCACCGCACTCATCTGTACCCCGGCGCCGCGTGAAAGTGGCACGGCAACCCACCTACCGTCCACATGCCCCGCGATGACGAAGAGGAATTCTGCGATTCCGATCTCGGAGCTGACGCCTGTCGCAAGGTACGCCTTCACGATCGTCTCTCCGGGTGCAGGAAAGCCTTGCGAGACGAGGAAAGGCGTTACGATCTCTCTCAGCACCGTGAGGGTGGAGAGTGGGTATCCGGGAAGACCGATGACGGGTTTACCCTGGATCTCCCCGATAATTACCGGTTTTCCAGGTTTGATCGCGACTCCATGGACCAGCACGCGTCCCAGCATGCTGATCGTATCCACCGTGAAGTCCTTTGTGCCGGCAGAGGAACCGGCGGAGATCAGGACCATATCGTTCTCTCTCACCGCGCAGAGGAGGGCATTTCTGATCGCATCAGGCACGTCAGGCACGATGGGATAATGCCGGCACCCGGCACCCATCGCTCGGAGCCATGCCCCGGCCACATGCGTGTTCGTCTCCACTGCCTGACCTGCTTTCGGCCTCGTTCCTATCGGAACGATCTCGCTCCCCGTCGGGATCAGCCCAACGGTCAGCCCCTTCACCTCCACCTCTCCGATACCGAATGCGAGGAGCGCACCGATGTCGTGAGGCCTGATCAGGTGGGATGAGGTGAGGATCATCTCTCCCTCTCCGATATCCTCACCTGCAGGCCTGATATGCTGCCAGGGTGGCACACTCTTCCTGATGACATAGCCCTCGTCCTGCTCCCAGACGTCCTCGATCATGATCACCGCATCGAATGGCGGGAGGACCACATTTCCTGTGTTCACCCTGATCGCATTCTTCAGGATGACCGGATGCTGCTCCCGTGCCTCCCGTGTCTCGGCACTCAGGACGGCGATGCCATCCATCGCCGCTAGCGGCGCCTCAGGAACAGAGAAGCGGGCAAACACAGGGGAAGCGGTGACCCTTCCCACCGATTCTGTCACCGGGACGCGCACGGTCCTTGCCATATGCGGAAATCTCTCCTTCAGTGTCACGATCGCCTCCTCCAGGGTGACGAGATCGAGATACCGCCTCACCATGGCAGCACATCCACCTCCTCGCCTGCCTCCATTCCCTCGCTCGTCGATGGTATCCTGATCATCCCATCGCTCGCCACGAGGGTATTCAGGAGTCCCGATTTCCCGAATATCGGGTATGCCCGGCCGTTCTCGAGGCGTACGCGGATGTATTCCTCGCGCCCTTTCATCGAGGGGACACTGCTCGCGAGCGTCGCCCTCGCACGTTCCTCATGGAATGGTCTGCCTGTCATCAGGGATATGAACGGCCGGACGATCACCTGGAAGACCACGTAGGCAGAGGCAGGATGGCCGGGGAGACCGATCACGGGTATTCCATCGATCTCACCGATGATGGTGGGTTTCCCCGGCTGGATGGCGATACCATGCACGAGCACCTTGCCGAGCGCCCCAACGGTGGAGGCGACACGGTCTCTCGTATCCTTGGAGCTCCCGCCCGATACGATGACGAGATCGCACTCCCTCGCCGCGGACTCCAGCACCCCACCCAGCACCCCTTCCTCGTCGGACACGATTTCATAGCACCTGGGACGGCATGAAAGACGCTGGAGAGCGGAAGCGAGCATGGGAGCGTTCACATCCCTCACCTGGCCCGGTGCAGGCATGGCCTCGACAGGGACCAGCTCGTTCCCCGTGGAGATGACCCCCACGACCGGCTTCGTCAGGACCGATATCTCCGATGCGCCTGCGGCAGCGCAGACACCTATCTCCTGGGGGCGGAGGAGCCTCCCCGCCTGCACCACCACCGAGCCCTTCCTGAAGTCCTCGCCCTTATGGAGGACATTCTCCCCGGGTGCGACCCCCCTCCTGATGAGTACAGTATCGCCCATCCTCTCCGTATGCTCGATCATCGCCACTCCGTCTGCACCGGGGGGCAGAGCGGCGCCCGTGGGCACGTAGATGCAGGCCTCATCCGGGAGCGGGGAAGGCTCCTGCATTCCCATATGTACGCTGCCACCGAGGGCGAGCATCGCAGGGATCGTATCGGTCGCCCCTGCCGTATCCTTCGCTCTCACCGCATAACCGTCCACGACCGACCTGTCGAATCCCGGAATGTCGATGTCCGACCGGACATCCTCTGCCAGTACCCTACCGATCGCACCTTCGATCCGGATCCTCTCCACCCGTGGAGTAGGCGCCATCCGGAGCAGCCTCTCCACCGCATCCTTCACGGAGACAACCTGAAGATAGAGGCTCATCTGAAGCAACCGAGCTGGCAGGCCCGTATCTTGATCCGATTCTGGTTGCAGTAACGGGCGATCTCCAGTTTGGGAATGCCGTACTCCTCGGAGATGCTGAATGCATCCTCGCATCGGATCTCCTTCTCGATACCCCTCTCTCTGAACGCCTTCTCGATCAGCCGATCCATAATTGAAGATCTCTAGAATACATCAAAATAGGTTCGTTGATGATCGCGGCGGCCAGCTCGTTATCCACGCAGGGGTTGCGAAGCCCTGGCTCCGATCGGTTTACCATGAAGAAGAGAGAAGAAGATGAAGGGACATGAAAGCAGAAGAGGCGGCGCATCGATGCGGTACGCCTTCGTGAATTCGGCCTACGACCCTGCCGGTAGAAACATCAGGGGGCATATGGAGTCCCTTCTCGAGCAGGGATGGCGGAAGAGGCTGCGGGAGAAGGGTGTCGAATGCGCCTTCGTGGAGGTGGCCGGAAGGCTGATCCATGCGGACCGTATCGACAGTGAGTTGAAGGCGGATGCGATCGTCTTTCTCTCGAGGCATACGAGCCACCATCCTGCACCCATGCTGACCGTCCATGCGCCCGGTAACTTCGGCAGCGCAGAACTGGGTGGATCTATCTACCAGTTTCCGCCTGCATGCCCCGCGCTCATGAGGGCGGTTCTCGTCCAGCTACATCTGAATGCACCCTCTGGTTACCACACAACCTACGAGGCGACCCACCATGGCCCGACGGAGATCGATACGCCGTGCCTCTTTCTGGAGATCGGCAGTACAGAGAAGGAATGGTGTGACCCGGTGGCCGGTTTTTCTACTGCCAGAAGCATGCTTCTCGCCCTTTGCACGCCACTCAGCGATGCGATCCCCCTGCTCGGACTGGGTGGGGACCACTATGCGACGCGTGCAACGAGGATTGCACTTGCTTCGCGGGGTGCATTCGGGCACATCGTACCTGCCCGCGAGGTTCAGGGCCTCGAAAAGAGCCATCTGGCAAGACTGATGGAGAGGACGGGTGCAAGGGCGGCGTATATCGACCGGCAATCTCTGGAGAGGAAGGAGGTGGAGAAGCTCGATTCCCTGCTCTGTTTGCTTCAGTTGCCTCTGCTCGGAGAGAAGGAGATCGAAGGACTCGGTGAACTCGATCTGGACACCTACCTCGCGATCAGGGAGCTTGCCCGGGGGATATATCCTGACTCACACGTACACATCGATCGCCTGGCGGGGAGCGGGGCACCGGTGGAGTGCGTCGTGCCTGAAGATCTCCTCGCAGAAGCGTTGAGGGCGGACAGGGCAGGGATACTGGGAGGCGTCAAGGCGCTTCCCGTCTGCCATCTGACAGGGGAGAACGGAAATCTGCTGCCGTGCTTCATTACCTTTGAAAAATGGAGATCGCAAGTAATAAATGATTTAATAAGGTTATGCATTCAAACCATAATTGGTTGTAAAAAAACTTCGATTGACGGTGATTGTCTGATCATCCTCGAATCTAGATTCGATCCCGAAAAAGCGCGCATGCTGGGGATTCCGGCAGGATCGCTCTATAAAAAGCTCTCCCGGGGCGAGGCGGTGGAGCTGGAGGGTAAGAGGATCGCACCGGAGATGGTTCAGACATGGAGCCAGAGGGTACTCCACATTCCGGAACTGGAGAGGTATAGATGAGATCGATTGTTGAAGAGGCTTTGCTACGTGCCGAGGGTGAGATGAAGGCCCAGAATGCCGTGAAGTCAGAAGCAGGGGTGGAAAAGGCCGTCCCGACTGCTCCGCCAGCGCCGCAGACCGAGAAGGAGCTGGACGAGGTCCTGAAGGAGCTGGAGACTGTCATCGCAGTCATTGGATGCGGAGGTGCAGGATCCAACACTATCATGCGGATGTATGAAGAAGGAATACACGGGGCACGATTGATTGCGATCAACACCGATGCCCAGCACCTGGTGAGGACCCGGGCGGATCAGAGGATACTGATCGGCCGCCAGCGGACGCATGGACTCGGTGCAGGCTCGATACCACAGATCGGTGAGGAAGCGGCACTGGAGAACGAAGCCGACATCAAGAAGGCCGTGGAGGGGTGCGACATGGTCTTCGTCACCGCTGGTCTGGGCGGCGGTACCGGCACAGGCGCCGCGCCGATCATCGCGAAGGCGGCCAGGGAAGAGGGAGCGCTCACCATCGGCGTGGTCACGTTACCCTTCACCGCAGAGGGTGCGATACGGAGGCAGAACGCCGAGGCAGGGCTGGAACGCCTGAGGGACATCGCCGATACCGTCATCGTCGTCCCCAACGATCGCCTGCTTGAGGTGGTACCGAGGCTCCCCCTCATGGCCGCATTCAAGGTGGCAGACGAGGTCCTCATGCGGGCAGTGAAGGGTATCACCGAGCTGATCACCATGCCGGGCCTCGTGAACCTGGACTTCGCCGATGTGCGCACCGTCATGGAGAGGGGCGGAGTGGCGATGATCGGGATGGGCGAGAGCGACAGCGAGGACAAAGCGGCCGATTCCGTCAAGAAGGCGTTGCGTTCGCCACTGCTGGATGTCGATATATCGGGTGCGACTGCCGCGCTCGTGAATGTTGTGGGCGGTCCCGATATGACGATCGCCGAGGCGGAGGGCGTGGTCCAGGAGGTATTCAACCGGATAGATCCGAACGCGAGGATCATATGGGGTGCACAGGTCGATCCCGATATGGCACACAAGATGCGGACGATGCTGGTGGTGACCGGGGTTCATTCACCGCAGATCCTGGGAAGGAGCGATCGGGAGACGAAAAGGGTATCGAAACAGTTCGAGATAGATTTCCTGAAGTGAGACGGCAATGGACATCAAGTTAGACGAGGAACTCTTCAACAAATACTGGCGCGTGATCAAGCTGGCGAGGACTCCCACTCGCGAGGAGTTCTCCAAGATCGCGATCGTGGCGGCCGCAGGTGTGTTCCTGATCGGCCTCATCGGCTTCATTATCACAATCACCATGGGTCCAATCCCCAAATGAGCGCCATGAACGAGAAGGAAGAGAAGTTCGCGTCCGAATTCGGTAACAGTATCTACGCGATAAAGACGACCTCGAAGCAGGAGCGTGCGGTCGCGGACAGCATCAAGAAAGCGGTGGAGACGCAGACGAACATCAAGGTGACCGCGATACTGGTCCCCGACGAGCTTCGCGGCTATGTGCTGGTCGAATCCCCCGAGAGTCTGGCGAGGATCGAACAGCTCGCTGAGATGATCCCGCATGCGCGGTCGGTCGTGAGGGCACGTACCACGCTCGATGAGGTGAAGCATTTCCTCGTCCCCAAACCGGTGGTGAGCGGCATCGAGGAGGGGACGATCGTCGAGCTCATCGCGGGGCCGTTCAAAGGGGAGAAAGCGGTCGTAAAAAGGGTGGATCTCGGGAAAGAGGAGATCACCGTGGAGCTCTACGAGAGCGTGGTTCCGATACCCATCACGGTCAGAGGGGACAATATCCGCGTTATCGAACGGGTCGACGAGAACGTCTGACCCGTTGGACCATTTTTTCCCATTGATATATTTAAATCGGACGAGAGCGACCTTAGTAAACCCATGCTCTCCTCGTTCAGGCAGGGCTGGTGAATGACAATGGCAGAAGTGGTAGAAGTTCTGGTACCAGGCGGAAAAGCGACTGCAGGGCCACCGTTGGGCCCCGCCCTCGGACCACTCGGTATCAATGTGAAGGCAGTCGTGGACGAGATCAACAGGAAGACGGCAGAATTCAATGGTATGCAGGTCCCTGTGAAGATCGTCGTCGATGACAAGAAGCAGTTCACCGTCGCTGTCGGGGTTCCACCGACGACGGCGCTCATCAAGAAGGAGATAGGTATCGAGAAGGGTTCAGCGCAGCCCAACACCCAGGCGGTCGGTAACCTTCCGCTCGAAGCTGCCATCAGAATCGCCCGCATGAAGATGAACGACATGCTCTCGTACGATCTGAGATCCGCTGTAAAGGAGGTCGCAGGGACGTGCGTGAGCATTGGCGTGACTGTGGATGGCAAGAGGCCCAAGGATTTCCTGGTTGCCGTGGACAGGGGCGAATACGAGAAGCAGCTCTCCGGTTGAAAGGACGGAGACCATAGCAGATCGTGAGGTCGTTAACTATGGAGGCAAGAGATGGTTGAATTTGAAAAGATCGTCGAAGCGGTGAATTCGGCGCTGAAGGATGCACCGAAACGCAATTTTAACGAGAGCGTCGATCTAACGATAAATCTGAAGAATATCGACCTTTCGAACCCAAAAAACCGCATCGATGAGGTGATCCTGCTCCCGAATGGGACGGGCGGAGCGAATCGGATCGCGGTATTCGGGAAGGGCGACATCGTCACCAGAGCGAAGGATGCCGGTGCAGATCTCGTGCTCGGGCCACAGGACATCGAGCGTCTCGCGGGCGAACCGAGGGAGGCGCGCCGGCTGGCGAACCAGTACCGGTTCTTCCTCGCGGATACCGGTGTCATGTCGCTCATCGGCAAATCGCTCGGTCAGAGGCTCGGACCACGTGGAAAGATGCCGACACCCATTCCACCGAATACGGACATCCAGCCGATCGTGGACCGTCTGCGTAAATCCGTGAAGATCAGGACGAAGGATCGCAGGACGTTCCACACTAAGGTGGGTGTCGCAGGGATGGAGCCGGTAAAAATTGCGCAGAACATCGATGCCGTCCTGAAGAGGGTGGAATCGGTCCTGGAGCAGGGTTCTGCGAACATCCGATCGGTGTATGTCAAGACCACGATGGGTCCTGCAGTGAGGGTGATCTGACGTGCCCCTGTACACGAAGCACCTTCCGAAATGGAAGCGTGACGAGATCGAAGAGATCAAGAGGCACGCCACCGGCGTGAAATTGGTGGGACTGGTCGACGTGGAGGGCATTCCGGCCATACAGCTCCAGCAGATCAGGAGGAGCCTCCATGGAAGGGCACTCCTGAAGATGACGAGGAATACCCTGATCGATCATGCGTTCACCGAGATGGGCGGTTCGATCAGCGAGATCAGGAAGCATATCGCAGGCCAGTCGGCACTCCTCTTCACCGACGAGAATCCCTTCGCGCTCTACAAGATGCTGGAGAAGACGAAGACGAAGATGGCGGCGAAGCCCGGTCAGACCGCACCGTATGACATCGTCGTCGAGAAGGGGCCCACCAGCTTCAAACCCGGTCCGATCGTCGGGACGCTCCAGCAGGTGGGCATCCCTGCGATGATTGAAGCGAGCAAGGTGAAGATCAGAGAGACGAAGGTCGTCCTGAGAAAGGGTGAAGTCATAAATAAAAAGATGGCCGAGGTGCTTGCGTTGCTCGATGTCAAACCCATGGACGTGGGTCTGGTGCTGCAGGCCGCCTACTATGACCACATGCTCTTCACCCCGGAGATGCTCGCCATCGACGAGCAGGTATATCTGGACAGAATCGCGCTCGCCGCCTCGCAGGCATTCAACCTGTCGATGAATCTGGCGATCCCGACCAGGCAGACGATCGAACCCCTCCTCTCGCTCGCCACGATGCAGGCGAGGCAGGTGGCAGTATCGGCCGCTGTATACGAGAGAGGGGTCATCGATGCGATCATCGCGAAGGCCGGTCGGGAGTCGCTGGCCCTGAAAAGCATGATGAAAGAGAACTGAAGGATTGGAGAAAACAAGAGGTGAGAATCATATGGAGTATATCTATGCAGCCCTCCTCCTGCACCATGCGGGAAAGGAGATCAAGGAAGAGAATGTGAAGGCGGTCATGACCGCCGCCGGTATCGCTGTGGAAGACGTCCGCGTGAAGTCACTCGTGACCGCGCTCCAGGGTGTGAACATCGAGGAGGCGATCAGCAAGGCGGCCATTGCCGCACCGGCAGCGCCCTCGGCCACTCACGCTCCTGCGGCTGCACCAGAGGCCAAGGCAGCCGCCCCCGCGGAGGAGAAGAAGAAGGAAGAGGAGAAGAAGGAGGAGGAAGAGAGCGGGATGGCAGGGCTGGGTGCCCTGTTCGGGTAATCCCCCGCTCCTGTCGATCATCCATCCTCTTTTCTCTTCGCGCAACGGTCGCGAACGACTGCAGAACTAAAAAAGGGTTGAATTCCCCGATTGTCGGGAATTCTTCTATGGCGGATCCTGCATTCGGGAGGAATTCACGCTATTCTTTGGGCCGTCTCTACGCGGATCAGCCACAGCACCACATTCCATGGAACCAGCGCCGATTGGTTCTTATCCGACCGATGGGATGATTCATCGTCGAACCCTGTTCAGATGGTCTCCAGGCCAGAACAAAATCGAAAAAAATCGAAGATAGGCATCTGATCGGCCATCTTCATCGGTCCGCTCAGAAACCGGGGCTCTGCTCCTCGATGATCGAGGAGATGAACGAGAGCTCTTTGACCAGGAGCCGCGTGAAGTCGTCGATCGTGATGATCCCGGAGAGGTTCCCCTTCGCGTCCGTGACCGGTATGCGCCGGAATCTCTTACCCTTCATCTGCTTCAGGGCATCGAACACGCCTGTGCTGCCGGGGAGGCAGAAGGGGTTCTTTGTCATCGCATCCTTTGCCTTCACCGCCCTGGTGTTGCCGTTCTTCGATACCACGCGGATCACGATGTCGCGATCGGTGATGATCCCGACGGGTTTCTTCCCTTCGGTTACGACCACGCATCCGACGTTCTTCCCCTCCATCAGCCCTATCACATCGTGCACGCTTGCATCGGGGGCGACCGTCACCACGGTCTTCTGGCAGCAATCATCCAGTGGCATGCGTATCTCACCTCAGCAACTGACTCTCTGGAGCAGGATATAAGCGTTCCCATTCCTCAGGGGCCGTTCTCCTGCATCAAGAGCGCCGCGCAGATGCACTGGCCGAAGGAGATGCAGCCATCGCCCAGGGGGTACTCATGGTTCATCACCAGGGTGAGGCCTTCGGCCGCGATCTCGCCTGCGATCGTCTCGCGGATCATTCGGTTGTAGGCGACGCCCCCGCTTAGTGCCACCCTGCCGATGCCTGCGTTATGTGCCGCATCGATCGCGAGCTTCGCGATACCGCGTGCCAGGTTGAACTGCACCGAGGCGGCGATCTTCGCAGCGATCCTCCCTCTCTCCGCCCCGGATACGTCACCATCGCCACTCCACCGTCCGAGCGCTTCGCGGAGCATCTCGCGGGTGGAGAGGACAGGCAGTCCCCCCTCGCGGGAGAAGACGAGCGGCCACTCCTCTGGCGTTGCATTTGCCGCTGCCGCCTCCAGCGTCATCGCCGGTTCGCCATCGTACGTCCTCTCCCGGCAGAGGCCCAGCAGGGCGGCAGCGGCATCGAGCACCCTCCCGGTGCTGCTCGTCCACGCGAGGTTCACGCGACGCTCCACCTGCCTTTCGAGGACCGACAGCTCGGTATCGGACCAACCCCGTGCCGAGAGCATCTCCTGGACCTCCGGGCACGGCAGGATACCATAGAGCATCCTCTCGGGGAAACGGGTGGCGAGATCCCCGCCGGGCATGGGCACTTCTGCGAGGTGGGCGACACGCCTGAAGCAGGGGGCCTCTCCGTCGAAGACCTCCCCTCCCCATACGTGTCCGTCCTCGCCATAGCCCACGCCATCGATCGTGATCCCGATGCAGGGCTCCAGCGTCGTCGCGGCCACATGCGCATGATGGTGCTGCACAGGGAACAGGGTCGCATTCGTTTTTTCGGCGAGCGAGAGAGCATATTTCGTAGAGAGGAATGTGGGGTGGAGGTCGTGGGCGATCGCATCGTAGCTCGCGCCAAGGAACGCGGCAAGCTTCATCTCGGTCTCCACCAGGTACTCGAGGGTCTGCGGGTTCCTCACATGCCCGATGTGCGGAGAGGTGACGCAGAAGCCATCCCGGTATATTGTGATGTTCGAGTTCAGCTCCGGCCCCACGCCCAGGATACACCGGCGTCCCAGGTCGATCCTGCGTCGCTTCGGGGCATAGCCCCTCGACAGCCTGATGACGAAGCCGTCCCGGATCACGGAATCATCGCACCTGTTGACGATCGGCCTGTCATGGACGAGATAGTGGTCCACGCAACCCTTCAGCCTCGCGACCGCCTCTTCTGTGGTGGTGAACATCGGGTAGCCCGGCATGTTCGCACTGGTCATGATCAGGAGCGGTGATGCGAGGCGTGCGAAGAGCAGGTGATGGAGGCCCGAGTAAGGCAGCATGCAGCCGATATTGTGGAGGGGGCTGATCTCGCGATGAGAGGATGGATCCCGCTTCTCCAGCACCACGATGGGTCTTGCCACGCCTCTCAGCAGCTCCCATTCTTCGCTGTTCACGATGGCGATATCCCCGAGTGCATCGGGCCTGATCATGATCGCGAGCGGCTGCCTCGGCCTCCCGAGCCTCCTCTTCAGCTCTCCAGAGGTCTCCTCGGTGCAGGCGATGTGAAAACCCCCGATGCCCTTGATGGCGACGATGCCCCCTGCCTCGAGCACCGCTACCGCATCCCCCACCGGATCCGACGTCGGTTCGGCCCTCCCATCGCGATCGAGGAGGAGGAGGCGGGGTCCGCACCGCTCGCACGCGATCGTCTGTGCATGGTGCCTGCGGGAGGAGGGGTCACCGTACTCCGAACGACAGGCTTCACACATGGGGAACTCCTCCATGGACGTCCGCTCGCGGTCGTATGGCAGAGATCTGATGATGCTGTATCTTGGCCCGCAGTTCACGCACGAAGTCGCCCAGTATTCATGGTACCTGCTCCGCTCATCCTCGATGTCGGCGATGCATTCCCCGCAGATCGCCACGTCGGGTGGAACCAGGCCCGATAGCGTGCCGGTCCCGCTCTCCCTGATCGTAAAGTCCCCGGGGGCCTCGCCCCCGATCTCGCTCACATCGATGACATCGATCCGCGAAAGCGGCGTACCCCGGGAGACCGCTTCCAGGAACTCCTCGAAGCGGTCGCCGTATGCGACGATCTCGACCTCGCTCCCGAGGTTCTTCACGTGACCCCTGATCCCCAGCCTCGCTGCCTCCGCATACACAAAAGGACGGAATCCCACCCCCTGCACGATGCCCTTTATGACAATCCTACCCTTCCGGCGCATCAGGAACTCTTAATAAAATTTATTGAGTTCAAAAAAGATATAGAAATAGGGTTTTGGAGTGTCGGGGCACGTAAGGATTGTAAACGATCCCATCGAGCTGGTTCCTCTCATCGTCACCTTCAACAATCCACGCTTCAAAGAGATCTACGCTCTTCTGAACAAGCACTGGATGACGGAGGAGGAGCTCTGCCAGCACGTGGAACCGCAATACGTCTCCGAGTGCCTCTCCATACTGAGGAAGGGAAACCTGATTGAGGAGCAGTGGCGGATGCCCGATCCGGGCAGGAATCCGGTGAAGGAGTTCAGGACCACATACAGCAAGTTCAGGGCCAGCTTCCAGTGCTCCATGACGGATCTGGGGGACCTCCTCTATGCCTCCGTCTCGAACGACGAGAAGCTCCGCTCGCTCGCGGATCAGATAGTGAACGAAATAAAGGCGGGGAACACCTCCATCAACGATATATCGAGGAAGTTCGGCTGCAGCACGGTGACGATCAAGGGACTCGCAAAGCGGGTGACAGGACTCGATACAAAAGGACAGGGACTGGTTCTCGTTGAAAGAGAGGGATGAAGAAACGGAACCGCTTGCCCATGTGTTAAGAAGCAAGAGCGAAGCGACGCGATTCCAGATCCTCGTCGAGATCGCTGAGAATCAGCCAGCGGTAAGGCAGCAGGAGATTGCCGCGAAGCTGGGGGTGACGCCGCAGGCGGTCTCCGAGTACATCAGGGAGCTCGTGGAGGAAGGGCTGGTCGACGCGAAGGGCCGGGGCCATTACGAGGTCACCAGGGCAGGCGTGGAGTGGGTGCTTCACCGTGCCGAGGCGCTCGAGCTGTACGCCCGCCACATACGCAGGGATGTGATCCATCAAGTCTCCATCTGGACGGCGCTCGCCGCCGAGGATATAAGAAAAGGGGAGCAGGTAGGCGTCTACATGAGCGGGGGCCTCCTCTACGCAGCGAAAAAACCGCAGAGTGCGATGGGGATCGCCGCGATGGACGCGAAGGCCGGTGGGGACATCGGTGTGGAGCGGTTGAGCGGCCTCATCGATCACAGGGAGGGGACCGTCCACGTGGGAAAGGTCCCCAGAATCGAACGCGGCGGTTCCAGGGGCGTGGACCGGGATCGCCTGGAGCGGCTCCTGGAGAAGGCGAAGTTCGTCGGCGCCGTGGGGCTCGAGGCGCTGGTCGCGATCAGGTCCTCCGGCAGGGAGCCCGACATGTTCTTCGGTGCCCGGGAGGGTGCGATAGAGGCGGCATTCCACGGGCTCGACTGCGCCATCGTCATCGTGGACGAGGAGTTCACCGACTTCCTGAAGCGGCTGGAGGCGGCCGGTCTGCCCTACTTCATCCACGAACTGGTCATCCGATGAGGATCGTCGTCCATCCACAGAGGGGATTCTACAGACTCCTCTTCATCAGGGGCGATTATGTCAGGGGGGTTGGGCAGGTGACGATCTCCCAGACCCCGAAGGGGCCGAGGCCGAAGAACTTTCTGTACCGGAAGCAGGGGAAGAAGCATCCGAGGCCCGCACCCACGAAAGATCTGATATCCGCCCTCCGCGAGGGCGAGGTCCAGCTCACCGCGCCGGATACGCATTTCCTCGCTTTCCTCTCCGATCATCAGATCGCCTCTTCGGAGGTGAAATGCTGCAGAATCTGTCTGCTGGAGGATCGATTTACGCCCATCGCCATGGGTGAGGGGGTAAAGAGCGACCACGAGACGATCTGTTACGACTGCGCATTGAAGGAGCTCCGGAGGGAGATCGGGTACCTGGGCTCCTTTGGCAGGCGTTCGATGGAGCATATAGGGGCACTCCTCTCCCTGTACAGGGACGTCAACCGGGTGCTCGCCGCACTTCAGCCCGAGCAGCTGGATACGCATCTCACACTCTTCGACCGCCTCGATGTCACGAAGGTGGAGGAGACATCCCGGCTGGACGATCTGCCTCTGCCTGAGCTCTTCAGGATGCATGCAGGCGTGGAGCGCCTGAGACCGGTCCAGCAGCTCGCCCTGGATAAAGGTCTGCTGGCGGGAAAGGACCTTCTCGTCGTCTCTGCCACCGCGAGTGGAAAGACCTTCATCGGCGAGATGGCCGGTATCAGGAACTACCTGGAGGGGAGGGGGAGGATGCTCTTTCTCGTCCCCCTCGTTGCCCTGGCGAATCAGAAATACCAGAGGTTCAGGGAGCGGTACGGCAGCTTCCTCCGTGTCTCCCTCCATACAGGGGTGAGCAGGCTCAATCTGCCTGAGACGAGGGCGGTGGGGGAGCGGGACATCGAGGCGGCGATCGTCGTTGGGACGTACGAGGGGATCGATCATCACCTCAGGACAGGACAGCGCATCAGGAACGTCGGGACGATCGTGATCGACGAGGTGCAGATGCTGGAGGACCCGGACCGCGGGCACAGACTGGACGGCCTGATCGCACGATTGAAGGAGCTCGCACCAGGTGCACAGTTCCTCTACCTGAGTGCAACCATCGGTGTCCCGCACCTGCTCGCAATGAAGCTAGATGCGGAGCTGGTGACCTATGCGGAGAGGCCGGTCCCGCTCGAGCGCCATCTGATCTTCGTCGGGAGGCAGCACAAGATCAGATACATAAAACAGCTGGTGGAGGATGCCTTCAGGCGGCAGTCCTCGAAGGGCTCCAGGGGGCAGACCATCGTCTTCACCAATTCGAGAGCGAGATGCTATGTGATCGCAGAGGCGCTGGGGAGGCGCGCTGCGCCGTACCATGCCGGCCTGACATCGAGGGAGCGGCACGAGGTGGAGGAGAAGTTCTCGACAGGCGCGCTCGCTGCCGTGGTGACCACCTCCGCACTGGGCGCCGGTGTGGACTTCCCCGCCTCGCAGGTGATCTTCGACTCGCTCGCGATGGGTATCGAGTGGCTGAGCGTGCAGGAGTTTCACCAGATGTCGGGGAGGGCGGGCAGGCCCGACTTCCATGATCAGGGGCGCGTGGTGATCCTGGCAGAACCGGGCGGTAGTTACTCCCGTGAGAGTTCGAACACCGAGGAGGAGGTGGCACTTGCGCTGTTGAAGGGGGAGATGGAGGAGGTGGCCCCCCTGTACGACCTGGAGGAGTCCAGCGAGGAGTTCGTGGCGAATGCAGTTGTCTGCAACGGGGAGATCGGTATACTCGAAAGGATGAACCAAAGGATGGTGGGAAGGGCTGAACCCCCTCTGGACGCGCTTTTAGCTAAAGGGCTCATCCAGCGTTCAGACGGCAGGTACATCATCACGCCGCTCGCCCGCGTGATGGCAGAGCACTTCATCGGTCTGGAAAGGCTCGATCAGCTGAGGAAGATGGCTGAAAAGACGGAGGACTCGCTCGGAATTCTCGTGGAGCTGGAGGCGCTGGAGGAGGATCGTTCCGAATACCGAAAAGGGAAGGGAAGGCGATGACCCCCCTCCGAAGACACATCCCGCCCACCTCCATTCGAAAATTAATTCATTTCTTGAGAAAATAATAAAGATTCAATCTTATCAAAATGCCTGAAAGAAAAGTATATATAGTATAATGAAAGAATAAATCCTTACAGTATGACAGCGATCATCGAAAATTCAGAGGATCTCTCTCTGGAGACCCGTCTGAATGCAATCACAGCGATGTTGAAAGGCGCGTCAGTCGATGGCATATCGGTCGTCAGGAACGAGGTCAACAATGATATATTCATCAAGAACTTTCTGGCCCGAAACTCCTCCTCCATTCCTGACACCTCATTCGTGGTCGATCGTCTGAAGAGGGCTCCGATGCCAGACCTGTAGTCCCTCCTTTTTCCCGTTCATCGTAATATCCCTGCATATATGGACCGCCATACTTGGCCATCCCTTACCGATCGGGGGCTTCTCCCGTTCTCCCCGCCGCACTATGGTTTTCTATGCGGCGGAGACCGCCACCACTGAACGTTCGGGGTAGAGGGGAAGGGGGGAGGATCTGGCGCCTGCAGGAGCGATCGCGATGCTACAAAACGCTCCGGCAGGGTTAAGCGCCCTCCGGCGCCGCTCTGGCGTGCTGTATAACGATTCCCCCGATTCATCATGGCGGGTCATCGATGTTCTGATCAGGTGTATGCAATGAGGAAGTGGGCCGGAACGACCTGGTCCGGGCAATGCTCCGGATCCGTGGTGAAAATCTGTCCAGGGACCTATCTCCCTCATGAACAACGGTGATGCCACTCGGGGCATGAGAACCCATGCATGCGTTCATGCAGCGCGGCTCCAATCGTGATATCGCAGGATCGCTCGCGATGTGTGCATATCCCAAATGCATTCATCGCCCGGACTCGTGAAGGGGGTGGTATTCCGGGAGATAGCGCGAGAACCTCGCCGGATGATGAGGAAGCCAGAGGGTCTGCACGAATCAATCAGAGCACAGAATAAGGACGGATGATGCCCTCTATCTGGCCACCCCCAGGATAAAAGGGCAGGGAAAAAGAACTGTGGCGGGAGACAATCGATCGCGGAAAAAATCCAAAAAAACGCCCTTTCATAAAGGCATGCGCATCGCAGTTGCAGCCTCTCGCTCGCTCCTGTCAGCCGTCGACGAGGCAGACCCAGCGATCGTAGAACGGGTCCGCCCGGTGTTCGAGGATGCGGACCGGTCGATCCACCTCTCCGATCCATTCCCTGGCAATGTCCGCCTCCCTCTCGGTTCCGAACGTCAGGATCATTCTCTCCACCAGGGAGAGGAGCTCGATGATCACCGCATGCCATACGGGCTCCGTGAAGCGGTTCACTTCGCCGGCCATAAAGATCGCCCCGAGGGGTGCCCTTTCGCAGTACTCCACCGCCCTCGCACCGTCGATGCAGATCGCCCTCTCCGGTAATAGCCTGCCGCGCGAGAGCCCGAGGGACAGGAGTGAGAGATCGTTGTCATAGGAGACCGTTCGGTAGCCGAGCCTCCGGAGTGCGAGGGTACCGATTCCGGAGCCGCAACAGGCGTCGATCACCTCCTCTCCCCTGCCCCTGCCCCAGCACCCCTCCACCAGCGATTCGATCGACGCGAGCCTGCCCTCACCCACATCCTCCATCGCGGGGGTGATCTGCTTCATGATCTGCACGCTGTAATGCTCCCTGACCGCCTCGATCCACTCACCCCGGCTGCACTGATAGATCTCCCCGCCGATCCCTTCGAAGAGTTCGAGGAGGGGAAGATTCGCCATCCTGTGGATGAAGTTGCACGCGAACCAGTGCTGGGACTGCAGTACGGCGAGGGCGATCGGATCCTCCTGCTCGTCCAGGAGCAACCTTGCCTGCGTACCCCCCATCTCCACCATCTGATCGCTGTACCTGCCATCCACCAGTTCCGAATATGAAGGCTCCAGGAACCAGATCTCGTCCAGCTCAAGGATTTCCGCGGCCTTCATCCTCCCTCCTGATCCTGAGCCCCTCTCTCGCCATAATCAGTCCGTCCACCCTGGCACCCTCGTGCAGCTCCAGGACCGCCGCCCGGATATTACCCATGATATGTGCGCCCGCCCCGATCTCCACGCTCCCTTCCGAGACGATCTCGCCGTGCACCACCACATCCGGACCGATCCTGACCACGCCATCGGAGTTCAGGCTGCCGAAGTGGACGGTCTTCTCTCCGATCTCGATCTCACGTGCTTTTATCATGCCATGGAGCCGGCAGCTGCTGCCCGCAGTGAACGACTGCTGGGTGACGATTCCATCGTCCGCGAGCAGCGTCTTCGGCGGGAGAACGAGCGGGATATTCTGCCCCTCCTCGCCGCTCAACTCCTTCAGCAACCTCTCCACCTCCTCCTCCCTCTCCATGTGCAGTAGGGTGAAGAGGTAGAGGAGAATGTACACGATTACTGGAATCGGGTTCCTTATCACGATCCAGCCCTTCGCCTCGAACCCCCTTTCGATCTGCACATTGTCGCCGATGTCCATGTCGCCGAGGACCGTCAGCTTGCCCTTAATCTTCACGCCTTCGCCGAGGAACGCATCCCCCTCCACGATCACATCCCCGCGCACCTCGGAGAAGTTGTCGATGCGGAGGTCCCCTTCCGCCCGGACGATTCCTTCGATCTCGCAGAAGTCGCATATGGCAATATTCTCGCCATGGAGCCCGTATCCGATACGGCACCGATCCCCGACGATGATATCCGCATCCGCGACGATCATCCTCTCCTGGATCTGGGTCAGATCCGGTAAGATGCATCGCGACAGTAGGCCCTCTCTGCTCCCTTCCATCTCCGATACCGGCTCCAGAATGGTTCACGCCCCGTATTTATGAGCCTTGTTTATCAGATCCAGTGCGATGGGCATCAGGGAGAGTCCGCTGATCCGGTGAAGGCCGCCGTTCGCGCAGCTGATCTCGTCGAAAGATGCCACTCCATCGGTTCTCACCCCGTCGCCATGGATGACGACCGGCACCGGATCGGCGCTGTGCTCCCTGATGGCGCACGGCGTACTGTGGTCCCCGCAGATGACGAGGAGCACCCCTTCCAGCTCTTCCAGCGGCTGTAGCGAGGCATCGATCCGTTCGATGAAGGCAGCCTTCTCCCTCGCCAGACCGTCATGGGACGCCTCATCCGCGCCTTTGATGTTCATGAGGACGAACTCCCTGCGTCCGAGTTCGCCGATGGCCGCCCTCACCTTTCCCTCGAGATTCGTATCCATGGAACCTGTCGCCCCCTCCACGGACACATGCTCCAGCCCGACCGCTCTTCCTATACCCGTGACCAGGGCGGCGGCCGAGATGACGCTGCCCTCCAGGCCATAGCGCTCTCCGAATGGCTCGATATGCCCCATCTCCCCTGCCCCCCTGACCAGTACGAGGTTCGCCGGGGGCTCCCCCCTCGCGATCCTCTCTCTGTTGAGGGGATGCTTCTCCAGCACCTCCTTCGACTGCCTGACGAACTCGTTGCAGGCATCGGCGGTCCTCCTGTCCTCCTCCCGCTCCGTGAGCGGCCTCACTTGCATGGGGAAGAGCCCCTCCTTCTTCGGATCGTTCGAGGAGACGTTCGCCCCCAGTCGATTCCCCTTCAGGGCGAGGGCGGCCCGGTGCCCGGCACCAGACCGGAAAACGAACGATACACCGAGAGAGGAGAGATCCACCCCCTCCTCTATCGCCTCGCTCAGGGGCTGCGTTCGATGTATCCTGCCGGCGCGCCGGTCGAGAACCCGGCCGTCGCTGCCGATCGTGGCGTAGTTGCACCGAAAGCCGATCATGCCGGGCTCCATACGGATGCCGCAGCCCAGCGCCTCGAGCGGCCCCCTGCCCGTGTAACAGGACTTCGGATCGTAACCTAGGAGGCTCAGATGTGAGGTGTCAGACCCGGGCCTCACTCCGGCGCCGATCGTATCCATGATCCCGCAGATACCCTCGCGGGCGATGCGATCGAGGACAGGGGTATTCGCCGCCTGCAGGGGGGTCAGGTGGCCGAGCTCCCTGCACGGGCGATCCGATATCCCGTCCAGCACAAGGAGAAGGATTCTGGAAGCCGTCATCCAGAGAATTTCGCCCTCGATACTCTTTACTCTTCCCGAATCCCCGGGAAGAGCAAGGGGGCCGCCATCAGCGGGTCATCGGAACGTTCAACAGCTCCTTCTTCCGCTCCTCGAGCTTCGATTTGATGACCTCCACCCTTCGGACCGGGTGGATCACCTTCAGGAGTTTGTGGAGCTCCTTGGCAATATCCCCGCTCACCATCGCTCTGACGAGGGAGTCCATATCGTTCTGGGCCGCCGCCTGCATGACGAACTGGCTCATGGTGGACCTGATGTTGTGCGCCTGGCTCAGGTTCGCGCGGAAGAGCGTGAACGCGGTGACCGTAACACGGAGCTGCTTCCCGTCTTTCGTGACGACCGGGAGCACGACGTCGATCCTCGAGGTTCTGCGCTTCACCAGCGAGCGCATGAAGTCCCGCGTCAGTTCATGGCCGGCGAACTCCGTGTACGCCGCATCGCCTGCCACTTCCCTGATCCTGAATCTGAGCTTCACATGCTGCTTCGAATAATCCTGCGTGATCTCACCGAGAGTGGTCTCCATCACACGCCCGACCACCTTCTCAGGCTCATTCGCGATGGTGTCGCCGAGATAGTTCTTACCGAAGACCTCGGGTACATACACCTTGTACCAGCTCTTCGCCTTCCACCCTTCCACCTTCCTGCCGACCTGTTTCTTCTTTACCATATCATCACCTACACGAATCTGAATATCTCCCTGAATTCACCCACACGCTCTGCCACCGCCTCCGGCCATCGCGAGGTATCGAAGCCCTTCTGCGAGAGGAATGCAGCAGCCCAGCGTTCATAACCGATACCGGAGCAGCCCGACCAGCACTCGGCGCCGCTCTGAAGCTTCACGTTGAAACCCCTGGGGTATTTGTCCCCGTTCACGCTGACGTTCTGGAACTCCAGCCATGTGCCGTTGTAAGGCAGGAGCGCCTCGTAATCCGTCGTGCCCACGGCACCCGCGCAGCAGCCCTCTCCGATCAAGCCCTCCTGGGCCATGAACCACGGCGTCACCCTTGCGGCCCGCCACTGCAGCTCAAGAATATCCTCGAAGACATGCCGGTAACGGTCGTGCAGCTCCTCTGCCACCTTCACCGTCTGTTCCACCGTGCCGATCCAGAGGACCTCGATCCGGTGGAATTCGTCCACCCTCTCGATGCCATGTATGCCGCCGCTCTCGTAGCGGTGGGAGGTGCCGCTCCTGTCGTAGATCCTGATGGGGAGGACATCGTTCGAGATCGTCTCCCCCTGGACGAACGGCCAGAAGGGCGGGCACTGTGCATAGCACATCCCCCCGATGGGACCCTCGATCCGCTTCCGTATCTCCTCCACCCAGACCTTACCCGTCACCTTGAAGTAGTCGCCGATGTCCTCCCAGTACGCGGGATCCCGCGTCTTCGGGGTGGAGATGTAGTAGATCTCCGGATACACCCCCTTCGCATGCCCGGACCTCATCCAGACCTCCCAAGGCACCAGCTTCGGGAAGATCATCTCGGAGAAGCCGAGCGGTCGGAGGATCTCCTCCTGCACGATCGCTTCCAGTGCACGGAATACCTGCACCGCCGGTGGCGCGTATATCCACTGCCCCCGCGATGCGCCGTGCCTGATCCACCCGCGTGCGATCATCTCCTCCGTCGGGTTCTCCCTGTAGATCGGGGGCCTCTCGGGGCTCTGGTACAGAAGCTCCCAGTGCTCCGCCTTCCCACCGTAGGCCTTCGCCTCCATCTTCTCCTCGATCAAACGAAGGAGTCGATCCGGTACCCTGTCCTCCAGCTCGCCCGCACTCAGATCGAGCCTCACCTGGACGCGTCCGGTCTCCCGGCGGACCTCTCCGATGAAGGGCAGTTTCGGGATCGCGGTGTCCGGTACCTCCTCCCCCAGCGTCAGGACGAACTCGTCTATCGCGATCCCCCTGATGCCCAGGCGGTGCCTCCCCATCGCCAGGGAGAGCTGTTTTCTGAACCGGAAGAGCGCATCGTGCGCTCTCGTATAGGGGCCGCTCTGCAGCTCCAGCCGGATTTCGTTTCCCTCCACACGCCAGGAGGTGATCTGACCCACCTCCCCGCTGCTCACCTCTCGTGGCACACCGCGCCTGAAGAGCCGCTCGTTCGCCTCCTGTACCGCCTCCGCGATCGTCTCCTCCGCTGTATCGCCGATCCGATCGCTGAGGACGAGCTTTCCTTTCAGTCCGAACCGTACAAACATAGCCCCTCCGCAATCGAGAGGTTCATCAGGTAGTCGTCCACGGACGCGATCACCGACCTCATCTTCTCGCCTCTCACCTCTGTCCTCACGCAATCCTCCATGGCGATGGTCACCATCTGCTGCAGGTTGTCAGGCTGCAATGCACCGGCGACGCACGCGGGCCTAACATGCCTCGTCACCAGTGCCCCCTCGATCCTGGATACGGTCATCCGAACGCCTCCGCCAGCCTCTCTCTGAAGCACCCGAACATCTCCGTCTCCACGAGTGCACCTGCCCTGTCCGTATGGCCGCCACCAGATCCTCCGCATGCATCGGCGGCAGATCTCGCAATCGCCCCGAGGTCTAGTCGCATGCCCCTGGGTGCGCGCAGTGAGATCCGGCAGCGCCCGCCCTCCCTGGCAAAGACCGCTACGGGCCTCTGCACCTCCATGTCCCATGCGAGGGCATCCGCCACGCTACCCGTTAGCCCTGAATGCGGAACCTCGATCCAGAGTAACGCACCCTCCCCGCGTCCTGCCCCCGTCAGCGCCTCGATCACCTGCCTCCTGAAGTGGCGCATCACACCCACAGCATCCTCCAGGGCAGGCACATGGCGGAGGCAGAGTGCGGTCCCGAGGCCGCCTCTCTCCGACTTTCCACAGGAATCGACGAGCGCCATCAGCGTGTGTGCATCCTCGAGGCATTCCCGCTTCAGCAGGTAACGCGTGCCGTACAGCCTGGTGAGCGCCTCGGTCGAGGCGCCGGCGGCCGCCTCCAGCACGAGGCGAGAGAGCAGAAGATCCCGGCCCTCCCCCTCTCCCCCGTCGAGCGCTGCAGCGATACCCCGGCAGACCGCCTCGTTCCCGCTCACACCGGGGAGGTAGGGATCGATCGCATAGAGCAGGCGCTCCACATCGTCCCCCCCTGCGAGGAGCAGGCCCTTCGCAGGTTCGATCACGCCCTTGGCGATGCCTTCGTTCACGATCCGCCTGTTTTCACCCGCGATCGCCTGCCGGTCGCCGAGCATCCCCAGGAGGGCGATGCCGGCAAGATCGGCATTGTCCCCCATCTCCATTGCGATCAGGTATGCGGCCGCCGAAGCGGAGAGGTCCCTCTGTCCATCGATTCCAAAGAGGTGGGGGTTCACATGGTACGGACCCTCGAAGATCGGTGTGTGATGATCGATCACCACCGTATCTTCAGGGAGGCTATGCAACTGCGAACCGATGTCGCAGAGGACGAGATCGCCCTTCATGTCCGCAGGCTCTGCATCCATACCGGTCCTCATCCTGAATGGCACGTCCGCCCTCCTGAGCGCATGGCACAGGATCGAACCTGCGGCGATCCCATCCGAATCATGGTGGGCATGGATCAGCACGAAGTCCCTGTCAAGCAGACAGGCCGCGACCTCGCGGACCGCACTCTCGAGCGGCATATCTCATCGGGACAGAAGGATCTCCGCGCTCTCCGGTTTGTACTCCCAGCCGGCGGGGAGCTTCCCTGCAGAGAGGTAGTACTTCACCAGCCTCCTCACCTTCGACTCCGTCAGCTGAAGCTGCCGCTTGTTGTGGAGGTCCTTCGGATTGTCCGTCAGGTGCTTCCGCATCGCGAGCGCCTTCTGGATCAGCTTCTGAAGATCCTCCGGTATCTTCGCCCCCATTCCGGCCTCCTCCACGATCCGGCTGATGCTCCTGCCCGTGGCGAGCTTCACATCGGGAACGCCGTGCTTGTCCCTCAGGATCAGCCCGATCTCTGCCGTGCTCTTCCCTGCCTTCCGGAGTTCGAGGATCTGCTTCTCGATCTCCTTCGGATCCGTCACCGACCAGGGGGGAGCCTCCTTCCGGTGCGGGCGGACGGAACCCGATACCCCTTTTCTGCGTGAATGCATCCTTGCCATCGAATACCTCCTGACGATGAGTTGTAAGTCCACAGAAGAGCCAGACCGGCCCGTGTAATCCCCAGCCTCTCGGCGGTGCTGCACCATTGCAGGCACGTCGGACTTACAGCTGCCAGCATCTTTCAGAAGAAAGTGCCTTTTATCAATCACCGCCTGCTGTATTAAGCGTATGCCCATCGTGGAGAACGGGGGTGCGCCACCGCTCCCTTCCGGCACCATATGCGGCGTATCACAAGAGTGATTATCTCGGGGGCAGAAATATTCTGATCGGCCTTGCGGTAGTAGTCTAGCGGCAGGACAGGGGCTTCCCAAGCCTCTAGCCCGGGTTCGAATCCCGGCTACCGCATTCTCTTCTGGCGGATATCATTGTCGAAAGGGCGGGTACCGATCGTTCGATCTCCGGTCGTTCCAGAACAAGGCGGCACGGGAGACACGGTTCGGGGTCCCATGCCAGGGTCCGCACATCCGATGGGGATGCGTCGCGACCGGGCACCCGTGAAGAAAACTGATATAGTCGGGGCGCACACTCTCTCTGAAACGGCGTCTTCCTTTGCCACGGAGGAGACGGACACGGGAGAAATGACAGCAGACGGAATAATCGGGCTCAGCCTTGTCACCGATCACTGCCCCGGTGTACTGCGCGATATCGCAGCGGTCATCGCGAGGCACGATGTGAACATCCTCATCGTCCAGCAGTCGGTCATCCCCTCAGGGGCGCACAGGGGGGAGGCGGCACTCTACTTCGAATTGGATATCGGGGGGAAGCAGGACCGCGTGATTCAGGAACTGAAGTCCCTCCCGTGCGTCCATGAGGTGGTGGTCCACGAGTCCTTCGAGAGGATCTACGGGTCACGGGTGATCATCATCGGCGGAGGGGCACAGGTGGCGCAGGTCGCACTGGGTGCGGTGAATGAGGCGGACCGACATAATATCAGGGGAGAGCGCATCTCCGTGGACACGATACCACTCGTCGGAGAGGAGGATCTGGCCAGGGCGGTGGATGCGGTGGCGAGGCTTCCCCGTGCCTCGATCCTGGTGCTGGCCGGATCGCTGATGGGAGGGGAGATCTCGAAGGCGGTGGAGAGGGTGAGGGAGGCGGGCATACCTGTCATCGCCCTGAAGATGGCCGGTAGCGTTCCCAGACACGCAGATCTCGTGGTCACGGACCCAATCCAGGCAGGGGTATTTGCAGTGATGCACGTCAGCAAAAAGGCGGTCTTCGACATCGAGAAGGTGAAGGGCCGGGAGTTCTGATGGAGGGGACTCTCGAGCGTGCGGTGCACGTCCTCAGGCGGGGGGGACTCGTCGTCTACCCGACCGACACCGTGTACGGCCTCGGCGCCGATGCACTCTGCGACGAAGCAGTGGAGAGGGTCTTCGAGGCGAAACAGCGCCCGTTATCGAAACCGATATCCATCGCGGTGAACGACATGGAGATGCTCCGCTGCGTCTCGGTCGTCACTCCCGAGGCGGAGGAGTTCGCCACCCTCTTCCTCCCGGGCCCCTACACGATCGTGCTGAAGGCAAGACGCATACTCCCGAAAGTGCTGACGGGAGGAACCGATCTGATAGGCGTCAGGATACCCGCGCACGAGATCGCGCTCGCGCTGATAGAGAAGTTCGACGGGCCGATCACCGCCACCAGTGCAAACATCTCGGGGGAGAAGGATCCCGTCTCTCCTGAGGAGGTCCATGTCGTCCATGATCTCCTGATAGACGGCCATGTACTGCCTGGCACCCCGAGCACCGTCGTCGACCTGGTCCACTTCCGGGTACTGAGAACCGGACCGGGGATGGAGGAGATCAGGGACTATCTGAAGAGAAGGGGGCAGAGAGGCGTTGGGTAGGCCCGTCCGCCTGAGGGACTTCGTCGAGGACCACGATGGCTGGCTCTATTCGGTTGCGACCTACGACAACGATCCCCTCATCGGATGCCTCCTCCGCTACGTGCCCGATCCGACGGGTGAACGCCTCAGGACGGACGGAACCAGGTACCGGAAACTTTCCTTCGAGGAGGCGTACCGGCTCGTCGAAGAGAAGAAGCCCGCGTACTCGGGCCTGGTCCAGCGGGTACCGCTGGAAGACCTCCGCAGGATCCTGAAGCCGGAGGAGGAGGTGGGGGCCGTCTGCGCACGCAATCCACGTGTGGCACGTCTCATCTCCCGATTCGACCTGCCTGCCGGTAGCTACGGCTGCACAGGATCCCTCCTCTGCGGGCTCGAGCATGCAGGCTCGGACATCGATCTCGTGATGTACGGCGATGCCTGGTTCGAGGCGAGGCGGCAGCTGCGGGAGGCGATCCGCAGGGGAGAACTGCAGGAGATCGATTTCGGGATGTGGAGGACGATCTACGAGAAGCGCCGGCCGGCGATACCCTTTCAGGTCTTCCTCTTCCACGAGCGGAGAAAGTGGAACCGCGGCCAGTTCGAGGGGACATACTTCGACCTCCTGTATACGAGGGCGTACGAGGAGCTCCCCTCTCCGCCTGTGAAGAAGGGCAGATCGCTGGGCAGGATGCGCCTGGAGGCGGTGGTAAGGGATGCAGGGCACGCGATGGACAGCCCGGCGGTCTACGAGGTGGAACACCGGGATGTGCACCGGGTCCTCTCGTTCACGCACACATATGCGGAACAGGCGAGGGAGGGGGAGGTGATCCAGGCCTGCGGCGTCTGCGAGGAACTGAACGGCGAACGCTGGCTCGTCGTCGGCACGACGAGGGACGCGCCGGGGGAGTACATCGTCTCGAAGACGCTCCTCGAGGAGGCGGGGATCCATTACGATCCAGGGGAATGGGTACCGGAGATCGAGTGATCGGTGGGGGCACCGGCGATCTCACACTGGCACGAACCCCTGCGGTGGCACCTTCGGCGGCCCGATGCGGGGCCGGATCGACCCCTCCACCGAAAGATCAGGAGTCCCTCTCCCCGTTTGTCCAAGGCCCCCTCACCCGTTCCATGTGGAGAACCTCGCAGTCACTCCTTTTTTTTATTCGAAAAAGGCATGCCCATGCAGGAACGCCTCTCCAAACCGCGGGAAGGACCAGATCCGCAAAGACGCGATAACCGGTGGAGGCGCTCGCTCGGCCATCGCCTGGCCATAGTTTCGGTCGAAATACCACCCGTCGAATTCACCGAGGGGCTCCGGATCGCAGGTGCCGCCGATCGCCCTCCACCCCACTCCTGCCGGCTGCACCGCGGAAGAATCCGGATCCGCTCTTCGAGCAGGGTGAGGGCGGAGGAATCCCCTTACCCCCCTCATCAACCTGCACTTCACATGGCGATTTTCCACTCACTTCAGGCGGGCCGGAGCGATGGATCCATCGAAGCGGATTCAGAAGAGGTCCGAGAGGCGCCGCGGGGCCGGTGAGCACTCGCCTGCATGCGGGCAGCTGTCGCAAGGTGCGCCTGCCGGTCTCGCGGGGATACTGCCCGAGAGGACCCGTCTCGCGGCCTCGATTGCCCTGAGCAGCATCCTCCTGTCCCTTGGCGAGGGGGTGCATGGCCTGAGCACACCGCTCGGAACATACTCCACCCAGCCGGACTCCGCCGGTATGCCCAGCGTCTCCGCGATGCAGAGGGAGAGGGCCGCCACCCTGATTCTGTCGCTGCGGTACACTCCCATCGCAGGCGCCTCGCTCGACCTCGTGACCGCGAAGAGTGGCTCACCATCGAAGAGCTTGTCCACGACGCCCCTGATCCCGTACTCCTGCGAGGAGACATTCAGATCCGTCTGCCTCGCTTTTGGCCATTCCCTGGCGCTGCACGCGCCGATCCAGCCTCCGAGCAGCTCCCGCATCTCGTCGCCGATCCCCGGCTGCACCGCCCTTATCTCCCGCCAGATCGCCTCCTCCTCCAATGCCTCCCCAAGATGATAGCTCACCTGCTTCGCGATCGTGTACCGTGGAGACTCCTCCGCTGGCTTCTCCCTCTCGATATACAGCCTGACCGGGCACTGGTGCGCCCTCACCACCTGCGAGATGCCGATGAAATCCATACAAATCCTGTGGCCGTACCGCGACTATTGCGGCCCTTCTACACTTCTAATGGTATCGCACGGATGTTATCTCCTTCCCTTCACCTCTGCGGCCGGAGCAATATCGGGCATGAAGGATCGGGTATGAAGCGGCCGGAGGGCCTGGCATTCGGCCGCAGGGGCCACCCAGGAGAATAATTTAAAATGGAACTGTCTCAACTGAAAAATCCAGAGAGGCGATGAATGAACCCGGCGATGGCGAACTTCAACCCCTCGAAAAATCCCTCCCCCTCGATCCTGATCCTGCCTGCATCGTACGCCTCCAGAAAGAGCAGCTCCTTGCGCTCCATTGCATCGACGGTCGCCTGATCGGTAAGGATGCCGAGTGTATTGTCGGGGAGGCTCCCCTCGCCCAGCCCGATCACCCTTCCGCCATCGGTGACGATGAACGAGGGGGAGGAGTCCATGTACACATTCATGCGTGCCGTTCCAACCAGGCGTGCAAGGGCCGGATCGATCGCACCCGGATCCCCTACCGATCTGATATCCGCCCCCATCAGGCGCGGAATGACGAGCGGATCGCAGGATGGCACCTCCTTTGCCTCCGGGAGATCCTCGCAGCCTTCGGCACAGTAAAGGAGGTCGAGGAGTTCGTCGTACGACAGAGGATCGTCCCCCATATCCCCGCCCGTAATCACCGCCGCACCCTCCTCCCCATACTTATCGTAGAATATCGCACGATGGATCAGGGGGTCGCTGTATGCCCGATCCCCTGTCGAGACACGGATGCGCGGGGTCGGTGTGAGGTTGCCTTCCGTTTCCCTCCGGTACTGCCCGATGCACTCCGGATCGAGCAGGCATCTCACCGGGTTGGCGCATACGCCGAGGACACACTCCCGTCCGAATCTCGGGCGCTCGTATGCCTTACAGCCGTATGCACCGCACGTCATGTAACCGCTCACCGCGACGCAATGCGATGGATCGCTGCAGCCGCAGTAGAGGCACTCGTAGCAGGCCGGCTTCAATGGGTCCGTGCAGCCGATGTTGTTGCCTGTATCGCACCCCTCGCCCTGATTGAAATAGCCGTTGCCGCAGTCCGCTGCGCTCCTTATCGTCACATCGGTGGTCTCAATCACCTTCGTTCCGGGCGGGATGTCGTTCGCCCTCTAGATGTCCCAGGGATAGTCAGCCACGGCCTTCCACGCTGCTCCGGGAAGGTCGAACCTCTTTTTGTACACCACCGTCCCGTTGCAGATCACCACGCAGACGAGGTTCCTGAAGCGTTCATCCACTTCGAAGGCCCTGCGCTCTCCGATCTTCATGGGTATGGAGATCGCGAGCTCGCCCCTCAGATCGAAACACTTCAGGATCACGCAGTCATCGGGAGGACAGCGGGCACCGAAATGGAAGGTGAAGGTGTGGGAGACCGCCCCTGCAACGGTCACCAGCACCACGACTGCCAAAACGAGGAGATAGTATCTCATCAGAAGGTGAGGTGATGCTGCCGGTATATCACCTTTCTCCCGCGGAAGAACAGGGGTCGGAGGTGGCACGGCGGCATATCGCCACTCGCCTGCCTCAGAGAGCGGGGGAGAGAAGGCGGGCGCCATCGGGCGAACACCGGACCCATGCGAATCCTGATGGTTCCGGAGTAACCACTCTTCTGCATGACGACACGCGAGATACAGGTGAATATACCCCAGACCCTCGACCCGGTGTACAGCAACCGCATACAGGTCGCATACAAGGAGGACGAGTTCACGTTTCTCTTCCTCCACGAGATCCCGAACGTGAACCAGGCGAGAGCGAAGGCGATCGTCTCCATCAGTCCCAGGCATGCGAAGAACCTCCTCGATGTGCTCGCCTCCAGCCTCCGCGACTACGAGAGCAAGTTCGGGAGCATCCAGGCACAGCAGGAGAAGCCGGTCGAGAACGTGACGATGAGGGGTTACTCCTGATCCCGACATTCCCCCGCCCGGGAAGAAAACGAGAGCGAATCTGCAATCCTGACTGCATCCCCTGAAAACTGGATAAGCCTTATTATCGAACAGCAGAAAAAACTATGGAAATCCGTGCCGCTGTGGCTTAGTGGTATAGCGGCTGATTCGTAATCAGCAGGTCGGGGGTTCGAATCCCTCCAGCGGCTTGCCATTCGGCGAAAAAGTTCATCATATCGGGGTGAATCCTGTTTTTAGCACCACGGATTCGCAAAGAAAAATTCGCGCCCCCTCGGACAGTGTGATGCTGGATGGTCTCCTCTCTCTTGTAGCTCTTCTCTTTTTTTGGTTCTCTTCATGTTACTCACTCGTATTCTGCTGTATGAACAGTTACACAACCCTAAACACAGTTATTGATATTAGATGGACGCTCGGTCGAGTACACGGCGATAATGGCGAATCGAACCGGTTCAGCGAGACACGGTCTTCCCGAAGACGTAGACACCGATGCATTTTATGAAGAAGTGACTCGGTTGCCTGAATTCTCAAAGCGCCAGTGTGGCGGGCGATCTGGCGACCGAACTTCTGAAAAATTATTTCCGGGACTCTTCCTCCTCCTCTGATTGCTGGGATTTATTTGCTTTTGGTATAATTTTTGGTCCGCAGCAACCGCACGATCGGTCTCCAAGAAGTTTGGCCATGAATCCTTTTTCCCTTACATCGTGGTATCGCTCCATTATTTTAAATATATTTGAAATATTTTTATCTGAGTCCAGATAAAGATGCTGCTTTTGACCGTGAAAGAACGCCCGGGTATAAATATCTCGAAATTCCATATTGTTTCAATATAACTTGAAATATATTCCGGGGAGATATGGTGTTCTGTCAAACGTGCATGGGATGGGGTGAGGATCCACCATTTCTTTTTGTTTCTCTGTCAAAATGAGAGAGCCTGGACTCTCTTATCTGTAAAATTTCACGAAGATTGAAAAAGATCATCCGAGGTGTCTCCATGCAACATTTACAACAGGTGCGTATGGGCGCAGGAATCCTCTTACCCAAAAGAGAGGAACCATGACGACGCTCATCGATCTTTCCACTGCATTGCATTACTTTGCTATCATAACCATAGAACTCGTCCTGCTCTTCATCGGGATCAGTTTTCTCGTGGGGCTGATCAGGGAGTATATACCGGAAGAACGGATACGATCTGCCCTCAGGGATCGGAATTATGGTCTGGGGAATGTACTCGGCGCTGGTTTTGGTGCGCTCACCCCGTTCTGCTCCTGCTCCACCATACCGATACTCGTGGGCCTGCTGGACATAGGTGTTCCCTTCGGCATCGCCTATTCCTTCCTTATCGCATCGCCGCTTCTCAATCCGGTCATATTCTCTCTCCTGCTGGCCCTCTTCGGCATCGTACCAACGCTCGTCAACACAGTCATCGGATTCGCGACCGCAGTGCTTTCAGGTATCCTGCTGCAATGAGCAGGCTATGCGAAGTACGTCAAAGCGGTGACGCTGGAACAGCACGGGAACTGCGATTGTGCCGGGGTGCCATCCCCCTCCCTCCGTGTCGAGGCACGGATGAGCCGATCCCTCAGGTTCGCTCTCTCGCTGTTCCGCCAGGTCGTGCCATATCTGATTCTGGGTGCCGGAATCGGAGCGTTCATCTATGGATTTGTGCCAGAAAGTCTTATCGTGACCCTGGCCGGCCCCCAGAATCCAATGGCCATACCGGTCGCCGCAATCATCGGCATCCCGATGTATATACGTGCGGAGACCATCATCCCGATCAGTGCCGTGCTCCTGTTGAAGGGGATGGGGATCGTTGCGGTAATGGCGCTGATCATCGGGGGGGGGGCGGGCGCCAGCATGCCTGAAGTCACGCTTCTGGCCTCCATCTTCGAGAAACGGCTGGTGGCCGCCTTCGTGATCACGATACTGGGAGTGGCAATCTTCGCAGGCGCAATCTTTCAGATGCTCTCGACCGGAGGGCTGCTGGGATGAGATTCCGATTCGATTCCGATTCAGAGGAGATCGATATCTGGAGGGGAGAGATCCCTCCGGCTTCTCTATCCTTCTCTCTTCCTCCTGGCATCCTGTATCCTCTCCTCTCCTTTTTACTGCAGGCCTCACGGGGTGCGATTGCGTAATGCGGGCCGAATCTTCCCTTGCACGAACTGCCTGTGTTTGTGTGTTCTCGGTCGGGTGTGCATCCATCGAATGCCGCAGGCCCTGACTTTCTGAACCAGTGCTGGTGAATACGCCACCGGAACACTCCAGGTGCCCCCTCTGCTCCCGCATACGATGCCCTGTCACCACAAGACTGCGGAATACTGCTGTGGATACCTCATCGGTCCGCACATCACCACGCATCCGCGCGAGGCGCTTCTGCCACGCACCACCAAACCACATGCGACAGCGACCGTCTCGAACTCACGGGCCCCTGTTTAATACACGCGGAGATACCTCCGGCGCGGTCCCTCTCCCTCCAGTGAACTCCTCCAGCAGCCCCCTGCAGAGCCCGTATGCCTCCAGCAGCTGATCCAGGCGTATGCCCGGCACCCCGCAGATCACGATGTGCACATTCCTGGTGCTCACCGTCACCCTCGTCGCGTGCGAATCGCGATAGGGATAGATCGCCACGATCTTCTCTTCGTCGGTCATCACCAGCTGGTTCTTCTTCAGGACAACCGGCACCTCCATTCCGATGCCCTGGAACCCCTCGCCCCCGAGTGCGAAACGCAGCGAGAGCGCGCCTTTCAGCGTATCCGCATCGAAGGCGGCGATGGGGATGCCCGATCGCATGGAGGCGATGTTGTACGCATCCACAGCGGTGTTGATGCGGGGGAGTTCCTTACCGGCGAGCACCCTCCGCACGAGCGCCTCCGAGGCAGGACGCGTCTTCGTCGGATCCACCTCCACCCTCCAGAAGAAGTCACGGTACGCACGAAAGAGCGGCTCGTCCTTCACCCGCTCCAGCGTGTACCGCGACCTGATCTCCTCCGCTGCCCCCTTCTTCCGCTCCTCGAGCGCATCGCTACCCTCCGCGATCCTGGCGCCCCTCACTTCGCCTTCCGCCACGGCGATACCGGGGAAGGTGGAGAGGAGATCGCTGTCAAAGTGCATGATCAGGGTTCTTTCCTGCGACGTTACAGGTGATCGTCATCTCATTTGAACAAACCATAAGGGAAAAAAGAGATATACATCACCTCTCATCCTCTCCTCTGGAGCAGGATCAGCAGGGCGATCCCTGCCGCCAGGATACAGAGAGGGCTAGAAAGTGATGCCTTCGTGGTGGTGGGCGCGGAGGTGGTGGGTTCAGGACCAGCATCGGGATCATATCCAGCCTGGCAATCGGGATCAGTCCGATTGTCCTGCATCCCGTCGCAGAGATCATCGGCACCCCCGGATGGACAGTCTTCGGGGCAGTAGAAGGTATTCTCCCCCGGGTCGCACACCGCGTTCGGCACGCACAAGACCTTCAGGTACGTGGCAGCAGATTCTGCTCGGTTTCCGGCATCATCGGTGACAATGGCAGAAGGAAACGCGATCATGCCCACATTCTTCGGGATCGCACGGTAGGTGATTGTCTGGCTGGAGGCCGGGTTCAGGGTCAGGCTCCACACATAATATGGAATTTTCAGCGCTTCGTACTCGTGGTACCCGATCTCGTATGGATTCTGGTAGTCGAGTCCCGGCCGCAGATCCTCGTAGACCTTTACGTCAGGACGACTCTCTCCCATGTTCGTCACCTTCAGAGAGATCGTGAGCTCTGAGCCGATCTTCACGGTCTCCGGATGTGTCCGCTCGATCGCATACCTCCCCGGTTGAGCAGGATAGGTCTGTACTTCTTGGACATACTCGCTGATATTCACGGTCGCATTGGACGGCAGGTCCGACGGAAGTCCATCCTTCAGTACCGGGATCGCCGCCGCCATGCTGGACAGGAACGCAAGCAGCAGCAGATACAGTAACAATTTTTTGCCGTTCATCGTCTGATCCCCTCACAGGAGTAAATCTGGTCATTTAACGGACAATGCGAGGTACTCTCCGCGTAATAGTCATTCGAACAGCCCTCGTCCATATTCCTGCAGTAATCGTACCAGGCAACCATCCTCCCTCCGGAGTATACAGGTGGGTATCCGCTTCCTCCGAAGATCTCGCCACCCCTGTTTCCGACGGTATCCACGTAGTGGAACTTGGACTCGCCGGGGAAGCGCACGAGGTTGTAACCATGTCCATCCCCGTTCACGGAGAAGACGTCGTCATGGCTGTATCCCAGTTTCCGGAGGATCGTGGTCAGTGCGAAGGAGTAATCCACACAGGTTCCGGTGGAGAGCCGGTTGATGCTCGCATGGGCCGGGACATCCGCCCAGCTGTCGGAATTTCTCCTGAAATCGGTGTCGGACTTCCAGTACCCCGATTTGCCATATTTTCCGAAAATCCACGCATCGTAGTACTCGCAGCGGTGTCCTGACATCATGAAGTCCGGGTAGTTCTGAGGCTCCCCGCCGCACGCCCGACTCGTCCCCATCTCCCAGGCAGCTGGATTCACCCGCCAGTAGGAGCATGTATCGGGGCACAGATCGTCACCGTAGCAGCAGATCTCCCCATAGAAGTACCCCTGCATGTAGGCATGGCAGGATCCGAACGCATAGATCGTATACAGGGCAAGCGCCCTTTTATAGCTGGAAGGATTGTAGGATGTGTCGATCCCTGAACCTGCACGGGCCAGACCGCAGGCGCACTCCTTCTCCGCCTCGCGCGTTCCGGTGAAGCGGGTGGCATAGTCCGGATGCTCGACGCAGGTGATGGCATCACGCACGATGAAGTCGAGATCCGGATGGCAGACCTCCACGATCGCGCACGAATCGTCCTCCGTGTTCATCCCGATCGCAGGCCCCTGATCCGTGGACCAGTGCTCGGTGCACGGAGTATCTGCTGGTGCATATTTCGCACCGGTGCTGCATCGCGCACAGGGCGGGCAGTAGCGCCCTCCGCAGTCCACGCCCTCCTCGTCCCGGTCCTGCACACGATTATCGCACGTGATCTCGAAGGTCCAGTCAGTCTCCATGCAGTTGTTCAGCTCTCCTGAGGGCGCCGGTGTGATCTCGTCCACCTCGTTACTGCGGTCTGCACAGATCTGGACATGCACACGGCTCGTATCGGGTCGCCACGTGCTGGAGAAAGAAACGGTTGTAGCGGCTCCAGCGGAAAGCGAAGGCGCACGACTCCTGCCGAATTCGTGGTAGTTCAGATACAGGATCGTATCCGACGCTGGAGCGGAAGCTCTGCCCTGATTCGCAACCGTATACCTGATCACGTATTCGGTGCACGGCGGGGTGCATTCAAAGAAGACGCTGGTGATTACCAGATCCGGTTTCGGAATGACCGTGGTCGGGACCTCCTCGCAGGTGATGTTGAGCGTGTAATTGTTGTTTGCCTCGCTGATCTCGGCCGTCCTGTTGCTGTGATCCGCCATGATGAGGAGCGTATCGGATGTTCCGGTGCAGGTCCGCATCGTGTAGTTGAACCAGAACTCCTCCTCCCTGGACTCTCCCGGACCCAGGCGTTCCGTCCCATCCTGGCCTGTGTACACGCCATCGATGAAGAGCCCGGTCTCGGTAAAAGGAGTATAACCTGTCCCCTCGTTCTTCACCTCGTACCCGACGCGGTACACCATCCCGGGCAGCGGCGTTAACCAGGCTCGCCTGATGACGAGGTCCGGTATCCTTCCGGGCAAGGGTCCGACCGTGCAGTTCCAAGTCGCGGTCATCTCGTTGTTCCCCTCGTTCTCCTCGATCAAGGTATCGGGGGGATCGACGACGACGCGAACCGTGTCGGTCGTGCCTGTACAACTCCCGATATAGGAGAAGGTATCGGTGAACGTGCCCGAGGAGGGGATGCGTGGAACTGTGCGGGTACCGACCCATGTCCCATCGAGGTAGAGACGGGCCTCTGTAGATGGGCTTTCCGTATCGCCCTTGTTCAGAATGGTGAATTCGATGGGAGTGTCCGAATTGTATGCCCTTGTCGTATAGGTGAGATTCTCCTCTCCGACATGCCTTATGCTCGAGACCGCAAGGTCAGGTTTCTCCACCACGGCAGGACAGGTGTAGGAGCGTTCCTTATAGTTATTGTCTTCGTTGGACTCCGATATGGCATTCGGGTAATCCGCGATCGCCGCCAGAAGATCGGAACCGCCCGTGCACTCACCCCTGTAGGGGAACTGCCCCACCGTATTCTGGCCGGGATTCAGTCCCGCTACGAGATGCTCTCCGATCTTCACTCCATCGATATAGAGGGCGGTGGTACTCGGCCCGGAAGCAGCATCTCCCGCATTCTGGATGATGTATCTGAACTCATGGAATGCCGGCCAGTCGTCCGTATAGACATCCACTATTCGGAGATCCGGCTTGCCAGTGGGTATCGTAGTAGGTACAGGCGTGGTGGTGGGAGGCGGGAGCTGATAGCAGTACAGCGGGTTCTGCTTCGCGTCGTAGCCGCACAGGATCTGATCCTTCCCGCATAGCTTGTATCCCAGCTTGAGCGCCGCGTCGGGGGAGGTGCAGATACATCCCTCCGGACACGCTGGCGGGGCCTTCGTCGTCACCGGTTTTTCATAACAGTACTTGGGGTTCTGCTTCGCATCGTAGCCACAGAGGATCTGCTTGCCCCCGCAGAATGTAGCCGCTCCCATCTGCTTCGCCTCTTCCGCTCCCAGGCAGATGCAGTTTGAGGGGCAGGTTACCTGGGCACTTGCCGTTCCCAGTATGATGAAGCAGAACAGCAGCAACGCAATGGCAATTCTCTCCAGCCCTATAACAGCTCCTTCCACGGCAGTGTACACCTTAAGCTGTAAATTGAGTTCCCGTATCCTGACAGGATCTC